>JBILXT010000695.1:0-2593 GCA_044378235.1 Planctomycetaceae bacterium
GCGTCTATAACAGTCATGGACAACGAAATATCCGGGACGACCGCCGCAAAAGGAACAGCAAAAGCCAACGGCCTGAGCTATTCCATGAACGTGCAATTCAAAACCGTGATCCAGGTTCCAGAAGTCAAAGCAGTTCCGGAATAAGAACCGGGTTCAGCAACGACGTGCCCGGGCCCCTCATAGCCTCTGAATTCGTCTCAGCGTTTTGTTCACTTTGCTCGTTTTTTTTCGCCTTCTTTTTTTCTGCTGTCAAATCGTCAATGAAGAGAATTCCAGACATCTCCAGCAAGGCTTTCCGCAGACTCATGAGTCTGTTGGCCCTGCTATGTCTGGCCTCCATCGTGCTTCCTCTTCCCATCGCGCCTGTCGCACAGATCGGTCCCGGGAAAGATACCAGTCAGCCGTTTCCCTGCCAGAACCGTCCATGTGGATGTCGCTCTGCAGAACAGTGCTGGAAGAAGTGTTGCTGCTTCACGAATTCTCAAAAGGTTGCCTGGGCGAAAGCCAATGGCATTGAACTGCCGGACTATGTTCTGGCGGCGGCAAAAAAAGAAACGACCATCACCAGGAAGCCCTGTGTTCTGTGCTCAAAGGATGACGCAGGGAAGACGCAGCAAAAATGCGAAGCGTCGGTCGCTTCCACAACCGGCAAGCATCAGTCTTCAGCATCTGCGGCTCCAACGGCGGCGTCTTCAGCACCTGTGCCTCGCGTGACTTCGGCTCGGCCCAAAACATCGAAGTGGATCCATTCGGTTTACTCCGCCGAGTGTCAGGGACAGCCGGCTTTCTCGCTGTGTTTTCCCGCCTCAATCGTTCCTGCCCGCGTTCAGCCCGTCACGATCTCCGTCGAAATTTCGGAGTTCGTGCACCATGTTTCAGAGCGATTGAATCTGACATCGATGCGACCTCCCCTCCCTCCTCCAAAGCTGGCCTGAGCTTGCTGACCGCGTTGTGTCGCCACTGTGGTGCTGTCCTGTGTTGATGTGCCACTAAGGATGACCGGTCAGCCGCATGCTGTCCCGTTCGACGCATCGATACGTGGTGTCGCCCGTTTCTCCCAGTCTGCATTTGTACGCGTTTCCGATCGACCATTTCTCTGGACACACACCGGTCATGGAGCCGGGCCAAAGAGCTGGGATCTCAGCAACGCGGCGGACAGAATCGACACCACGCCATTTCTCGCTCAGATTCATTCCTGTTTGCTTTGGAGTTTTCCTGTCATGATTTCTCGTTCCCGTATTCAATCTCGCGGCTTTACGCTGATTGAGTTACTCGTTGTGATTGCCATTATCGCCATTCTGATCGCGTTGCTGCTACCGGCGGTTCAACAGGCTCGTGAGGCAGCTCGCCGAACTCAATGTAAGAATAATCTCAAGCAGTTCGGCCTCGCCCTGCACAATTACGAAGGCACATTTGGTGTCTTCCCGATGACGAACGCTCAGAATTATCTCCCGAACACTCAGGGATTTTCACCGCAAGCTCGCCTGCTGCCGTACATGGAGCAGGCCAATCTTCAGAACCTGCTGGATTTCACACAGCATGGATTCAGTGGCCCGTTCAATGCTCTGGTTCCGAATCCACAGTTTGCCACAGCGTTTGCGACACCTCTCCAGATCATGCTGTGCCCCAGCGACCCGGCTCCGACTCAGAACGTCGGTGCCGGTGGAGCAACCTATGCCGGGTTGAATTACATGATCAGCTACGGAAGCGGCATGAACGCCAACTATGACCTGCGCTGGCCGACCGACGGAATTGTCTATGAAAACTCCAGCGCAAGGATGCGAGACATCCTGGACGGCACCTCGAATACCGTTGTCATGAGCGAAGCAATTCGCAGCGTCGGAGCGGACTTTACTCTGGCCGCCGGGACTTTGCCGATGTTCAACTACCAGGCCACACTGAACGGTTCGTCCGGCGTCAGCGCGAGTCTGCTGCCGGTTCAGGGGTTAGCAGGGTCCGGTGGTGGCTGGGTCAACGGGCCGACGGGTGTGATCAGTAATCCTGATATTGCCTCCATCTGGACTCAGAAGACCAGTTGGCGCGGAGCGTCCAGCGCGGCTCTGCGAGGGCGTGGCGTGTCATGGGCTCATTCCGGAGCCGTCAGCACCTTGACCAACGGCTACAACACGCCAAACAGCAGAATCCCGGACGTCGTGGTGCACTTCACAGGCTTCTTCGGGCCGCGCAGCTTTCATACCGGTGGTGCTCAGGTTCTGCTTGGCGATGGTTCAGTGAGATTCCTCAGCGACAACATCGATTCGATGCTGCACCGTGGCATGCACAGCCGTAACGGCGGCGAGATCCTGGGCGAGTTTTAGTTTGCAAACATCCCCCTCTGCCACCGGGTTCACCCCGGTGGTTTACAGGCTTCTGCACCACGTCCCATCCATCAACTGCCAACTCCCTCAGGTCTTCCATGTCCGAAAAATCATGGCCCGATTATCGAGCTGTCTGGCGCTGGCACTTCTATGCCGGATTGCTTTGTATCCCGTTCGTGATTGTACTTTCGATCAGCGGTTTGATTTATCTGTTCAAGCCACAGATTGAAGCGTGGAACGATCGACACTACGACAACCTGCAATTGTCAGGTCCC
>JBILXT010000694.1:0-2593 GCA_044378235.1 Planctomycetaceae bacterium
GGTGATTTTAAGCTTGCCCGTTGACGTTTTGCCGCTTCGCAAACGGCTTCCGGGTTGAGGTCGGTTAAATGAAAAACGAAATCATCCGGGTGCTGTGCTTCGATATCGAATTGACTCAGGTACTCCGCGGGAAAGTCCTTCAAATTGAAGGTCACAATCACATCCGCTCTGGCACGGATTGCAGCAGCAAGAACGTGCCGGTCGTTGCCGTCCGGGAGAGTCAATCCGGGAATCAGGCTTTCGTAACCGAACACCAGACCATCGACATGCTTGTCCATGTTCTGTCGGGTTCGATGCAGCTTTTCACGAGTCAAATCAGGGCGTTCCTTCAGGACGTTTCGAATCCATTCTTCGTGGATCTCGTCCGACCACTTAGCTCGGAACAAGTTCGACATTGCCAAATGCATCAGCAAATCGCGAAGCGGAGCCGGATATAGAACGCAGGCATCATAGACGGCCGTAAAGTGGCTCACGTCAGTATCCCAATCCTAATTCCTGGGCATCCGCCGCCAATTCCTCCAAAGCCTTCAGACGTTCCTGATCAGATCGCCGCTTGTACTCCATCAAGTCCTTCAACAGCACTCTCCGATGAGTCCCGACAGTATGGTGAGGGATTTCGCCAGCTTCCAGAAGCTTGACCAGATAAGGACGCGAAACACTCAGCAGATCGGCTGCTTCCTGAGTTGTCAGTTGAGCATGAATCGGCATCAGAGTGACCGAATTCCCCATGGACAGCTGGACAAGCAGGTCCTTTAACATTCGCAGTGCGGCTTCGGGGATTTCGCAAGTTTCACCGTCGATCGTCAAGCGGTAGCTTTTCCGTTTGCGACCGGAGAGAACGGCAGCAAGCTGCTGGCTCGACGTGGTAACCTGCTTCTGGTCCACATCATCAGGAGAAACGGTATCAGGAGAATCTGGAAGAGTGATCATGGTTTTGGGCCGCTGTTTTTACAGCGGAAATTCTGGAACGATTGGATGGTCGTTGCCGGGCACATCGCAACTTTCAGACCGTCAAACAATGAGCATTGACAGTCACAAAGAGCAGTACGGCAATTCTGCTATTCGAAATAAACGAAACAAGCATTTTGTCGAACAATTCGTGGAGAATTGCAAGGCCACTCAGAAAACGCAGGAATTCACGGTGTTTTCGCAACCTGCGAATCCGTAAGGCCCGGAAGTGCAAAAGGGGTAAAGCTGTTGCCACAGACTCCAGCCAACAGAGCAATCTGGAAACCGCACAGCAGGTCCTCGGCCCCTTCAGCAAGCAGACCACCGAACGACATTATGCCGAAGTGGATCTGTCACGAGCCGAAGCAAACGGTTGCTTGTTGGGGCCGATAGCGAGGCAGGCCGAAGCGAGTCGCGAGTTGGCGGCTTGAAAACACAGGTCGATTCTGCAACTCTGTTGAATGCCGCCATGCCGAGCCCTCAATTCAACGGAGTTTTCTATTCAGATGCGCGTCTATTTAACCCAATCTGAACTTGAGACAGAAGCTGGCAAGGAGCTGCTTCAACTCTGTAACGGTATAACCGCAGATGGAAGAATTGAAGTACAAGAGATCAACACGTTGCGGCGGTGGCTTGCCAGTCACAAGGGTGATACTACCGTCGTTGCGATTGCGTACCTCAGTGAGATTATGGAACGCATAGCAGCAGACAAAGTAATCGACCGGGATGAGTTATCTGAATTACACCTTGCCATTGAACGAGTGATTCCGGCACCCGTCCGAACAGCGGCGGTGCAGGCACGACGCAAGCATGAAACGAAAAAGAAGGAAATCAGACAAGAACGACAGCAGCTTGAAAAAGTCCAGGCTCGTGAAGAACGAGTCCGCCTTTCTGAAGAACGAGTCCGCCTTCGTGAAGAGAATCTATCCCGAGCCATGCGTATCCGTCATCAGTTCACCAAGGTCGCAGGCGTCACCTTTCTTAATGACAATGGAACTGACCGACAGCACATTCTTTCCAAGTGCAAGGCGGGCGAACAGTTGATACTTAAACACGATCCACTGAATGAACACAGTGAATGTGCAATTGAGGTCCGGCGAACAACGGGACAGCAGCTTGGGTTTTTGCCTGAGTGGTTAGCACAAGAAATTCGCACCATCGTTGAAAACGGGTATCGGATCTTGGCAGTGGTTAAGGAAATCACGGGAACGGCACACGTAGAAAGCACTCTCGGAGCTAACCTTATCGTGCTCTACATTCAAACTGACGTCACCGATGACGAAGTTACTGCTTATGCACATGTGTTGTTTCAAGAGCATTCTTAACGGTCGCCGTCGTGAAAGTTGGAAGTCATTCGTGCGGCCGATCACTTCCAAAATGGTTGGAAGTCAAAAATTCACTTCCAACAGCTCGCCAGTGGTTACGCGGATGCGGTGGCCAGTTGAGTCTGTACCCACTTGTACCCACTTCGGGCAAAAATGGCATTCAAAACATGCAATCCGATGAAGTGAATTGCAATGCTGAAAAATGCAGAATACACTGAGAAAAGCTGACAACTGTTGAATTATGCGGCTGTGGTGTAGTGGTAGCACGACAGCTTCCCAAGCTTTAAGTGAGGGTTCGATTCCCTTCAGCCGCTTTTGTT
>JBILXT010000288.1:0-9317 GCA_044378235.1 Planctomycetaceae bacterium
ATCAATACGACGCCACGATCATGATTGGCTGAATGCTACGCAGGTTCCGATGAGTTCTGTGGTTTGTCCCGCTCATGAGTCCACAGAACCGCTCGCCGTTTTGTATTCACTGACCTCCGATGAAGGAAGTTCGGCCATGAGAGTTCCAGTGCTCCACTCATTCAGATTCTCGTTTGTCCTCGCGATGTTGCTGGCCGGATCCAACGCGGTGGCTCAATCAGACTTGCCTCCGAGCCTGTTCATCGAAGCGTATCCGGATCGAACAAGCGTCGCGGCCAAAGAAGATCTGGCCTTTCACACATCCACGACAGCGGCTGAGTACAGCCTGGAGATTGCTCGCATCGGTGCCAAACGCGAGGTGGTGTTTCAGAAATCCGGCATTCCCGGCGGCGGAGCTCATCCGATTCCCGAGCATGCCAGTGCTGATGGATGCGGCTGGCCGATCAGCTTTTCGATGCCTGTTCCGGCCGAATGGAAGTCCGGGTACTACACCGCCACATTCAAAGTGACCGACGGAGGCGGCAAGTTTGTGGCTCGTAACCGCCGGACGGCAGAAATCGAGTCATGGTTTATTGTTCGTCCTTCGAGCTTCGACAAAAACGTGAGGATCCTCCTTCAGCTCGCCACGAACACCTACAATGCATACAACAACTGGGGTGGCAGCAGCTTGTACACCTATCATGGTCGAGCCAACCTGCAGGGACATCGAGTATCCTTTCAGCGACCTCAGAGCAGTTTGTTTCCGAATTGGGAACAACCATTCGTTGCCTGGGCAGAGTCAAACGGCTTCGCAATCGACTATTGCTCGAACCTTGATCTTGAGCAGCGACCGGAGCTACTCGAACACTATTCACTGGTTCTGAGCGTTGGCCATGACGAATACTGGTCTGCCGGGATGCGTGATCGCCTGGAAGCGTGGATCGCGAAGGGCGGGAACGTGGCCTTCTTCAGTGGGAACACGTGCTGCTGGCAGGTTCGTCCCGAAGAGAACTGGCAGGCTCTGACCTGTTACAAGCAGGCGTTTAATCTCGACCCGGTGTTCAAGACCGATGACCATAGTTTACTGACGACGACATGGAGCCACCATCTGGTGAAGCGACCGGAAAATCTCCTGACGGGCGTCGGCTTCTTGTTTGGCGGATATCACAAGAGTCACGGCCAGTTCATGGATGGCAGTGGAGCGTTTACGGTTCACCGACCCGATCACTGGATGTTTGCCGATACAAATCTGAAGCCCGGAGACAGCTTTGGCGGTCAGCATACGATCGTTGGTTACGAATGTGACGGTTGTGAGCTGCAATGGAAGGACGGCCTTCCTTCGCCGACTCATCGCGACGGGACACCAAAATCCTTTGAAGTTCTGGCGACGTGTCAGGCTCAATGGGCTCCGGACGACTGCGAGTGGTATGACCAATGGGAACAGGGTCGAGTCGGCGCGGCGTGTCTTGGTATTCGCACTGACGGCGGTACCGTTTTCACCTGTGGATCCACCGACTGGGCTCACGGCCTGCGTGGCGGTGACGCGGTGGTCGAACAGATCACTCGCAACATCCTGAAGAAGTTGTCGGAGCCCTGACCCGGATCGTTTACCGCCCAGCCGGTGGCGCCGGCTGGGCGGTAAACAAGGGGTGGAATGCGGAATCAAGAGTTCTTTCGCTGATCCCGACTGGCTGACAACGTCTACACTTGCAAACCCAGCTCTGCCGCGATCGGCTGCAACGCAGCGATCACGAACGCGATGTGCTCATCGAGATCCACTCCCAGATCTGCCGCGCCGCGAATGATGTCGTCGCGATTCACAGCCGCAGCAAAGGACGCCTGTTTCATCTTTTTGCGAACGCTCTTGGGTTCCATCCCGTTGAGTCGTTCCGGCCGCATCAATGCGCAGGCGACAATGAATCCGCTGAGTTCATCACACGCATAAAGGGTTTTGTCGAGCCGTGAAATTCGCGGACAGTCCGTCAAATAATCGGCGTGCGACTTGATCGCATAAATCACATCGTCGGGATAACCATTCTGTCGCAGAATCACAGCTCCCTGAAGCGGGTGATCCGGAGGATTCGGCCAGCGTTCGTAGTCGAAATCATGCAGAAGTCCCACGGTCGCCCACTTGTCCACGTCTTCTTCAAACTTCACCGCGTAGGCTCGAACTGCCGCCTCAACCGCCAGCATGTGACGGATAAGACTTTCGTTCTGAACGTACTGATGAAGCAGCTTTAAATCATCTTCGCGAGACATGAGTCGACCTCGTTAAAACTTATGACCATTGCTGTTCGACAGCATAATGATCTGCAGACACAGCGAATGGCTGATTTAAACGTTTACCGCCCAGCCGTAGGTGCCGGCTCTCCATAAAAGCCGGCGCCTACGGCTGGGCGGTAAACAATAGCCAGGTCTGGAGCACGAAATCAACGGACGGACGGTCTGCAGGGCCAGGCACACCGCGATGCTCTCCGCTACTCCGGCGGGATGGGACTGCCGTGAGGATCGAGAGCTGGAGCCGAGGTTTCCTGTTGCAGGCGGTCTCGCAATTCGCGGCCGGTAAAATGTTCCAATTGCTCAGCCTGACCGTGGATGCGATCGACGGCCACGCCGCCTTCTGAGACCAGATACTGTTCCCATAGTCGGTGCGAGCGAACCAGTTCAGCCCCAAGACGGCGACCTGAATCTGTCAACTGATAGCCGTTCTCTGTAGCGATGACGTGGCCTTTTCTTGCATGCTGCTTCATCAGCAGAGAACTCATGAAGCCACCGGAGAGCAGGGCGGCTCGTAGTTGGTCGATCGACGCGACGACGCCCGATTTTCTTTCGTCCATCCTATACAGCAGAGCAATCAGGTCCTCGGAAAGAATTCTGCGAGACAGCCGCTGGCGACGCAGGATCCGAATTAAAACACCATGCTGAGGTGCGAACAGCGAAACCGCGAAGAACAGAATGCCGGCGCACAGAGCCATCATTCCGGAAGTGCTGGTGCTCCGATAACCAAACCAGCTCGGCACAACCAATGCCGAAACGTGCCCCAAAGTCGCTGACAGGGCCGCGATCATCGCACTGACGATAATCATGGAACGCAACCGTTCAGTCAGAAGGAACGCGGTCGCTGGCGGTACGACAAACATGGCCACAACCAGGATATTGCCAACAGACTCAAAACTGGCGACGGCTGTCACAGCCACAATAATCATCAACAGATAATGCATGAGCCTGGCACTGATGCCACAGGTCGTGGCCAGTGCCGGATCAAACGCACTGAGCTTCAGCTCCTTGAAGAACAGCCCGACGACCAGCAGATTCATCGCAGTTACTGCCGACAACACTAACACAACACGAGGAATCTCCGTTCCGCCAACGTTTACCATGTCGAAGGTGGTGGTCTCCAGCGATCCGTAAAGCACACAGCCCGGATCGAGATCCACATGATCGGCCGCCTGAACAATCATCACCAATCCCAAAGCGAAGAGCGTGGTAAACACGACGCCCATCGATGCGCCTTCGTCGACTTCTCCGAAGTTGCGAATCCATTCGGTGAAGACGGCGGTCAACAGCCCAACCACCACGGCTCCGAGAAACATCGGTAGGCTTGAGCGGCTGCCGGTGACCAGAAAAGCAACGGCCAACCCTGGCAAAATGGCATGGCTGATCGCGTCGCCAAGAAGACTCATCCGCCGCAACAGCAGGAAATTTCCCGGCAACGATGCTGCGACCGCGCAGAGAATTCCGGCCAGAACAATCCAGCCATCGTAGCCCCACGACCAACTGCTGAGCGCGTTCATGAGGCATGCTCCGCATCAACTGGATGGGGGCTGGGAGCGATGCCCTGAACTCGACGCTTTTGCAACAACAGCTCTTCCAGTTGCGCGATCAGTTCCGGTTCAAGCACGTGCTCGATCGCATCCGCACTCTGGTCGACTCGTCCCGGGGCGACATCCGCATGAGTGATCAGATACAACTCCCAAAGTCGATGTTCGTGAACCAGCCGCGAAGCCTCAACGACGCCGGAACTGGTGAGTGACAGATTCTGGTCACTGTCGCGAAAGACGAGCCCTCGTCGCCGACATCGTTCGATCTCTTTCAGAAGACGATGCGACGACCAGCTTCGCAGTGCCAGCAGTTCGGAAAAGGGGATTCCAGCCTTGGGGCCGCGTGATTCCTGAAGCTCAAACAGCCCACGCAGAAGATGCTGGTGATCAACGCTGCGATTCAGATCTCGACGTCGTAGCGATCTCACAACGAGACCACGCTCCGTCCCAAACATCATGCTGATGAAAAACAGCGAGCTGCAGACCAGAACAATCATTGCTCCGGCGGGAAGATTTCTGAACAACGCACTCATGGCGGCACCGACAAATCCGCCGGCGCCACCGATGGCGGCTGAGATCAAGATCATCTGCTTGAGGCTGCGAGTCCAGAAGCGCGAAGCCGCAGCCGGAATCACCAAAAGAGCAATCATCAGCACCAGACCGACAGCCTGCAGTCCGATGATTGTGACGATCACCACCAGCCCCATTAGCACAAGGTCCAGCAGCAGTACGGGGTATCCGCGAGACGCCGCGAAACCTTCGTCGAAACAAAGCAGCGTGAGTTCTTTAAACAGCACGCCCATGATGAGCAGGGTCAGAACTCCAGAGCATCCGATGAGAAGCCGGTCCGATTCAATCATCGACGCGGGCTTACCGTAGATGAAGGACTCCAGCCCGGCCGAATGTCCGACGGACTGTTGAGCGATCGACAGAATGGCGATCCCGGCACCGAAAAAGACGCTCAGGACAATTCCCAGAGCCGCATCTTCCTTGAGTCGGGTCAGGTTGCGAACGTAGAGAATCGCTATGACTCCGGCGATCCCACTCAAAGCCGCGCCCGTGAGTAGAACAGGCAGTGATTTTTCGGCCAATCCCAGACTGGGAGCAATCAGGAACGCCAGGCCCACTCCGGGCAAAGTTGCATGACTGAGCGCATCGCCCATCAGTGCTCGGCGACGGAGCAGGGTGAAGCTGCCAACCATGCCAGCCGCCAGACCCAGCAACATTGTGCCGAGCATGACAACTCGCGTGTTGTAGTCCTGCAGGAACAACACGCGTTTCCACTCCGGCCAGGTGGGCCAGCGAATGGAAAGATCCGTCAACGATGATGATGCGAATGCGAGAAAGCTTTGGAGAGCAGCGAGAGTTCTCACAGCGTCCGCTCCCGACGTCGCATCGCTTCGGTGGCTTCGTCCAGCAGAGTCAGTCGGCCGCCGTAGGTCTTTTCGAGATTATCTCGAGTGAAAACGGTCTCCGTCGGACCGCTTGCGACGACTCGCATGTTTAGAAGCACCACCGAATCGAAATACTCCGGGACTGTGTGCAGGTCATGATGAATCACGATCGCGGTTTTACCGGCCTGCTTCATTTCCCGCAGAATCTGAACGATGGCTTTTTCGGTCGCGGCATCGACGGCAGCAAACGGTTCATCCATCAGATACAGGTCCGCATCCTGCACCAATGCGCGGGCGAGGAATGTGCGTTGCTGCTGGCCACCGGATAGTTGACTGATCTGACGATTAGCAAATTCGCCGATTCCGACGCGTTCAAGTGCTCTGAGAGCAGCCTCACGATGATGTCGACGCACGGGCATGCACCAGCCGATTTTCCCGTACAGCCCCATGGTCACGACATCCAGCACACTGACGGGAAAATCCCAGTCCACACTTTCGCGCTGAGGCACGTAGCCGACTCGATGGCGGCTGCGTTTGTAAGATTGGCCAAAAATCTCGATTCGCCCCGACGCCCGGGGAACGAGATCCATGATGGCTTTCAGAAACGTGCTTTTCCCGGCTCCGTTGGGGCCGATCACGCCAACCAGTTGCCCGGGAGAGACATCCAGGCCAACATCCCAGATCACCGGTTTGCGGTACCACGCCACTGTGAGATCTCTGACAGACAGTGGCAACGCGCTATTGGGCGGCTGGGTGATCGTCATGATGTCGACACCTCACACCAATCAAAGTCAGATGATTCAATCAGCCGGCACGCGTTAGCGTCCGGTTCCAAACCAGGGGCTAACGCCCTGCGGCTGATCTGGGTGCTTTGCAGCTTGATGACGCTTTTCCCGCCTACAAACCTGTTCCGTATCATGGTTGTTCCCTTTTCAGGGTCAGCTTGCCAGCAAGACCGCGTTCCGGGGCGGTTCCGCCGAGAGCTCTGGCGACCATTGTAATGTTGTGGTCGAGCATGCCGAGGTAGGTTCCCTCATAGGTGCCTGCAGCTCCCATCGCATCAGAGAACAGCTCGCCGCCAATCTTCACGTCGTGTCCGCGAGATTTCGCGCCGTCGATCAGGGCCAGAATGTTCTTTTGAGGCACGCTGCTTTCCACAAAGACGGCCGGAACCTTTCGCTCGACCAGCAGATCAACCAGCTCATTGATCCGCTGCAACCCGGCTTCGGATTCTGTCGACAGCCCCTGAACGCCAAGGACTTCGAGGTTGTAAGCACGGCCGAAGTAGTTGAAAGCATCGTGCGACGTCACGAGCACTCGACTGGATTCCGGAATGGAGCCGATCGCGGACAGTCCATACTCATGCAGGGCCTGAAGACTCTTTCGATATTCAACGGCGCGAGATTGAAACTCCGTGGCATGGTCGGGCAGCGACTTGCTGAGTCCTTCGGTGATCACATCAAGACAATTGGCCCACGCAGCGACATCCATCCAGACGTGAGGGTCGGGATGATCTTCTGCACTGTCCGGTTTAAGGAGAAGTTCCTGCGGTAAATCTCGGGTCATCGCGAAAACCGGCTTTTTCTGCGTGATGCGATTGAAGGTGTCCTCAAGTCGACCCTCCAGCATCAGGCCATTGGTGAAGACCAGATCGGCGGTCATGATCTGCTGCACGTCATCTCGAGTGGCCTTGTACAGATGTGGATCAACCCCCGGACCCATGAGCTGAGTCAGCTCGATCCGTTCGCCACCAATCTCTCGGACGACGTCAGCCACCATGCCGACGGTGGCCACGACTTTCAGCCGTCCGCCGTTGCTCAAGGAACTGTTTTCGGTCGTTGCGGTTGAAGGATCGCCGTTCTGGCAACCGGTGAACAACACCAGCAAAGTCAGCAAAAACCGGTGCAAAAATGACGAGTTTCGATTCGCCATGCGACACGCTACTGCGTCAGCACTGAGCAGCCACTTCTGCATAACTCCAGCTTCCTTTTTCTTCGCAACCGGATGTAGCATAGGCTACAACTCGTTCAGTTCAGTCTATCTGCCGGTCTGCCTGCGTCAAGACGCGATATCCTGAGCCCCGATAATCTCACCAAAAGGAAGGGCCTCTGTGCGATGTGTGTAGAGATCCTGTGAGGGGGCGGAAGAGTGATTATCAGTGTGATGACCCACACACCAAAGCTGTCTGAACAACACTGCTGTTGTCCTTTATGAGATGACTTCTATCGCCAACTTAGCGACAGGTTGAAGTCAGGAACGTCTTGGCGTCCAAGGATTCTTCTTGACGCAATCGACTTAACTCATCTATAACCCCTGAAGGTTGTCACAGGTGGGTCTTTTTTGGCCCCACCGCAGCCTGAAAGTACTCGCGGTTGTTCGTGCCTGACACCGGCGGACATCCTGCAAATTTCATCGGTGTCAAAGAATCCTCACGGAGGAAATGGTAATGGCCGCAAAGAGCACCGCAGCAAAGACAACTGCAGCAAAGTCCACAAAGGCAAAGACAGCCGCTGCAAAGCCAGCTGCACCAAAGTCAACAAAGGCAAAGACTGGTGCCGCCAAGTCAACCAAGGCTAAGACCGGCGCTGCTAAGCCTGCAAAGGCTCCAGTTGCTAAGAAGCCAGCTGCTAAGGGAAAGTAGTCTGACTGGTACTTTCCAGCACAGAAAACACGAAACGGCTGAGTCGCCTTCGGGCAGCTCAGCCGTTTTTTTTGTTTCCTGTTTACCGCCGAGCCGGAGGCGACGGCCTATGCGAAAAGCGTCGTCTCCGGCTCGGCGGTAAACAAAGAGCAGAACCGGGGGGTTTAGTGGTGCTCCACTTCTACATCTTGCATCCAGCCGTCTTCGCCGACTGGGAAATCGAACGGTTCTCCATCAAAGCTAAGATGACTACTGGCACGGACCTGATCGAAGAAAGCCTCCGAAACTCGGACTTTGGTCAGGTGCAATGTGTCTGAGATCTGGACAACTCGAGCGTTCTCCGGTTCCACCATTCCGATTGTCTGCAGGGCCGTCTCGACTGCTAATGCATCATTCGGCAAAGTCACGGGAATCATCGCCGCTTCCGGATGATTGCCTGTGACGCAGTTGATTCGAGTGATCTCATGATCTATCTGATCCACACATCGCTGAGTCGTATACTCGGCCAGACCAATTCCTGTTGCGTTGCCGTAGGTTTCCTTCGTCAATGAACGCACCATGATGCGTCGGCATCGCACGAGATCCTTGTCGGTCGCCGCGTGATCTATGAATTTCCGTCCAATGGTGTTTGCATCCATCCCGACACCACTGATGTTTTTGCCCATTCGGTCGACAATCAGCAGATCGATCTCGTCAAACGGCAACCTTGGCAGCCATTGATTGGCCAGTTTGAGCAGTTCAGGTTCTCGCGTTCCGAAGTCTTCGGGACGAACGGCTTCCAGCAGTGCAGTTTCGTCTTCGGCATTTTCGAGAATTGCCATACCGCCACAAACACGGCAGACGTCAAGAACTCGCTCTGCGACTGAGGCGATGATTTCCGGGAAGCTGATCGTCAGAATACCCTTGTGGTAAATCTTTGCACCCTCGTGTTTGCCGAGGCCGATCAGCATCATTTTGTGCAGGCCGGATTCAACCGGCCCGACGAATTTCGTGTGCGGTTTGACTCGCCCGACAACGAAAACGTGATCGGCTTCGGCTGCAAATCGGTCGAAATGCACGGGCATTCCGTTGGATGTCTGAGCAACAATCCGAGTTTCCATGGTCGCTCGAATCGGCACTTTGACGAATTCCTCCGTGATGCCCAGGCTGGCCAACATCTTGACCTGGCCTTCGGCGGTTCCTCCACCATGGCTGCCCATCGCGGGGACTAGAAACGGTGCGGCCCCGATTGATGTGAAATAGGCAGCGATTTCCCGCAGAATCAGAGCAATGTTGGTGATGCCTCGACTGCCAGCCGGTATCGCCACGCTCTGCCCGGGTCGAATTTTCTCCGTCAGGCGCAGCGATTCCATCTGAGCACGGATTTCGCCAGGGATATCAGCGACCCGAGGAGTTTCGAATCGCTGGATGATGTTGCACATTCTGGGGAAGCGGGCCACGGGAATTCCTTATTTCAGTCGGATGGGAAGTTGATCAATCCTG
>JBILXT010000035.1:0-32455 GCA_044378235.1 Planctomycetaceae bacterium
AAAACTTGCGAGGTACTCATTCATCAAACGTCAGATGGATTTCGGTTAACACAGTCTTCTTCCTTGATAGACCGTTCTGCAAACTCTTTCGGATGCTGCTCGATTCCCGTAGGTGCCGCAAGACCAATTATGGATGTGGTGTCCGAAGAGTCAGCTTGACGAGTGGGAAATTGGCGGTCTGAGATGATGTATGGGAGGAATGGGATGTCTGGGAGGAGGCTTGCAATGCGTCAGTCGATGCGAGGAAACCGAATCGCCACGTCCTTGTAGGTTCGCATTTGAGCAAGGGTTAAATTCTTCCAGCCAGATAACGGCTTGCCTGCCGCATTCGGCCATGGTCATTTCTTTGACATGAACGAGGTCACACAAACTGCCAGCATCGCGAACAGGCAGAGTCCGGCGAACCAGTCGCCGTACTGGACGTAGAGCGAACTGCGAGGGTCCAGAGGCACTTGCCCGAAGATGATTCCGTTGAACTGACGTCGCCACGCTCCTGTCGATGGATCACGCATGCCTTTGACTTCTGAGACATCGGCGTGCAATCCCTCCAGAGGTTCTTTCATGACAAGGATCTTGTCTGGCTCTCTAACGAGTCCGTTACCATCGATGAAGGCAGAGATTCCCCCGTTGACGCAGCGAACCAGAGGCACACGAGTTTCAACGCTGCGGAAAACCCCGGTGATCAAATGCTGATCCAGTTCACTGGAACCTCGAAACCACGCGTCATTGGTCAGGTTGACCAGAACGTCACATTCGCGACCCTCAGAGTCCCTCTGAGCCGCCATTCTGCGTGTCAGATGAGGAACGGTATCCTCAAAGCAAATCATCGGGACGATACGAAATCCGGCGTACTCGAACATCTTCATTTCGGCCCCGGCATCGATTCCGAAATTGGCCCCGAACGGAGTCAGATCGGAAAGCCACGGAAAGACACTTCGCAGCGGAATGTATTCTCCGAAGATGACTCGATGAATTTTGTCGTAGCGTCCGCTGTATCCAAGATCCGGTCTGACAAATGCGGCTGCGTTGTACGTCTTCAGATCATGCTTTTCAGCAACGTTCGCTTCGAGGCCCATGATGATGGCCGCCCCGTATGACTGAGAAAACTCTTCCAGTCGTTGTTGCACTTCACGAGTCCGGAACGGCTCGACCAGCACACCCGCCTGGTTGCCGTAGTAACTTAACTCTTCGACCGGAATCTGCGAGAGAATGTCTTCATCCGTAACTCCCTCGGCCGCACTTTTTTCAGCCCACGAAAACATCGTTTCCGGCCAGACGATGACGTCAGGCTGCAGAGAAACAGAGTGGGCGGTCAACGCATCGTGCACGCGAAAACGAGTCAGAAACTCGTTGCGATCATGCTTTAACTCGGGCGTGAAATTTCCCTGAATCAGGGCCATCGCGGGACCCGGAGGAAATTGCTCCGGTGGAGTTTTGCGAAAAGTTCCGTAGGTCAGAACGCCGATCAGCAGAAGTGCAGAAACGATAAGTGGTTTCAGAGAGAACGTGTCAGTGGCGGATTCTTCGACATCAAGCTTCCATCGCCGCAGCCATGCCAGCGGGATCTGTTGCGCGAGTGCTCCGGAAATCAGTGCGATCAGGAATGAAACTCCATAAGCTCCGACGATGTCAGAGATCTGGATCAGTGACAGCCAGCGATATTGACTATGGCCGAGATAGTACCATGAGAATCCTGTCAGCAGATAGGCTCGAGCGTATTCGAGGCCGGTCCAGACGACAGGCACAGAAATCCACAATGGCAGACCGGCCATGAGACTTCGTCGTCCCAGCCAGATGAACGTGGGGATGTAAAGTCCGACATAGGCAGCCAGAGCAGCCAGAGCCAGAAACATCGTGGGATGCCCAAGACGCATCCATTGAAGGGTCGCTGTTGCCCACAGAAAGGAAAGTCCCCAGATCAGCAGGCCGCTGAACCGTGGGAGCGTTCTCAGGCGGAGCAATTGACTGATGGGGATCAGTGCAATCCAGGCAACAGGCGACAGCTCCACCGGAGTAAAAGACAGCCACAAAAAGATCAGACTCAGCGAAGTGAGAATGCTCACCGAGAGACGGGAACCAGATCTCACGACGGTCGGCCGCTTTCCGGACGAAATAATCTTTCGTACTTCAGGCCGAAGTTCGTTGGTTCGCTGATCGGGCTGTTGTTCTGTTGTCATCGCCGTGCATCCATGCCGGAGAAATCCCGGGCTGTGGTCGCAACATTTTCTGTGCACGGCCACGATTGAGGCGAACTTCCAAAGGTATTCCGCGAACACCCGGCCTCAATTCACACTGTGGGCAGAATAAGAAAAGCCCGGCTTTATGGAAAGCCGGGCTTCATTGTCTTGTGCAGCAGTCAGGAGAGTCGTTCTGACCGAATTGACACGCTCGCACCGGGTTCCTGATTGCTCAAGTCATCGGGGTGAGCGCCGTTCAATCAGTTTGCAGCCTTCCGGAGAGCGTCGGCCTTGTCGGTAGCTTCCCATGTGAAGCCATCACCGGAGCGTCCGAAGTGGCCGCCTTCAGCGGTCTTCAGGAACACAGGGCGGCGAAGTTTCAGGTGTTCGATAATTCCCTTTGGAGTCAACGGGAAATGATCTCGAACAAGCTTTTCGATCTTGGATTCCGCAATCTTCGCGGAACCAAACGTGTCGACACGAATGCTCACTGGATCAGCGACGCCGATGGCATAAGCCAACTGCACTTCGCACTGATCGGCGAGCCCTGCGGCCACAATGTTCTTTGCGACATAACGTCCCATGTAAGCGGCAGAACGGTCGACCTTTGTGGCATCCTTACCGGAGAAGGCACCGCCACCATGGCGACCCCAGCCACCGTAGGTGTCGACGATAATCTTTCGGCCGGTCAGACCGGTGTCACCGTGAGGTCCACCAATCACGAATCGTCCGGTTGGGTTGATGTGGTACTTGGTGTTTGCGTCCAGCATGTTTGCTGGAATCACATGTCCGATCACTTCCTTCTTGATGAAGGCAGAGATCTCTTCCTGAGTCACAGATTCCGCATGCTGAGTTGAGATCACGATGGCTTCAACGCGAACCGGTTTCTGTCCGTCGTATTCCACGGTGACCTGGCTCTTGCTGTCTGGTCGCAGCCAGTTCACAACGCCCTTCTGACGGACTTCTGTCAGGCGATTAATCAAGCGGTGAGCGTAAGCGATTGGTACCGGCATCAGTTCTTCTGTCTGATTGCAGGCATAACCAAACATCAAACCCTGGTCGCCCGCACCGTCGCGGTCCACGCCCTGAGCGATATCGCCGCTCTGGCTGTGAAGAGCCAGGAAAATTCGGCAGCTGTCAGCATTGAAGCCGATGTCGTCTGACGTGTAACCAATGTCGCGAATGACTTTTCGAGCGACAGCGACGTAGTCGACTTTCGCTGAGGTCGTGATTTCGCCGGCCAGTACAACGAGATCTGTGGTGCAAAGAGTTTCACAGGCGACGCGGGACATCGGATCTTGCGCGAGCAGAGCGTCCAGAATGCCATCGGAAACCTGATCGGACACCTTGTCGGGATGTCCCATGCTGACTGATTCGCTGGTGAAGAAGAAGTTCGCCATTGTTGCCTGTACCTGAGTCTCGTGGATACCACTTCCAAGGGGTCTGAATGCACTTTTTTTCGGTAAAAACCCGAAAAAGCAGGCCGAAGTTTAGGAGACGAGGACCTTGCTCACAACAGAGATCTATTTTCAAACGCCAGAAGTTGGCAATCGGGAATACGGAGAGTCAGCTTGGATCGCTGTTTTGGTCCTTATTCCGCCCGACGCCGCAATATTCCAGAGTTTTTCCTGAGCGGAAAGGAGAATCGCCCAATCGCCAATCGATTTTGGGGGGCGGAGACCGTGCATTTAGAACGCGGTCGTGGATGTTTGCTTCTTCTGGCTACTTGAAAGCTTTGTTCTGGGCACCGGTGATACTGGCGACGGTTGATGAACTGCCCATTGAAAGGCATACAGACGGGCCAAATGCCTGATGTAGTTCAACTGCTCTTTCAAGGTCAGCTTACTCGTGCCGCATTTGCGATTGGCGAAGTGGATCGGCACCTCGACAACTCGCTGACAACGGCACTTAATCATCAGCTCAAGACCAATCTTGTAGCCGATAGGGTTAAGCTGTTCTGCCGCTTCAAAGGTCTCCCGGCGAAGTCCGAAGAATCCGGCCATCGGATCGGCTGCTCGTGTCAACGGATTCGCCAGCAAAGTGGCGAGTTTGGAATTCAAGAATCGCAGGATGCCCCAGTCCTCATCCGTTGAGCCACCTCGAACATAGCGACTTCCAATGACGAAATCGGTCAGCGGGTTTTCGAGTGCAGCAACAAGTTCAGGCACTGCTTCCGGTGGGTGCGACAGATCCGCATCCATCACCACAAAGATTTCTCCTGTCGCGTTTCGAATTCCGTGGATTACCGCACTGGAGAGTCCTCGTTCGGTTGTTCTGACGTGAAGGTGAACAGGAAACCGTTGGCTCAAAGCCTGGCAGATCGCGCGAGTTTCATCGGGACTATTGTCATCGACAATGATCAGTTCGGTGTCATAGGGCTCCTGCGAGACGCTGCTGAAAAGTCGCTCTGCCAGTTCTGGCAGATTGTCAGCTTCGCAGAAAGTGGGAACGATAACAGACAGTCGTGGCATGAGATTATCGCTGAGCTGTTGTAGGAGTCAGGATTTGTTTACGGATGGCCTTCAGCAGATCCTCATCCGCAGGATACAGTGAATCGGCATCGTGGATTGTGTGGATTTGTTCATAGACGGTATGAGCTTCCGCATCGCGTTCAAGTTTCAGTAGCGAAGCCAGCAGATAGACCTGTCCGGACAGTGACAATTCCTGCTCCGGAATGGCTTCCAGGATTCGCAAAGCTTCGTCCGCATGATTCTGGGTCAGAAGAATTCGTGCTTTGATTTCGCGAAACGGCGAAGACTGCGGAGAGGATCGCAGAGCCTGATTGATCAGTTCAATCCCTTCCGGAACATTCTTTTCTTCTGCTGATCGCAGCCAGGCTCTCAACGCCAGGACTTGTGGTGCGTTGACTGTTTCGGGGCTCAGAGTCGCGAGCGTTTGTTCCGCATAAGAATACTGCCGAGCATATAACAGGAGTTCTGCATAACGAACACGCAGTTCCATGTTGGCTGGGTATTGACTGATCAGAGCGTACATTGTTTTCGTGACGGTGGGCAGCGTCGTCTCACGCGAAGACTCTGGTCGCACAACTTCCAGCAGGCACGCTGCTCGCATTTCCGGACGGCCATTGACAGGCACTTCTGTGACAGCCTTCATGGCGTCCGAAGTACGGCCGACACGCATCAATGTCTTGACAAAGTTCGCTTCGTGAAGCGGATTCAGCGAGACCAACTGTTCTGCATATCGTGTGGCGGACTGTTCAAACAGTGATGTCGCTTCGGAGCTCCCTGCTTTCCTTTCCAGCGACGCAACAAAGTGCGAGATTCGAATTGCGAGAAGCAGTGCTGATTCTTTCTCTGCCGATGACGTGTTTTGCGGTCTGGCGATTGACTCCAGCATCGCGATTGCTGCGTCTGTTCCTTCGGAGTCGAGTTTCTGTCGGATCAGAGCGGACTGAACTTCCGAATTGCCCGGTTCTTCCGCCGCCAGCTTTGTGAGCCGTTCGTTGATACCGACGGAGAATTCTCCATTCAGGCGACGCTGAGCAGAGAGGATTTCCTTTCGATCCGGATAAACGATTGCTGCATGTTCCAGTGTTTGAAGGGCCGTCACTATCTGGCCCGTCGCAAACAGACGGTCCGCGCGAAGCAGGGCTCGCTGAACGGGATCGGCAATCTGCGGGTTAACTTCGCGAGTCAGTTCATCCACCTCATCCCAGCTTCGGAGTGATTCCGGTTGTTGCAGGTTTCGCTGGATCATCAGGTCGGCGAGACTGGCGGTGACGCCGGGGATGTTTTTCAACTGCTGATATTCTGCGATGGCCAGATCCAGTTGCCCGGATTGAACCCATGCGGCGGCAATACCCAGTCGAGCGGCGGTTGAATCTGGCCGAGTGGAAACCACAGAGCGAAATGCTTCCAGAGCCACGCGAGATTCACCTGTCTGGCTGCGGCAGATCGCGTAGCTCATTTGAGCACGGCCGAACAGTGTTGAGTTCTTCTTCCCGAAGGCCAGAGCTTGCTCCAGCGAATCTGCGGCCTCTTTCCAGCGTTTCTCCGCCATCAGGATGCGGCCGTGGCTGTAGTGATAAACTTCTCGTGCGAGCCCGCCGGCAGGAATGCTTTCCAGCAAACGGCGAGCTTTCTGGTGCTGATTTTCGGCAACGAGGTATTCGATCAGCGTCTCATGCAACGTAAACGAACGCGGCATGGCCTGAATCGCCTGTTCGAGTCCGCTGATGGCGTCGGCTCTGTCCTTGTTCTTCCACTGCAATGCGGCGAGATGCAGGCGCAACGCCGGGATTTGTCCCGAGGCTGCAATGCGAGTCCGAAAATGTTCGCAGCCTTGTTTCACAGTCTCTGTGACGATTCTGCCCTGTGAGGCATCACTGGGGTCAAGGGCCTGAATACAACGCACGAGTTTGGTATTTAGGATCATATCGTCGGGAGTTTCCTCCAATGCTTTCCACAGATCACTGATAGCATCGAACCAGAGCTGTTTTTCGATACGATAGTCGGCTCGAATCTGATGGGCCTTGCCCGTTGGGCACTGAGCAATCATCTGCTGCATCAGAGCTTCGGGCTGCAACTCAGGCGGTGTTGATTCATCCGCCAGCTTTGCAAGGAAGGCGTAGGTTTCCGGAATTTTCTTCGCACAACGCATTGAGCGTTTGAGGCATTGTAAAGTACCGGCTGGATCCCGACCGGCGTCCGCCACGACCGCGCTGAGATACCAGACTTCGGCTTCATCGGATAGCGCGGACTGCAGCTGATCCAGATGAGCTTTCGCGTCAGCCATTCGATGCTGCTGAATCAACAAACGCGAATGACGCAGACGCAGTTCGTGATTTGTCAGGTCCGTTCTCAACAGATCTTCGTTAAGTCGAATCGCCTGTTCGAAAGACTGCGGAGTTCGGATATGTTCAGACAGCAACCAGGAAAGTCGCTCTCGGGCTTCCGGGTCGTTTGATTTAAGCGCCAGATACTGGCTCAATTGCAACTGAGCACTGCGGTAGTCTTCGCTGGCCAGCGACTTAAAAGCTGTGTCACGCAGGAATTGCACGGTCCGTGACATTTGCCGATCATGGATCTTGCGAACTCCGACAACAGTCACGCCGACGATAACCGCCAGAATCAGGGCCGCGCGCGGATTGAGAACGCGAGGTCGTGCGCCGTTTTTTGAGATGGGAGTATTCATATTCGTTGTGAGTGCAGATCAGGAGTTTTGGGAAGCCGCCAGTGTTCGACGAATCACGGGAAGTGCGTCGGTCAGAAATGTTTCTGACTGAGCCAGTCCGTCTCCGGAATCCCAGGCTCGATCTACTGTGTACAATTTGAAAAGGACGGGTTGTCCTCGATAGGCGATTCGCGGATTTGCCGGGGCGTCCCACGCTCCATCCGGACTCCAGCCCCAGAATACTCGAACGACATCCGAAGTCATCGCTCCCTGCGGTCTGAATGTGGCCTTGTTCAGACTGATGGTGACATCATCTGCATCCGTGACACCAACAACTGAAGGACCGGAGATCAGAGAATAGCCAACCCCTTCAAAGCAAGCTGTCGGCGGGTGGACGCTCATCGGCCCGGCAGCGCCGCAGAGGATTGTTAAAGCGACCGCACGTCCGGTTTCTGCGTGGCGAAATTCCCGGCGGAAGTATCCTGAGATTTCTCCGAGACGAAGTTCGCGTTCATCAATCGTCAATGGCGTTGATGTCCATGCGCCGATCGTTTCGGGAATCTTTGACAGTGTTTCCTTCGCGGAATTCAGGATTGCCGGATCGCTCAGGCCTTCATTCAGGAATGAATCCGCCGTAGCGGAAACGCTGAGCGCAGCGAGTCCACCCAGACATAATCCAAAGTCGCGTCGGCTCATGGAGATTCTTGAAGTCGTCATTCCAGATTCCTTATGTTTTGCCGACTGCGATGCTGCCCTGCGTCTTATGAAAAGAAAGGCCCGGATGAGCATCTGGGACTTCCACGTACAGAAGGTCGATGATTTTCAGTTCGAGAAACAGCAGCAGCATCGCGAAGGGCATCATCAGCCAGCCGCTGAGATCATGGAAAATGAGATCTGCGGTCTCGCGATTGGCGTATTCTTAGGCCAGGGCCGTCGCGACGATTCGGACGATGTTGCTGATCAGAGCAATCGGGATCGCGCTAAAGAAGATCAGGATCTTTTCCCACCTTGAGCGATCACTGACAATCACGGCTGCAGCGGAAATTGCAATAAAGACCATCAGCATTCGGAGGCCGCTGCAGGCTTCCTCAACGCCCAGACGAATATCGCCCATCAGAATTGTGTTGCCCTGGGCAATCGCCGGGATACCGAATGTCTGAATAAAGTAGGTCGATTCTTCGGCGCCCATGACCTGAAGAGGATCGGATAGCATTCGTTCCAGTTGAAACGGCAGCGGTAGCATAAAGCCCGTGAAGAGCACAGCAGGCCAGACGCCTCGAAAGAAACGTTTGCCCCAGACCAGCAGAACGATTCCTGTCAGACAGAACAGAAACCCTACGGCATCAAACGCTTCAAAGTAGAAGTATGTGGCAAGCAGGTGAAACAGAGAGCCTGTGATTATCAGGATCAGGCCACTGATGTGACTGCGAGCATCTCCGGCCGGGATGTGAGAACGACGCATCCAGCCCAGCCCCAAAGCCATGATCGGGATGATAAAACCGTGGGAGTATTGCGGCTCCGTCGTCCACCGATTGACGCAGTTACTCAGGAGATCACGAAAGACCCAGGCCATGATTCCCGCCAGCCCCGCTGTCACAAAAGCTCGCGCTGGCCAATCCAGACATCGCCAATGTTCGAGTCGCGTGGGAAGAGACATGGGACAAGGTTCCTCGGTGGGTTCTATTCTTCGCCCGGCATGAGATGAAGCCATGAGTTCTCAAGAAGGATGAGACGGAAAGCCTCAGTCGAGGTCGCGAGCAGAGTATTCAAAGGTTTCCCAAACGCTACGACACGAAACGAACCTCGCGGCCATTCCTTTCGTTAAACCCCCATCCCACGGTCCGTCCGCGTGGAGTGTGGGTGGTTTGACGGATGTGACGGCAGTGACTTGCGACGGATTGTCCGCACGATCGATTTCACCATTACAGTCTGAAGCACATCGCATTCGGTCAGGCGAATTCAATCGGTCGAAGTGAGCAGCGGCATCGCCACAACCTACGGTTCTGCGTTGCATCATTGCCGTTGGGGAACGGCATCAGCTCAGCATGTTGAGCGCTCTGCATGTGCAACATCATGCAATTTCAGTTGAGGGTTTCGGGATGAAGAACAAAGCACGGGTCGTTGAAATTTTCTCGGCAGGAGTCGCTTTGTTTGCATCAATGAATCTGGCATGGGGGCAGTCATGCCAATGTGAGAACACGCCCGCTGTCGGCCTTCAGCAGATCTCAGGCTTTCAGCAGTACGTTGTGCCGCGGCAGACTTTTGCGGATCCCCGCGCTGTAGGTGAGCAGGCTGGCCTGAACTACAAACCGGGCCGAAAGCTTCCTGCAGGCTGGCCAAATCAATGGGGAGGTCCGGCATTACTTGATGATGTTGGGCAAGTGGCAAAGAAAGAAGCGAACAAGTCTGCGCCTGATGCCGGCGTTCTGAAGACCCAGCAGAATGCCGATCAAAAGGGGAAAGCGGCGAATGAAACAGTGGAGTCTGCACAGAAGCAACCGGCGAACTCAGGACTGATATCCAGCCTGATGGTGAGAGATCCGTTTTCGGGACGTATGGTTCCGACTAATTCTCAGGTTCGTTGGGCTCACGGAGAAACGACGAAGGTTGCCGTTGGCGGGACAACGGGCGGCGATCAGAAAGTTGCTGTCGGCGAGAATAAGGCAGAGGCTCAGCGATCTACGGGAATCTCATCCGGTACGGATCGCAAAGAAGCGGAATCCACAAGTGGGATCTCTGCAAAAGCGTCGGAGGAAACGACGGGGGGTTCTGAGTTATCAATTGGTGCATCGAGTAAAGCGAATACTCGCCCCTGGAGTGTTCTTCCAAATCCGGGTCGAGCCGGAGGCGGTCCCGCGATCGGTGGTGGGACTGGCGGTATCGGCGGTGGTGGCGGAGGCGCTAACGCAGGAATTGGCGGCGGCAATGGAGGCGGAGGCGGTGGAATCGGAGGCAATGGATGGAATTGGAATCCAGAAACCGGAGGTGCTGGTGGAGCCGCAGGCGGCAACGGTGGCGGACAGGCCAACACTGGAGTGCTCGATTATGTAGAGACAATTGACGACAAGACAGATCCTCCGGGCGGTGATCCCGTTGATCCACCAACTGATGGTCCTGGCAAAGATCCCGTTGATCCACCAACTGATGGTCCCGGCGAAGATCCCGTTGATCCACCGACTGATGGTCCCGGCGAAGATCCTGTTGACCCACCGACCGATGGTCCCGGCGAAGATCCTGTTGACCCACCAACCGATGGCCCCGGCGAAGATCCTGTTGACCCACCGACCGATGGTCCCGGCGAAGATCCCGTTGATCCACCAACCGATGGTCCCGGCGACGATCCTGTTGACCCACCGACTGATGGTCCCGGCGAAGATCCCGTTGATCCACCGACTGATGGTCCTGGCGAAGATCCCGTTGACCCACCGACCGATGGCCCCGGCGACGATCCTGTTGACCCACCGACTGACGGTCCTGGCGAAGATCCCGTTGATCCACCAACTGATGGCCCCGGCGAGGATCCTGTCGATCCACCAACCGATGGTCCTGGTGACGATCCTGTTGATCCACCGACCGATGGTCCCGGTGATGATCCCGTTGATCCACCGACCGATGGTCCGTGCGACGACTTGACCGATATTCCCCTGCCTGATCCATCCATTCCGGATGTAACACCGGATGTGCCGACGGGCGACGATCCATCGCATTGCGGCGGCGGTCATCATACGCCACCCGGAAACGGAGATTCTCCGGTCGTCCCTGAACCTGGCAGCATCATTCTGCTCGGCATCGCCGGCGGAGTGGGCGGAGCAGGCCTGATTCGTCGTCGGCTGAAAAAGGCGAAGGCGGACGGGAAGTGATTCGAGTGCCTTAAGTCTTGAGTTCCTGAGTGGCCTTCATTGGATCATCATAAAAGAAGTTTGCCATCAGATGTTCTGCGCAGAAAAGCAAAATGAGCAGGCCTGCAAGAACCGGAAATACTTCCACTCCCAATCGTGCAACTCGAACCGCGCGTTGCAACTCATTGACGTCATGAACAATCGTTATTCGCTCGGTACCAAACATCTGATGCAGAGTCTCATCAGGGATCCGAATCAGGTCTGACTCCTGATCGCGAAAGTTCACAGAGAATGCTGCCTCGAAGGTACTTGGAGATTCGAAAGGTCTGACGCGATAGTGACCGGGTTCCACTGCATCCGTCAGCAACAAAGATGTTTCTTCGGCTGGCAGTGCACCGCGAGTTTGCCGGAGTCCGGGACGTCGCAGCAGGTACTGATCGAATCTCTGGCTCACCGGGACCGGCAGATCAATTGCAGTTCCTGAGATGAAATTACGTCGCTGGTCGTTAACTCCGGCGAGGTGCTGCAGAATTCTGTCGTTGAGTACAACGAAGGAAATGTTTGAAGTCAGATTGTTCCACAGCCTTCCTCCGTCGTTCAAATTGTCCATCGCTGACGTGAACAGCAGGCAACGCCCTGATCCAATTCGTCGCTCCAGCAAAGCTGGTTGTGTGTCCTCGTTGTCGAAATTCAACAGAACTGTTGCATCTTCAGACTGTTCAACAGCCCAGCGCCGATCGAAGGCCACAATGGAAAGCTCAGTTCTCAGACCTTCAAGTTCTGTAAATGGCTGAAGGATCGGATGTTGGTTTTTTGTCAGACGAAGGCTGCCTGGCTGACTGCGGAAAGGAACACTGCGAATGGGAGTTGCCGGGAGCAGGTCTTCTGCGGCGACCACCGACCATGCGGCTGCCTGAATGCGATTTGAACCTGCCACGACAAAAACTCCTCCGCCGGATTCTGCAAAGCTCTTCAGCCCGCCCCACAATGATTCATCCGGACGTGCACAGTTCACGAGAAACACCGCGTCATATTGAGCCAGGTTTTGCTGACCCATCTGCGCAGTCACAACACTCGTGATCTCACATTCCTGAGTTCCCAGTCGTTCGAGTTCTTCGGGCAGTAGAGCATTCCGAATAAACAGACTCTCTTCCAGCCGATCAGAGATGAGTAGAAGTTTGGGACGTGGACGAACACCACACGAAAAATACTTGATGTTGTCATCCGGTAATGGATCTTCAGAGTTCAGCCGCACCATCCCCTGGATGAATGTCTGATTTCCGCTGATGCGAACAGCCGACAGAACCTCCGCTGATCCATTACCCAGATCCACGATCTGCGGAGCGCCAAAGCGGGTTTCAATTCCGCCAGAATCAATGAGAAGTGTTTCAATCGTCTTCTTTCCAGGGGGGATTCCAACCGTGGAAATGCTCATCGACAGCAGCAAATCGCGTCCTGAAATTGTGGTGTCACTGGACAGCTTCAAATTTGAAATGGCTGCATTCACAGGATCAGGAACTGACACATCGACGATATAGACTTGCAGCCAGTCATGCTGCTTCAGAAAATCTGACAAACCACTCTCATCGGGATCCTGCCATGCTGTTCGCGACAAATCTGTAAGCACATAGATCTCTCGGGCAAACAGATCTGCAGATCCTCCGAGACCCGCGTCCTCCTGAACCCGCTTTCTGTCATCGATCTGTGTCTGAATCGCTGCTTTGATCCGTCGATTCAGGGATTCCGGAACAGCAGTAGGTTCCAACGTTTCAAGTCGCGAACCTGCACCGATCAGATCCGCCTGAAAAATAATATCTTCGTTTGGAGTTGCCCCGGAGATGGCTGCTCGACTCCCGGCAGGAAGTCGTCCCATGTGGTCCTTTACGATTTCTCGACTATGTTCCAGACGAGTTCGATTCTCGTGCCGATATTTCATGCTATAGCTGGTATCGACCAGGAAAACGGCGGCAACGGGGATGTTTTCAGAAGCCTCTGGTCGAGGAGACAACAATTCCGCCCGAACTCGCAGTCCCCACGGAATGCCGACTCCGATCAAAGTGGCTGCGATACCGCCAAGAAGGCACCAAAGTCGCAGCCTTCCTTTTCGTTCGCGGTGGTCGACCGAAGTCGCGTCGCGATTGGTACCGCGCCCGGCGATCAGGAAATAGGCTGTAAAGCTTCCGGCGATTGCAGTAGCCAGGATTGCCCATTCCCACCAGCGCAGTCCATATCGTGCTGCCGGAAGCGAAGGTCGAGCGATCGCAATCACAAGGATTGCAATGACCAGCGATCGAAGTATCAGAAGCAGCAGATGGCGCAGCTGCATTCGACGAGCATTTGACGGTTGACGTGCCTTCAGCAATCGAAGTGCCGGGAATTCGATGCGTTTGGGCTTTGCACGCATCACCATGTGCAGGATGACTGGTACAGTGGCCAGCACCAGTCCAAAGATCAATGTCGAATTGATGAGTGTCATGCACAATGTCCGCAGCCGGAGGCGATCAATCAGTTGCGGATATTAGACAGTCGGCTCCGACAGGCAAAGTCGCTGAGCCGCGGTCTGGTCTTGCTCGCTGCGTTTCACGGCTATTCATCCCGGGCGACTGGCAATCGGATGATGACGAACAGCCCGATCAGGACAAGAATCAGAGTTATGAACCGCAGCGTGCTGGAAAGATTACCTACACTGAATGTCAGGACAAGTCCTGCAATCACGATCATAATTGCACGGACTTTGTCGGCCGGCCGGATTCCCTTGCGGTCCTCCCAGTCTCTCAGGACTCTTCCGAAGAAACGAGAGCCCTTGAGCCGCTGGTGCATGGCCGGAGAACACCGCAGTAACAGATAGCTGGCGAGCAGGACAAAAGGAGTGCACGGGAGGACAGGAAGAAAAAATCCGATGCCCGCAAGAATCAGACAGGCCACAGCTCCAGAAACCGCGGCAGCCTGCTTCAGTCCAGTCATGCGGGTCGGTGGCTGCGGCCGTGACACGTCATTCGACGTCTCCGCCGTCTCGGCGCGATCGTTGGTCATCAGCAACCTGCGTTCTTCCAGTCAGCTTCTGACGCCGCACAGCAGTGTGAAAGACATCACATCCAGTTCGTCGATAAAGTCTATTCACCAACCAGACTCAATGTGACAGTCACGACGCACCAAATCATTCGTCGTCATCGTTCAGCAGGTCGCGATAGTTCTTCGAACCTCGACGATCTCGTTGTCCCGCGCGACGCACTTCGCCGCCACCGCCGTCTTCGTCGTCAGACATGCGGCTGTTTTTTTTGTTGCGGCGGTCTTTGCCGCCACGCTTCTCGATAAGATGCTTCAAATCATCCGGCAGAGGAAGTTCGTTTGGCATGAGAGCACTCGAAGTACTGAAGCCTTTCACAACACCCAAAAAATGACGGACACAGCGTCCGTGGAATAGTTAACTTAGTTCATCATCGTTTCAGATTCAGCGGATGAAGCCCTTGGAAGAGCTTCCGTTTTGAGCGGAAATCTTCTGTTTTATCTGCTGGCCCGATTTTGATGATTCTGACTTCTTCACTTGTCCGTGAAAAGCCTGATTTTCCGGAACCGGCCGGTTCTGCCGAGACTTCTGAGAAATGTTTCCGTGCGATGTCCCGGCTTCTGCTTGTCCCGAACCGCTGACTCGCTGTACTGAACTCGGCTGTTGACCGGCTTCCACCGGAATACGATCGGCTCGTGGACGCCCCTGCCCTGTTGCTGCTGGCGGAATCTCCGGAGGCGGTTCCATGATCAACCCCTCATTGGGAGTAACTGGCTCCATGATCACGGGAACTTCAGCCGGTGGTTCGTTCAGGTAATAGTCTGCAGATCGAGGCGGTTCAGGGATCCAGCGAGTTCCCTCGCTCTTGCGGAACTCCTGCATGTTTCGACGAGTATCTCTTGGACGATATCGTACTTCCGGAAGCTCCGGCTCCCATGGACGGAATTCTCGTTCCAGTGCTCCGTGGAACAGCGGCGTTTCCACCCGATCCAGTTGAGTTTGTTGCTCGGCATCCAGCGGACACGGACAGTCAACAATTCGTGGGATCAGCACCACGATGACTTCTTTTCGAGATCTCATCTTCCGCGACTGCTGAAACAGATGCCCGATCATCCAGAGTTCGCCCAGTCCAGCGGCCTTGATTCGCTGGTCGTCGTCGATCTCACGAATCAGACCACCGATGACCATGCCCTGACCGTCATTGAGCAAAACAGTGGAGTCAACTGTGGTGATCTGTTCGTCAGGCAGTTCGATATCGATGTTGATAGAGCCGTCAGAGACTTCCGGATTAACCTTCATCAGAACCTGGCCGTTGGTTCCGATGTACGGTGTCACGATAAGAACGACACCGACGTCAAGGAATTCTACGCCCTGGACAGTGCTGGTTTCAGTCGTTGTGCTTTGGCGGTATCCAATCTTGCCGCCAATCTGAATCTTGGCTTCCTGGCCATGAGTGACCAGAACCTGAGGTGACGCCAACGTTCTGGCATCGACCGTATTCTTGAGTGCATCCAGAAGGCCGTCGACTTTTGAACCATCAATGCCGACCAGCAATGCGGGGTTACTTGTTGTCTTTGCGAAGCCCGGAGTCTTCAGGGAAACGTTTGTGCCCGCGATATCGGACATCATCTCGAGATTAACACCGTGGCGATTCTCAGCTGACAGGTCAACTTCGAGAATGTGGGCTTCGATCTGCACCTGCTTTGGAGGACGATCAAGTTGATGGATACACGCTTCAATTCGATCCAGATAATCCGGAAGGTCTTCGACAATCAGCCGATCGGATGACTTTCTGGTGTCCATTTTTTCAGACTGCATGGCTTTGACTTTGCCAACCGGCGAAAGCAAATCCTTGATCACGGCTTCGATCTCGGTTCCCGAAACATAACTCAGCGGAAAGACCTTGATCAGACGCCCCTGGACGATTGCTCCGCCCGTGTCTTCTGTGGACATTCTGGTAATGGAAATGATGTTGTTGCGGCGACTCCACGACAATCCCTGAATCGACAAAATCGCATTCAAGGCATCTGCCAGAGGGACATCGCGAAGAGTCACGGACACCTGCTGAGTGATCGCGTCTGAGGAGACAATATTCAGGCCGTGATCGTGGGCCAGAATGGAAAGGATGTCACTCAGGCTGGCATCTTTGGCGATTAATGTGATCAAGCCGTTGTTCATTCGCAGTTCCAGATCGCGCCGGCTGACAACTGTATCACCATCGCGAAAAGGAATATTGATCACGCCTTTATCGTCTGTCGTGACTTCAGGAAGACCATTGCTCTGTGGTCCTATGTCGTTGGCTTGCAACTGTTGGCGAGGCTCATCCTGTTCCACATTCTCCGGAGAATCGATTTCAGCCGGACGTTCCCGGACGACCTTTGGTGCGGATCGAGGTATGTTCCTGTTGGGAGTTCGTTCTTCAACGATTTCCTGAGGAACGACATCCTGCTCGACAACAGGAAGCGCATGTTCTTCTTCTGCAGGTGGCAACGTTTGCGGTTCTGGAGGTTCACTGAAGTCGCGATCTTCGATCGGCAGTCGGGGCTGATCGAGATTTAGCTGATTCGGTGGCTGGTTCGGTCGGTACACAACCTGAGTCCCCTTCGGACTTGGTGATTGTGAGGTAGCAGCCTGAACTTTCTCAGTGTCGCTTGTTCCCTTCCAGCCTGCTGTCTGAACGACAGATGTTTTCTGTGTGCCGACAGAAGAGGCAGGGGCTTGCGAGGAGCGTCGAGCCTGACGTACTGGTGGAGGGTTCTCGATCGTCGAGCGATTCAAAAGTGGTCGCTCTGGTGTCGCGGGGCGGGCTCGCCAAACGTTTGAACGTCGAGTGGCCGAAGAGCGCGACACCGAAGTCGATGACGATGCCGACTGCAAGGTATGATCTGTCGCAGTGCGAGTTGAGGTCTCGCCAGTTGGTTCTTCCGATTTCAACGAAGCCGCTGAAAGGAGCATCCAGGCGGATATGCAAAGTGCGATCGAGGGACCTGCACGAAAACGCACGATGCTCTGGTCGCAACTGCGCGCCAGAGGACGTACTTCGGCTGGTTGTCTTCGCCGCCCAAACATGCATCCACGCCTTTTTCGCGGAGTCCGATGACACCGCGATCCCCCCCGGAAATGCTTCTTCGCAGAGCCGGCGGAGTCTGTTTCTCGCCGACCATTCGAAGATTCCCTAATCGGTATCGACAGGAGAATCCACAATCTCCAGCACGATCAGTACAACCGAATACATCTGCGCGAATTCAGTGATCCGCATTGTGCGAAAAGTCGTCTCAAATCGCCTGTTTTGACTGGGAGCAAGTTTTGGGGTGGAAACCGGCGGGACTGGGGGCGACGCCATCAAAACCCAAAACGCGAGTTAGCTCAGTCCGGCCAGAAACCCTGCCATTTCGCCTGCGGCATGACTGTTGTTTTGCTGTTGCGCCTGCTGAATTCCGGCAGAAAATGTCTTCCTGGCGTCTTCAACCTTGCCAATTCTTGTCAGTAACTGACCGGCCATCAGGAAGGCGGGCACGTACGGAGTCGTCGCGGTCATCAGGCCGTCAAATAACTCGAGAGACCGTTCGGAATTGCCTTCCTTGTCGAATTCCATCGCCAGCATGTATTTGAGCATCTGATCGTCCGGACTCGACTGCAGCATGACTTCCAGTTTTTCTCGTCGAGATGCCATTTCCCAGTACCCTGTCTGTTTGAAAGAAGCCGCGTTCTACTTTGATGGCCGGATCGGCAGATTGCCCCCGTGCCCGGTTTTGGAGCCCGATTCTTTGCTTTGGCCGCCGAATGTCAATCGCCGGAGGTCGGTACATCGGTTGGATTTCCGGCTGTTTCTCTCGATTCTCGCTGCAGACAAAGGCCCATTTGCCGAAGGATTCGCGACCTGTACAATCCCGACCTTCGAAGTCATTGGCGAGAAAGTCTTTGGCAGCTGTGTCCTTTTTTAAGCGTGGAAGTCTTCAATGGAAGCCGGAATTGTCGGCCTGCCGAATGTCGGCAAGAGCACTCTGTTCAATGCTCTGACCTGTTCAACCGCTGCTCAAAGCGCGAACTACCCGTTTTGTACGATTGAACCCAACGAAGGCATCGTGAGCGTTCCGGATGAACGACTCAAACGCATCACCACGTACATTCCACCTCAGAAAGTCATCCCTGCGATTCTGAAGCTGGTGGATATCGCCGGCATCGTAAAAGGCGCGAGCGTTGGTGAAGGTCTGGGCAACAAGTTCCTGAGTCACATCCGCGAAGTCGATGCGATTCTGCAGGTCGTTCGCTGCTTCGTGGATGATGACATCACGCATGTGGGCGGAGGCGTGAATCCTCTGTCCGACATAGAAGTGATCGAAACCGAACTGCTTCTGGCCGACATGCAAACGCTGGAGAACAGCCTGCCCAAAGCGCAGCGATCCGCCAAGAGCGGCGACAAAGATGCGAAGCTGCGTGCAACAGTCATGGAGAAATGTCAGCTCATCGTCAACGATGGCAAGCCACTGCGCACGGCGGAGTTCACCGAAGAAGAAGCGAAGGTGATCAGCGCGATCGGCCTGATGACGGCCAAGCCCATTCTGTTCGTGGCGAACGTCGCAGAGGATGATCTTGAAGGCAAAGGTCAGCTTGTTGAACAGGTCCGAAAGTACGCCGCAGAACATGGAGCGTCTGTTGTACCAGTTTGTGCAAAGCTGGAAGCTGAGTTGGCGGAACTTGATGAAGCCGATCGTCAGGAGATGCTTGAGTCCGTCGGGCTGAAAGAACCTGCTCTCGGACCACTTGCTCGTGCAACGTACAAGACACTGGGCTTGCAAAGCTATTTCACCGCCGGCGAAAAAGAAGTTCGCGCATGGACAATTCCGATTGGAGCCACGGCTCCTCAGGCTGCCGGTGTTATTCACACTGATTTTGAACGCGGCTTCATCCGCTGCGAAATTTATACCCTGCCGGATCTTGAAACTTACAAGACAGAAAAAGACATTCGAGCGGCAGGAAAACTGCGAGTCGAAGGAAAATCTTACGTCATGCAGGATGGAGATATCTGCCACTTCCTGTTTAACGTTTAATGACAGCCATCACGCCACCGCCACCGAAACGCCCCCAGCGTCGCTCGCCAACTCCGGGCACGCTGGCTTTCATCGTTTTCATTGTGCTGGCGATGTTGCGGATGCTGGTGTTCAGGCCGGAGTCCGGTTCAGATCCTGACTCCAGGCAGTTTGTGACTGTAAATCATGTAATTGACGGCGACACAATCGAACTAACCGATGGTCGCACCGTTCGGCTTCTGGGGATCGATGCTCCAGAAGCCGGATTTTTTGGCAAGGTCGCTGAGCCGTGGGCAAAAGAATCCACGCAGTGGCTTCGATCGCAGATTGATGGGAAACAGATTCGTCTGCGTATCGACAGCGAAGAAAAGGATCGCTACCAGCGAACTCTGGCGTGGGTCTACACTCGTGATGGTGAATTCATCAACGAGCAGCTCCTGTCTGAAGGTCACGCAAAGTTGCTGGCGGACTACGGTCTGCCGCTCGATCTTGAACCGCAGTTACGAGCCGCAGAGAGTGAAGCACGTATTGAGAAACGAGGCCTCTGGGGGATCTCCCGGCGATCGAAGAAATAAGCGAAGAGAGTAACCGAACTACTCCAGAAATCAGTTGCGACAGCAGCGGCTCAAGGCAGCAATTCTTGTTCAGATCTTGTTGCCTTGTCGCCCGCAGCACTTATTTCGATTTCTCGTTCAGGCTCTTGACCAGCGCGGTGTGAAACTCCGGCATCTTGATCGTTGTCAGGTGTCCGCCGCCTGAGATCTCAATAAAAGGCCCGTCAGGTCGGGCCGCTTGCAGAGGCTTTACGTAAAGCCGCTTTACCGGATCGTCGGAGCCGACGATGACAGTGATCGGCTGCGAAATAGCTTTTAGTTCGGTTTCACTCAGTGCAAGCTCGGCGATTCCTTTGACGCATGCTTCGGGTGTTCGAGAACTCTCTCGCCCTGCCATGTTGTTCCAGAATCGCTGCAGAAGACCTCCTTCTTTCATCCAGCCCATTCCGCAAAGTGTCACCGACAGAGTCATGTCCGAATGCACGTCAGCAAACTTCAACGCCACCATGCCGCCCAACGAATAGCCGACGATATGAGCTTTCCGGACCTTCAGATGCTCCATGATTTTTGCGACATCGTGCACCATCTGCAGGCCATAGGCATCCTTTGATTCTGGCTTGTCACTTTCTCCATGGCCGGGCAGATCGAGGCAGATCACTTGGTAATTCTGGGCCAGCTTTTTGATGATGCCGGGATTTCGCCAGTTCAGTTCAGTGCTCGAATGTAAGCCGTGGATCAGTACAACGGGATCGCCGGAGCCCTCGCTGGAGAAGGCGATTCGGATGCCATCAACTTTCACAGATTCCGCGCCACAACAGATGTCATCGGTGTAAGGCAGAGCCAGCAAAACAGCGACAAGCAGGACGAAGTGTTGACGCAGGTCCATACAGATCTTTTTCAGAGAAGTTCGGATAGGATGGCAACTGTAGCGGAGCATGGTGTTGGCTTATGAACGTCGACGAAAAGCCAGATGCGCACAAATGCACCCCGTCGGATTTTCATGGTAAGCAGTCATAAGCTACCACCGGCCAGCTCGTCTCATTTCATCAAACCCCGTGAGCAAATTTTGGAGTTGCACAATTTTGGTTTCGCAGTCCAAAAACGTCGACGAGGGATTGAGCCGTGTGTATTTCAATGCGGCCTCTATTCGACTGCGGTTCTCGGCCAGACCGGTTTTCCTGGCACCGCGGTTTCCAGTTTCCAGAGGCTGCCTCCGGAAGTAACGAACAGCGTGCGAAGATTGTCACCGCCAAACGCGCAGTTGGTGGTTTCATCGCGAGGAATTGGAGCTACTGTGAGCAACTGACCGTCCGGAGAGAAAACGTAGATTCCGGCTGTGGGTTCGTCAGCCGTTTCATGCGGTGGATTCGGTTTGTTGATACCAGCCGCCACGTAAAGCCGACCGTCCGCATCCAGTTTCATTCCATCTGGACCGCGAGTTGTCTTCCAGTCGAAGATCAGTGTCTGAGTGTCGAAATTGACAGTTCCGTCCTGCTGCAGTTCGAATCGCCACAGCGCGCGTGCCCCTTTGGGTGAATTGTTATTGTTGTCGGCGACGAACAGGTATTTGTCATCGTGTGTGACGACAATTCCATTCGGGCGGTCGACTTCATGCGTGATGATTCTGGTCACGTTTCCTGAGGGATCGATGCGATACACGCCTTCGATCGGGCGACTGTTACCGTCCAGCATTTCCATCGTGGTTCGGTCGCCATATTGCGGATCGGTAAAATAGATCCGATTCTGCGAGTCCATCGTCAGGTCATTGGGTTGATTAAACTTCTTGCCGTCAAATGTTTCTGCCAGCACTTTGGTTGAACCATCGGCTTCAATGCGAGTGACTCGGCGCCGCACTGGTTCGCAGATAATCAGACGTCCTTCACGGTCGAACATAAGTCCATTCGAACCAGCATTCTGGCGATAGACAGAACTCTTTCCGGTCTTGTCGCGAAGATTGATATTGCCCTCGCCGCTTGTCAAAAGGCCCAGTTCCGGATTCCATGCCGGCCCCTCCCCTGCCCCGTGTTCCTGCAGCAGTTCTGGTTGTGACGTGAAGATTTCCGGAGTCTTCTCTTTGCCCAATTTGAAAGTGGCGGAGACTGGGAAATGATCTGAGAGTCCCTCTGTCACCGAATCTCGCAGGATCTCAGCCGATTCGACAGAGCCCAATAGGCTGCGTGAAACAAAGACGTAATCAAGTCGTCTGTCTGTTCCATGATTTTCGTCGCTGACAAGTGGTGACGGAAATGTCCCGACAAATGGAGCTTCGCTTGAACGACGCTCCTGAATCAGGTCCACGTAACCCTGACGGAGAATGGACGAGATACCTCCATAATCAATGCGTCCATTGTTCAGGTTCTTTGCGCCTTTGTCGCGTTGATCCAGCATCTGAAAAAAGGGGACCAGTTTGGGATCTGAATCATACTGAGGCTTATCGGCCGGGGAGAACCCATTGAAATCACCGGCAAGAACAATCTTGGGATTCAATTCGGGAAGCGACTTTACGTCTTCCTGCAGAAGGCGAGCCTCTTCGATTCTGCGCTCAAAGTTGGACGGGTGAAAATGGATCACATAAAACCAAATACCCTGAATACGGCATCGCAGCAAACCATGATGCATGCCGTCGCGAATTCGTTTGACATCTGCAATGGGAAAACGTGAAGTAATGCCTGTGGGAAATCCATCTTCCTTCAGCAAAACGGAATGCTCATGCCCCCAGGAGCGAGCATCGACTGCCAGCTTCTCCGGCGTGTACTCGTTCAGTTCCTGCAACGAAACAACATCCGGCTTTTGCGCGGCCATCCATTTGAGCCAGTCTGCATGCCGCGGCTCTGCTTTCTTTGTGAAGCCGTACCACACATTATGAGTCACCAGCTTGAGAGTGGTTGGCTGATCCTGAGCAAAAGATGTTTCAGTGATCAAGACTGCGGTCAGAAAACACAAAGCGCGCAGGTGTAACATGAGAGACTCATCTACGTGGGAAGATCATCAAGGTGAACCAGCACGTAGAATGGTACTCATGACTAAAGTCGTCAATCGACTCACTTTTATAGACTGCGGCAGCCTGCTGCCGCTTTGGTGCAGGCAGCCCGCTGCCAAAGAATCGGCTCGAAGTGTGTAATGATTCAGAGTGACGATCCACAGCAGGCTGTGGATCGTAAAGCGGCAGCAGGCTGCCGCAGTCCAAAGGGAAGACTCTCTCTTTACCCTACTGCGGCGCGTTGAAGTCTCGGACGTTCTGACTCAGGAGGTCCGGGCGGTTCAGATGAGCTTCGCAGAGGAATTCCTCGGCCATGGAGGCGTAGTCCAGGGTATTGGATCGAGCTGAAACGCTGCGACGGCAAGTTTGAGCAAACTGGAGAATGGCCCGCTGTGATTCACGGTCACCTTCGCAGTCTTTCGCGAACATGGTCTGAAGTACAGGGAGCGATGCCCAGTCTTCCCAGCGGGAAAGATTTGTGATGGCGATTTCTCTCATGGAACTGTTTTGCAGCAGTAATCGCATCGAAGATTGAATGCGAGCTTTGCTGATCACATCACTTTCGTAAGTCCAGATGAACTGCAGTGATTGCACGAATGCATGTCGAGCAGTGTCGGGAACATCCGCGGGCAAGGCAATTGTCTCTTCGAGTTGCCTTAATCCCTCTTCACCAGTCAACAGCAGGTAGCCTCCCATCAAGCCTTCAGCGCCAAATCGGAAAGCTCGCTTTGGCGTTGCTTGGCCGACGCCATTCGGAAGTTCAGGCTCGCTTTCCATCATCTGGTTCAGCAGGAACTGAGCATCCTCGGGACTGCCTGCTAACCCCAGCATCATTCCATAAAGCCCCAGTCGTTCAGGGCTCATGTCTTTGTCCGCAATCCAGCGACGCAGATCTGCGGGGGACATTAATTCTCTGACAGCGACGACATCGTCATAAGAGGCGTTGCCAAATTCTGCCCACGCATCAATCGCAATTAATGGATCGCGGTGTTCCAGTTTAGTCAGGAAGTAAGCCAGGCGAGTCGGCTGTGGATCTGTCTGAGCTGGCAGTTGTTGCAGATAGTGGACCATGTCTGTGGTGATGGCCAGAGTTTCGTTCCACGAAATCAACTCGGGCACGAGGAACGACGCCTTTTGAATGACGGACTCAACGGGAGCATCGGACTTGAGAACTGCCTGGGTGACTTGTCCCGTTGAGTTCGCATCGCCAGCTTCAGAGCTTGTAGACGTCGATGCGAACGTGTTTGCAGATTCCGGCAGAGAATACTCGGGCAATGTTCCGTACATTAAAAAGAGATCACCGGGAACTCCGGCGGCTTCGCTGGGAACGACAATCGACTGACCGACGGAAAGTTGTTCTCGTTGAGCAGCGGTTTCTTCACCACGGAGATACTTGCGAATTCGAAGAGTTGATTCGGGACGAGTCCCCTGGTCGTAAACTTCAAATCTGACTAACTCCGCGATCAGCACGAGATCCGCTCGGGAGATTTGTTCGGCCAGGGTCTGAGGTGGCGACAGGCAAAATGGACATGCCGGTGCATTGCGAAATATGGCGGTCAGCAGCAGAATCACCGCCAGAGCGGCCGACGCTACAGAGGATTGGCGATGACGTTGAGTGAATCCATTCACGGTCAGACGTTCCGATCAAAAACAGAATATGGAGAACTCCGGCATTCTCACAAGCCTGGGGCTTTTCGGGAAGAGGAACGAAGATGTTTGTGTATCGCAGAGCCAACATTTCTGATGTCGGCCGAATTGTGGAATTCAACTGCCGGTTGGCTCAAGAGACCGAAGGAAAACAACTGGATCCAGCGACTGTGACGCGCGGCGTTTCGCGAGGACTGCTGTTGGCTCCTGAAGTTCTGTACTTTGTTGCCGAAAAAGATGGTGTGGTCGTTGGTCAGGTGATGCTGACGCGGGAATGGAGCGACTGGCGTGACGGCTGGATGTTGTGGATACAAAGCGTTTACGTTGGTGCGGAATGGCGAGGTTTGGGGGTTTTCGGGAGTCTGTTTTCTTTTGCCATCGAGTCCGCTGCATCAGAGGGGCACGTGGTCAACGTACGGCTCTATGTCGAACACGCCAATGAGGCCGCCAAAGCCGTCTACGGAAAGTTGGGATTTCAGAACGCAGGTTACGAGGTCATGGAGATGCCGTACAAATGAATCATCCGAGATCGGACCAGGTCAATCCCTACACCGCCCCTGAATTTGCTCCACAAGATCCCGTGAACAACGAGGTTGCAGGGAAGGTTTCCACCTTTGCCTGGATCGTCGTATTGCTGTTGTTTCCCGTTGCATTGTTGAACTACCTCGACCGGCAAATGCTGGCGGCCATGAAGTCGTCGATGGTGGGAGATATTCAGGGGATCTCCAATGAAGCTCAGTGGGGCTTTGTGCTGGGGTCGTTCAAATGGGTCTATGCTGTCCTGAGTCCGTTCGGTGGCTACGTCGCGGATCGATTCAGTCGACGACTGGTGATTAGTTTCAGTCTGCTGGTTTGGTCTGCCGTGACCTGGATGACGGCTTGGGTGAACTCGTATGAAATGCTGATCGCAACTCGCGCTTTGATGGGGATTAGTGAAGCGTTCTACATTCCCGCTGCGCTGGCACTGATTACGGATTTTCATGTCGGAGCAACTCGTTCACGAGCTGTGGGGCTTCATCAGGCCGGGATCTACTGCGGATTGATCGTCGGAGGTATGGCGGGCTTTGTGGCGGAATCTCCTGCCTACGGCTGGCGCTGGGCGTTTTCTGCTTGTGGGATTATTGGAGTTCTGTATTCACTACCGTTGTTCGTTTTTCTTCGCTCACCGGAGCGAACTGTGGAGAAGCAGAATCTGAGTCCATCTCAGTCCATTAATGAGCTTCGAAGTAACCGTAACTTCCTGTTGCTGGTTTTGTATTTCACCCTGCCAGCCATTGCGGGCTGGGTCGTGAAAGACTGGATGCCGGCGATCCTTAAGGAGAAGTTTCAGTTGGGGCTAGGCAAGGCTGGACTGGTCGCGACCTTTGTTCATCCCGCATCGATTATTGGAGCCGCGATAGGTGGTTACCTCGCGGATCGGTGGATGAAGAAAACCAATCGCGGACGAATCTTTGTCAGCGCCATTGGCATGGCCATGTTTCTGCCGGCCTTGTTCAGTGTCGGGAATGCTGCGACGGCGGGAATCGCGGTCGCGGGGCTTGTGCTGTTTGGATTTGGCTGGGGATTCTTCGATTGCAACAACATGCCGATTCTGTGCCAGATCGTTCGGCCTGAGCTGCGAGCAACCGGCTATGGTTTCATGAATCTGGTCAGCATCAGTTGTGGAGGATTTGGAGACTGGGGATTCGGTTATCTTCGCGACCGGCAGGTGCCTCTGAACGCGATCTTTGGTGCATTTGCCGGTGTGGCGGCACTGTCAATTATCATCGTGCTGCTAATCAAACCCGCGGCAGCCGACGAGTCTGGTGATGCGAAACCGTCGTGACTTTTAGCTGGCCCTGGCGTCCGCGAACCAAAGTCCAGATCTGAACCGGGACACGATGCATTTTCGCTTGCCGGCAGGTGTTTTTTTGATCCAGTACCAATATTGTGGCGTGATCGATGAATAACCAGATTCAAGCGTTGCTGCCAGGCGTGTTGATTTCCTAAAAGAGTCTCTCGACTGCAAAAAGCCATTTTCATTCAAGTACATTTTTTCGCAATTGGGATACCAGCCAATGAACAGTCATGAAGTGGATTATCAGATCTTTGGTGACGACATGCAGTTGGTGGAAGTAGAACTGGATCCTCGTGAGACAGTTATTGCGGAAGCTGGTGCGATGAACTACGTGGAAGATGGCATTCAGTTCGAAGCACGAATGGGAGATGGCACCGAAGCCAGCGCCGGGCTGATGGGGAAATTGTTGGGGGCAGCAAAACGCAAACTGACTGGTGAGTCGATCTTTATGACTCACTTTACAAATCACTCCAGTCAGAAGCGGAAGGTCGCGTTTGCGGCGCCGTTTCCGGGCAAGATCATTCCGATCAACCTCGCAGATGTTGGCGGCACGATCACCTGTCAGAAAGATTCGTTTCTCTGTGCGGCTTATGGCACCAAAGTCAGCATTGCGTTTGCGAAGAAGCTGGGAGCCGGATTTTTCGGAGGTGAAGGCTTTATTCTTCAAAAGCTTCAGGGCGATGGGCTCGCGTTTATTCACGCTGGTGGCACTGTCATTCGGAAGGATCTGAAGGGAGAAACTCTGCGAGTCGACACAGGCTGCATTGTTGGTTTTGCTGGAGACATTGAGTACGACATTCAGCGGTCCGGAAATCTCAAGTCCATGTTTTTTGGCGGCGAAGGATTGTTTTTGGCGACCCTACGCGGACATGGGACGGTACTGATTCAGAGCCTGCCGTTTGCTCGCCTGGCGGATCGAGTGCTCCAGAATTCCGGCCCCGGAGGCGGGCAAGAGCAAGGCTCAGTACTCGGAGCGTTTGGGAACATGTTCGGCGATTAATCGCCAGAGAATACCCGGCTTTCCATGAGTTCCGGTTTTAACCTAGAATCCGCAGACACTTTTCACACGGCCTGACAAAACCGGGAGCGACTCCCGGACCCTGCAGAGACATGCCACAGTAGTTCGGTGGTACGTTGCCTGTTGCGGTTTTGTTGAGGCCGATCAAACACCGTTTTTTGTCTGCACGAGCCTTTTCTCTTGGCTGCGCCAATTTCTATAGCCGTTCTCGGGTCCACGGGATCGATCGGAACCAGTTGTCTGGATGTTATTCGGGCTCATTCGTCCAGCCTGCGCGCGGCGGGGCTGGTTGCGCATCGAAGTGCGGAGCGTTTGTGTCAGCAGGTTTCCGAATTTCAGCCGGATTGGGCTGTTTTAGGGGCTCCTGATGCGGCATTACCAGCTTCTCGTGTTGGATCCACAGGCAGTTCGGCAAAGCAAGTCGCGTGGCATCAGGGACTTGAAAAAGTCCCCAGGCTGATCCAGAACGCGGAAATCAACACCGTTGTCTGTGCCATGGTCGGCGCTGCAGGTTTGCCGGCCACCTGGGCCGCTGTGGACGCCGGAAAACGGGTTGCTCTGGCCAATAAAGAGTCATTGGTCGTCGCTGGATCACTGATCATGCGTCGAGCTGTTGAGACCGGAGCAGCAGTAATTCCGGTGGACAGTGAGCACAGTGCGATCTATCAATGCTTGCAAAGCGGGCGTCGTGCAGATGTCCGCCGAGTTGTTTTAACGGCCAGTGGCGGGCCTTTTCGAGGCTTTTCGAAGGATCAGTTGCGTGATGTGACTCCGGAAATGGCCTTGAAGCACCCGACGTGGAATATGGGGCCAAAGATTTCCGTCGATTCAGCGACCATGATGAATAAGGCACTGGAGATCATCGAAGCCCGGTGGTTGTTTGGGCTTGCTCCTGAAGAGATTTCTGTTGTGATTCATCCGCAATCTTATGTTCATTCATTGGTGGAGTTCCGGGATGGTTCCGTGATTTCCCAGATGTCACCACCGGACATGAGGCTGCCGATACAGTATGCTTTGATGTTTCCGTTGCGGCCGGACGGGCCTGCTCGGAAGCCAGATTGGACCAAGCCTCAGACACTGGAACTGCTGCCGCCCGACTTTGATGCCTTCCCGGCATTGCGATTAGGCTTTGAAGCGGTTCAGCGAGGCGGAACGTGCGGTGCTGTCCTGAATGCCGCCAACGAAGTGGCCGTATCGCGATTTTTGAATCGTGAACTGCCCTTCTTCCGGATAACTCAGGTTGTTGAAGATGTATTAAACCACCATCAATTCGATGCACAGCCGACGATGGAGCAACTGCTTCAGATCGACAGCTGGGCTCGGGAGGAAGCAGCTCGGTGGAAGACCTAGCTTTTCAATTTATCACGGCCACTGATTTATTCGCGGCCACTGATCTTGGCGCCATACTCACCAAGTTCCTGAATATCCTCTCGGTTGTTCTGGGGCTAGGGCTCGTCATCTTCTTTCATGAACTCGGACACTTCGCAGTTGCCAAGTGGTGCGATGTGCATGTGGAGCGATTCAGCATCGGCATTGGTCCAATCCTGTGGAGTCGTCAGAAAGGCGAAACCGAATACGCCTTATCCGCGCTTCCTTTTGGCGGCTACGTCAAAATGCTGGGGCAGGATGACATGGATCCGAACCAGATGACCAGTTCGGAGATCGCCGAGAATCCTCGTTCCTATTCGGCCAAGACCGTCCCACAGCGTATGGCGATTATCTCGGCCGGCGTGATCATGAATGTAGTCACCGGGTTCATGTTCTTTGCAACCTGTTATTGGTTTGGCGTGTTTGAACCAGCGCCGGTTGTGGGCTCAGTAATTACTGGATTCCCTGCGTGGCAGGCTGATATTCGACCGGGTGATCGAATTCTGTCTGTCAACGGCGAATCGATTCGCAGCTTCAGCGATCTCCAGGAAGCGGTCATACTGTCTACTGGCGATGTGACTCTGGCGGGAACTCATGCCGATGGGACTTCGTTTAATCACATCCTGACTCCTCTTCAGTCATCGTCGGTGCGATCGGTGGGGATACGTCCTGGAGCTATTGCTCAGATTGCTGATCAGATCGAAAAGCCCGAGTTGATTTCTGATGCCGGCATGCCGCTCGAGAAGGCTTCGCCGGAATTTGCTCCGGGTGACAAGATTCTGGATATCGTTCCAAAGCTGAAAGAAGGCGAAACAGGTCCGGCTACGACTGAAGCGGCAACTGGCAGTAGTGGCAAGCCGATGCAGTTTTCATTGCTCCGCTATATGACCTCACGCTATGCAGATCGCGAATTGATCTACAAAGTTGAACGGTCAGAAAAGGCGGCTGATTCAGAGAAGGCTGGGCCAACAAAGATAGTTGAAATCACAGTACCGCCCTCCGAGATACGCTCCATCGGTCTATGGATGGCGATGGGCCCGGTGTTGGTTGTTCAGAAGGATTCCGTCGCCGAAAAGGCTGGTATCAAAGTTCGAGACATTATCGTTTCTGTAGACGATCAGGAACCAGGCAAGACCATCGACCCTCTGCAGTTGCCCGTCTACTTTGGTGACCGTGGCGGTAAGCCGGTTAAAGTTGTTGTGAAGAGAACGACGGCAAATGGTGATGAGCAGGTCGAGCTGGAGTTGATTCCAAAGACAGATGCACCCGGCTGGCTTGATTCGCCCGATTTCAAAGCGAGTCCGCTGAGTATTCCATCGCTGGGGCTGGGCTATCAGGTTCAACCTCGGATTGCAAAAGTTTTGGAAGGTTCCGAAGCTGAAAAACTGGGTGTCTTCAAGCCAGACATGAAGATTACTCGCATTGATCTGATTCATGCCGATCCGACATCAGACGCTCCGGATGCTTTGGGAGATGCGAAGACTCCGAAAGAACTGGATCTTGCGACTCTGGACAAGAAGGAGCCGGGAACTCTGGAACAGATTAACTGGGCCTGGGTATTCGCTGAGATTCAACGAGTTCCAAACCGCCAGATCCGCATTTACTTTGATGATGGCAAGAATAACGGCTCGGAAGTTCTGAAGAGTCATGAAGTTGCCGCAGGTTGGTATCGTTGGTTTCGTGGATTCAATGGCAGCATCTGGCAGGACGATCGCGAGTTGCAAAAAGGAAAAACCTTTGGCGAAGCGATGTCGCTGGGCGTGCGACGAACTCGAAAAACGGCCAATTCAATTTATATGACTCTGCACTCGCTTGTGCGTGGCAGTGTGTCTTTGGATTCAATGAGCGGTCCTGTGGGGATTGCCAAGATCGGCTACATGGTCGCTGAACGTGGCGTCATCGATCTCATGATGTTCCTGGGATATCTCAGCATTAACCTGGCGATCCTGAACTTCCTGCCGATTCCAATCCTCGATGGCGGACATATGGTGTTCTTGTTCTGGGAAGGGATCACTCGACGCAAACCGAGTTCTCGCGTAATCGGCTGGGCTCACGGATTCGGATTGTTGTTCATCATCTCTTTGTTTCTGTTTGTGATGTATGTCGACCTGAGTTCATTGATTGGCGGCGGAGATTAATCTGCTGTGATTGATGACTTTTGGAGTCTGTGAGTTGCCGTGTCGATCAGCCCACTACATCATATCGATTTCCTGCGGCGTATCGGCCATGACGTACGTGAGTCTGGCGGCGTTCACTGGTTCAACTGTGGTTCGCGTGTCTTTTCCAGTTTGCCCTATGACCGAGACGTGGACGCGCGTTCGATTGATCTCCGAGAGATCCTGAAGTCTGACGGTTTGGTGGCTCGATTTGGCTGTCCGATTGACCAGGGTGTGGCCAGTTTTCGAATCGTCTGTGACTCGAAGGACTATGACTTCCCGCTTCTGCGTAGTCGCACTCGAACTCAGGTGCGACGCGGGCTGGAAGTGTGTCGTGTGGAGCGAATTGAGTTTCAGCAGCTCCAGAAACTGGCGATGCCGCTGAATGCTGACACGTTGATTCGTCAGGGGCGAAAAGTACCGTCGGATCTGCAGAACTACTGGACTCGCTATTATCAACAGGCGGCGACTACGCAGGGTGCTGAAACCTGGGCTGCATTTGTCGGGACGGATCTTGCAGCCTATTTGATCTCGTTCATGATTGAAGATGTGGCCAATTTGCTGATCGTGCGATCGTCCAGTCAGCATCTGGAGAGCTATCCGAATAATGCTTTGCTGTTTCAGTTCCTGTCTGCTCGTTTGAAAGACTCTGACGTCCGGATGGTCAGTTACGGTTACGAGTCGATCCAGTCAGATTTGGGTTCGCTGGATCAGTTCAAGCTCGGCATGGGATTTCGAAAAGATCCCGTGGGGCAACGGATTGAGTTCGCTCCGTGGCTCAGTCCATTCATCAACCGCTTTACAGATGCTGTCACGCGACGAGTTCTGAAGACGCTGGCGCGAGGCGAAACAGTTGCCAAGTTACAGGGGATGTTGAACTGGTATCGTGATCAGCCGGCTCTGCAGTCATCCCATCATTCTCGTCGCGCGGCGTGAAAAAAGGCCTGGTTCAGGGACCTCTGGAGCGTGTTAATTCAATCTGCAAATTGGTTTACATTGTTTGTCAGGCAGAAGAATGTCCCCGTAACTGCGAGCCAGAAAAGAGATGGGACAGCAAGATTCTGATCCTTATGCCTCAGTTACATGATTCCCGGATGTTTTGGACATCCCAATGTGGTGCGGGAATCGGCAGCGAGCCCTGATCAGAGCCTTCATCAACTCGCAGAATTCTGGCGCCCAGCGAGTTTAGTTTGCTGTCGAACTGCTGATAACCGCGATAAAGATGATAAACGCGGCGAATCTCTGTGACGCCTCTGGCCGCAATCCCGGCCAGTACCAGTGCGGCACTGGCACGCAGGTCCGAGGCCATGACCGGTGCCGCCGAGAGAGACGGTACTCCTCGGATGATCGCCGAGTTACCTCGTACCTGAATATCGGCCCCCATTCGGATCAGTTCCGCAGCATGCATGAATCGTTCGGGAAACACGTTGTCAGTGATGCGACTTTCGCCGGGGACAAGAGTCAGCAGAGCCATCAATTGGGCCTGCACATCCGTGGGAAATCCGGGATAAGGATTGATCTCCGCAACGACCGGGAGCATTTGCTCTCCAGCAGAAACATGAAGGCCTTCAGATGATAGGTTCACGTCAACGCCGATTTCCCGAAGGATGCTGAGAACGGCCAGCATCTGATCGGCAGGAGCGTTCTCAATCAGGATACGGCCCTTCGTGATGGCAGCCGCAATAGCAAGAGTCGCGGCTTCGATCCGA
>JBILXT010000289.1:0-9304 GCA_044378235.1 Planctomycetaceae bacterium
GCGTAGACACCGGACTTGCCGAAGAAGACGTAAACGTTCTTCCCGTCGGAGACCGGAGTATGCGAAGCATAGCCGTGCTCGGGAACTCCCATGCCGGTGTATTCGTCCTCGGGGAGAACCGCGTCAATGCTCTTTTCCCAAAGAGTTTTCCCGGTGGCCCGTTCAAAGCACACGAGATGTCGCTTCAGTGCCTTCATGTCGCCGGGATTCTCGCGATCAATTCCGTATCCCGAGTAACACGATACGAAAACCTTGTCGCCGACAACAATCGGACAGGACACGCCCGCTCCGGGAAGAGCAACCTTCCATTGCAGATTCTCTTTGTCGCTGAAGGTTACTGGCAGTGGATCTGCGTCGGGGCTGACACCCGTCCCATTGGGACCTCGGAAACGTTCCCAGTCAGCCGCGTTGCCGACTGCCAATGACGCCGCACAAAGTGTTCCGGCGACAATACGCTTCCACGCTCCAGATTTGACTCGAGGGATGACCATGAATGCTCCAGAAGAAAGTAGGAAAGGATAAGAAAAGGATTCATGATCAGATCCGAGGTTCCTGATGTTCACGAGATTTTTCACCTCGCTCACCATCGGGACGAAGTCGATCACCATGGTTTTCGCCATGCTCGCGATGTTCGTCTTTGTCACCGTGTTCCGGCTTGCGATCATGTTCCGGTCGATGATCGCGATCACCGTCGGGACGATGGTGGCCCTCTGGTTTGTGGTCGCCGTTCGGTTTATGAGCCTGGTGCAGAGGAAATGGCTGATGAATCATCGGAGGACCGGTTCGTCGCGACAGCTGAGGGCGACCGAGATTCTGATCGGGCCCCTGGCCGGGACCAGAATGGGCTGGCATCATCATCGGTGGGTGATGAGACTTCTGAACGGCATCGGCCAGCTTCTGAAATTCTCCTCGTGACAGATTGCCATCGTGGTTCTGGTCGAGCAGTTCGAAGATGATGCCCGTCAGCACTGAACTTCCTGGGCCATGACCTGACGGCTGACCTGGATGGATTCCCCCAAACGGAGATCCGCCGCCAAATGGCGAACCGCCGCCAAAAGCTCTGCCAAAACTCGGCATGCCCATCCCCATCATCGGAGGATGAAAACCAGCCGGTCCCTGTGGACCATGCGGAGGCATTGAAGGCTTACCATGTTGCGGTTGATGAGGTGGCCCTTGATGATCGGGTTGCGGCTTATGTTCGCCCGGACCATGAGGACGTCCGGGACCCTCGGGGCGACGAGCTTCAGGACGATGACCTTCCGGTCGCTCAGGCTGAGGCCGACGATCTTCGGCCGCTCGACCTTCCGGCGTCCGGCGATCACCTTCATGCTTGCTTTCTGGCTCGGGTCGTCGAGCTTCGCCATCTCTTCGTGAACCGTGCTCTTCGCGACGGTTGCCATCTCGACGCTCTTCACGATCGTCGTCGTCCTCATCTTCATCGTCGTCATTATCGTCGGTCACGAGCACAACCGGAGTTGCCGACAACCGACCATCGGCCTGTGCGATCAAATGATACGGAATTGAGTGAGACAAAGACTGAAATGATTCCTGGCGCGCTTCAGAACCTGCCAGTAACGGTGCGATCGAAAGGCACAATTGCAGAGACAACATACGACTTCTCCTTCAGGTACGTGGGTGGGGAGCATTCGACTCAAGACGAAGCTCGGAGAGCACCTTTCCAACGCTGGCGAGATCTCTCATCGCTGACAGTCCGTGTCAGGACCTAACCCCGAATGCCGTGCATGGATTCGCGGTTTGCGACGATTTTAGCGATAAAACCGGAGGTTTGGCTATTCAGCGGGTGGGGAGGTCGGCGAACTCAATACAGAATGCCAGCAATGCAGGCTGTCATGCAACAGGCCAGCACGCCGCCCAGCATGGCTCGAAGCGCCAGTTCTGTCAGATCCCTACGTCGCTCCGGTGCCATGGCTCCAATGCCACCGATCTGAATTCCGATCGATGCAAAGTTGGAAAATCCGCACAACGCGTAGGTCAGAATGACGCCTGTTCGCTCAGAGAGCGGCCGAGTCCCAGCGGGCATTTCCATCCATGTTCCCAATTGCTGGTACGCAGCAAATTCGGTCGCGACCAGCTTCAGTCCCAGCAGCTGTCCAGCAGGGTTGCACTCTTTCCACTCGATCCCCATCAACCATGCGAGCGGAGAAAAGACGGTTCCCAACAAGCTGGTCAATGTCACAAATTTTCCGGGGTAGCCGATTTGGGTCATAATCCAGCCGGAACAGCTTTCAAGTCCATAATTGACAGTGGCAATCAATGCCAAAAACGCGATGAGCATAGCACCAACATTCAGGGCCAACTGGAGCCCATCCGATGTCCCCACGGATACAGCCTCAATCAGATTGCTGGTCGTTCGCGGCATTTCCTGATCGGAAACGCCAAGTGTTTCGGGCACGTCGACTTCAGGCTGAAGTACCTTTGCGATCAGCAGTCCTGCCGGGGCCGACATCACCGACGCTGTCAGCAGGTGAGCCGCGCTGATCCCCATGCCAATGTAAGCTGCCATAACACTTCCGGCGATGGATGCAAATCCTCCCACCATGATGGCCATCAACTCTGAGCGAGTCATCTTGCCGATATATGGGCGGACGACCAAAGGCGCTTCTGTCTGGCCCACAAAGATGTTGGCTGCGGCCGCAAGGCTCTCTGCGCCAGAAATACGAAGTGACACCTGCATCAGGCGGCTGATGATTTTCACAACAAACTGCATCACACCGAGATGATAAAGTACGGCCATCAATGCAGAGAAAAAGATGATCGTGGGAAGCACTCGAAATGCAATGAAATGCTCCGCATACCCCTCTCCGAAAACCATTCGGCTGCCGGCATCAACAAAGTCCTGAATCTGAGTAAAGAAGTCTCCTGTCTTCTGAAACACGATCAGGCCCGGCTTCGTCTTGAGAATCAGCAGTGCAAAAACTGTCTGCAGCAGTGTCCCAACAGCAACGATTCGCCAGGGAAATCGAGCTCGATGTGAGCTCATCACCCAGGCCAGAAAGATCATGACAAAGTAGCCAAACGCGGCAACAACCTGATGCATTTCGTTCCCTCTCAAGCAATCTTAAGCCTGCTAAGGACATCCGGAAATCCGGACGTAAGAGGCACAAGCTGCCTGATGCACGTAGCTCAAGCAATCTGAAAGACTGGCCGCGGATTCAGACGATGGACGTTACTTCTGCGGCTCTCGACAAGACGCGAAATCTATCGATCCGACAGAAGCAACGCGAGCGTACTCGAATACAACTTGAGTTGCAGAATGAACCATTCGGCCCACATCGCGGCAAGAACAAGCACTCGAGCCAGAACATGCCGACTTTCATCGCACCGACACTGCTGATGCGTACAGGACCATAGGTGGTCAATTTTGCCGTCCGATTTCAGATCCGGCGATCCAGGCTGGGTTTTCTACCACCAGAATTCCGTGCGTAGATAGCGAATCCCCTTCGTGATCAACATCACGCCGATCGTGTTCCAGCCTCGGGTGACTCGACCGAAGCCCGTCATGCCGGACTTCAATCGGCCGTCCGGATTCTGGATCTGACAATGCACCAGCACAGTGTTTTCTCCGGTTGTGCCTTTCAATGCGACCGGAGAAATCCCTTCGACCGTGGCTTCGAACGTTTCGAACGGGATCGCTCGCGCTTTGAGCGTTACGGGCTGGCCGGGCTTCAGCAGAGCCGCTTCGTCTTCGCTGACAGCAATCTCCACTCTTGAGGTTTCCGGCTTTTCAATCGTGCAGAACAAACTGTCCTGCAGCACTGCGAGGCCAATGCGTTCCTTCAATCGCGGAGCAGAAAAGATCCCCGATGTCGGTGCGACCAGCTTGAGTTTCTCAAGGCGTGACTTCTGAAATACAAGTTCGTGCGTTGCTCGTTCAAGTCGAGCTTCTTCCGCGGCGATTTCTTCCGGACGACTTCCAGCCTGCAGCAACTCCAGACGATCTTTCGCATCGGCCAGTTCCTGTGCGCGACGGGAAATCTCCGCCTGCTTTGATTTGACTCCCGTCGCTTTGGCAGCCGTCATTGAGGCCTGAGTTTGAGCAAGCTTTGATTCGATCTGTAAAACCTGAAGACGCTGCTGCCGCAGTTGAGCGCCGGCGAGTGCTCCCTGGCGATAAAGATTTTCCGAATGCACAATATCCTGGCGAGCGTTCTCCAGTTCGGCTGTGATTTCGCGAATCCGATGATCCTGAACAAGTAGTTCCTGTTCATGAGCCAGCTTCGCCTGTTGTAATTCTTCCGCTCCCAGCTCGTACCATTCGGTCAGGCGGCGAACTCGATCGGTTGCGGCTTCCAGTTCTTCCGGGCGAGCCCCTGCTTTCAGGCGACGCAGGTTGGCTTCGACTTCACGGACCACGTCCTCTGTCTTGATGATGTCGGATTCGAGGCTGCTTGATTTCAGCTCGGCGATGGTCTGACCTTCTTCGACCACGCAACCATCCTCGACAAAGATCTGTTCCACGATTCCGCCGACCGGAACATGCACCTGCACAATGTTTCCGGGGCGAACTTCAAAGTCACCGCTTGTGGTGCTGCGAACCGGAACAAAGAACAGCAACGCCAGCGCGGCCAGAATGCCGACAGCCCAGATAGTGGTTCGACCGTGACGTGTTTTCAACATGATACTCAACTCACTCTCGAAGAGACCTTTGAACACTCGCCGACACGCAAAGCTCAGCAGCAAACCAACCAGAATCAAACCGGTGAGACCAAACTGACCGCCCATGTATTCGAAGAATTGGACGAAAATGACATTCAGAAAGGTCAGGGCAAACGCCCAACACACAAAACCATACATCAGCAGAATTCGATTCTCCGGGACCGATGGCGGGCGAGCGGCTCCCCAGAGAAACCACCGCATATGCCCGATCCAGTAGTCCATGGCTCGCGGACGAAGGTTCGGGATGGAGAGCCAGTCGCTCAGCAGGTAGTAACCATCCAGCCGCAGCAAAGGGTTGAAGTTCATCAGGCTGCGCGCACCGCACATTGCCATCGTGAACAGGGCGAGCTTGTTTACGAGAACGCCGGGCACGGTCAGTCGCCAAACGAACACCGCCAAAGCCCACACAAAAAGATCGCAGATCGCTCCCGCCGCCGTGATCGCCAGTCGTTTCCATTTGTCCGGCAGCAGCCAGGCGTCGGAAACATTGCAATACATGCAGGGCGTGAAAAACATCAGGTGGCTATGGTGAATCGCCCTTCACTGAACCTGCTGCGAGAACGCATCAAGGAGCGATGTCTCATATTGGGTGTGGCCGAGAACGGAGTGCTCCCGTCTCTTGATCTGCGAGGCGACTACTGGATGAACGGATTGGCCGAGCGGCTTGACGATAGTTTCAAACAGGCGAATACGGGGGATTACACGGACTGGACGCTGGGCTTTGGAGTTGACGTGCCACTGGGTAACAAGACGGCCCGCAGTCGCCGTCGCATGGCCGAACTGAGCCTGGCTCGAGAGCAGATGCGATTGCAGGCGACCGAACAGAATGTGGCCTTCGAAATCACCGAACTCGTGTCGGATCTTCAGGCCGCGTGGCAACGGACCGAGATCGCTCGCCGACAAACTCAGGAAACGCAGGAGTGGCTGCGTGTTTCTCGCATTCGGTACACTCAACCACCCGCTGCCGGAACTTCACAGGACTGGCTCCTGTTGGCGTTAACCGATCTTCAGTCCGCCATGAGATCATACGTGGATGCCATCAGTGATCTCAGTGATGCCGTTGCCGACTACAATACTCTGCTGGCCGAATTGCAACAGGCCCAGGGGATGAGCATCTATGAATGGCGTCAGCAGAGTGTTTCACCACAGGAGACTCCTGGTGGTCATTCCAATCTCGGCTACACCGATTATCGAACGAGTCCCGTGACTCCTCAGAGTCTTCCGGTTCCCGAATCCGAACCCATTATCTCCAACGACATGATTCAGATTCCGGAATCAGTGCCTTCTGTCGGGCATTCATTCCTTACAACGCCACGCAGCGACCGGTAGTGCTCCGTCAAGATAAAAAGTTCGGGTTGGTGGTAGTGGATCTTGCTAAAGATCCCTTGAACGCTTGACCTTTAGCAAGGTCCACTCCCCGAAATTCAAGTCTTGACAAAGCAGTAGTCACGCTGTCCATCAGACACTTCAATCTTAACCTGCTGCGATCGAGTAGATTGAACCTTGTTGTCACGGCCAGTTCGAAGCCTAGCGACATTGGATTGACGTGACATGAGAAATCTCATCGCTATATGCACCAACATTGCGGCAAGTGCTAAATCCTTCCCGAGAAGCCCGGAATCGTGACTCCATTGCGAACCGTGAGCGATTCGCGAATAATCCGAGCCAGTGGGGCCTGTGATGCTGGCTCTGTCTGCTGTGCGAGGATGCGTTTGACGCGCAAAGCATCGTTGGTGTGCTGACCGGTGTAGTGCTTTCTCTGAGTTGTTACGCTGCGAGTTGAGTGAGGCAAATACCCATGAGCTCACGTTTCGGTCGACGGGGATTACTTCGCACTGCCGCGATCCTGACTGCAGGGGCAGGTTCAGTCGGCTCTGCTGTCGGACAGGACAGCAACGACGGGGAGAAGGCTCCGAAATGCACCATTAAAGCAGTGCAGACTTTTCTGTTGCGACATACGCTGACACAACCCTTCGGCGTGTCTGTCTCGGTCCCGCTCGACAAAACTCGCGAAACGCTGCTTGTTCGGATTGAATCGAGTGACGGCCATGTTGGCTGGGGAGAAACGGCGCCGCTGCCGGGAACAAAGGCGGCGATCGATGAGTTGGGCGTTTCCCTGATCGGCCAAAATCCTCTGCACTATCGTCGCCTCTGGAGATCGCTCTGGGGAGCCAATTTCGGCAATGCTCTGGCCGTGGCAGGGCTCGACATGGCATTGAATGATTTGCGTGGCAGAGTATTGAATCTTTCAGTCGCGGATCTGTTCGGTGGCCGGCTGCGAGATAAAGTGCCGGCGTATGCCTCGGCCATGAACTATTTGGAAGGTGTTGAACCAGAAACGCACTATCCGCTGGAGGCGGCGACTTTAGTCAAGCAGGGCTTTCGTGCTCTGAAGATGCGAATCGGGCGATATCCGGTGGCTCGCGAAGCCAAACTGGTCGCAGCGGTTCGCGAAGTTGTCGGCCCGAATGTGCTGTTGATGGCCGACGGCAATGCGGCCTACACCATGGAGTCGGCTGTTCGCATGGGGCATGTTCTTGACGAGCACAAGTTCGAGTGTTTCGAGGAACCACTGCCACAGTCACCAAAGTACGCAGCGTACGAAGAGCTGCGGAACCGGTTGCCTCTTTCGTTGGCCGCGGGAGAAGCTGTCGATGGGCGAGCATCCGCAAAAGAACTGATTGATCGCCGCGCGATGGACATCATTCAGCCGGATGTCAGCTTGTGTGGCGGATTCGCCGAAGCATTATTCATCGCCGAGATGGCCGCGTTGTCAGGAATTCGCGTTATCCCTCATTGCTGGGGCGCCGACATTCTTATTGCCGCAACCGTGCAGCTCCTTTCAATCCTGCCTGATCCTCATTGGGGATTTCCAACGGACACGCCATTGCTGGAACTGGATCAATCCGAGAACCCCTGGCGCAACGGCCTCGCGAAAGGAGCGTTCCCGTTGCAGGATGGAATGGTTCAGGTGCCAACCGGACCGGGGCTGGGAATTACGGTCGATGAACAGATGGTCAAAGATTTTTCTGTCCGGCCCGCCTGACTTGTCAGGGCCTGTCGAGGCCTTAAAGAAATGTAGGACGCAAATGTAGGACGCCCTTTTCAGGGCGTCAAAATCGGTCGTTCTTTGCGGCAACGATGGGCTGTAAAGGCCGTCCTGAGAATCGATTCATAGCCCGGTGCCTTCCCTGGATTCGAGTTTCGGGTCGTGGACCTTGCTGAAGGTCCTGCAGCCAAGGGATCTTTAGCAAGATCCACTACCTCCATCATGAATGACAACATGCTGCAGACTTCAATTGAGGATGCGTAGACTCGCCTCCGACTTAACCGGGCGAACGACATGCAGCGTGTCTCAAGACACGCTCTACTCTTTAACCGTTCCGTGAACCGTGTTATTGATCACTCCGTTGATCTCTTCGCCGTCGGCTATCTGAAGTGAATAGCGGATTTCCATGCACCATGTGGGTTCGATATCGGCGAGAACAGTGAGTGTGCGGCCGTCGTCGGAAAGTTCCAGCCCCCTGACCTCCAGCGGATGCTCATCGTAGTGTTCTGAACCGTAGTTCGCGGTTCGTTTCAACGACCAGACTTTCAACTGGACGTTGTCATTCTTTAGGGCATCAGCTTTGAGAGGTTCTGTGAATCGGAGTGCCATCCCTTTTGCAGTCGCATGAAGTTCAGCCGGAAGATGCATGGGCTGCCCAGTCGCTCGCAAACGATACAGGCCGCCGGGGGTTGTCGCACTACCGGCCCAGGCGAACATGCCGCACAGATAGAGCTGTCCGTCAGTCGGATGAAAACGGCCTCGCATAACGCCGGTCGGAAACGCGGGAATCGGCAGTTCGATCATGCCGCCCTGCATTTGCTGGCTGGTGCCGTTGCGTCTTTCGATTGTGACGCTTTCGTGAGGAACCAGGAACACCTTGCCGTAACCGTAGGACAAATTCAGCAGCGAGCCATTCAACGGACCCCAGCGATCGCTGTTGACCCACAGCAATTCTCCGGGAGAACGATCAAACGCGTTGGTGATCCAGCACAGAGGCGGCTCCATCGCGTCGTTCGATGAATCCGTCACGTCGTGATAACCAAACATATTGCCGTAGAACTTTGGCTTGCGATCTTCCGACAAAGTCACCCAGTTGATGCGATTCTTGGGGTTCCAGAATCCTTCCTGATCGGTGACCACGAACGAACCATCGGGATTCAGGCACACCCCGTTGGCAGCTCGAAACCCGTTGGCCAGGATTTCCGTCGTGGAGCCATCTTTGCTGACCTTCAGCAGAGTTCCATGGTGCGGCACGACGGCTTCCAGAGCATGGCGACCCGACTTGGCATAGTAAAAATTGCCCTCAGCATCCGTCTGAAGCCCCATGGCAAATTCATGGAAATGCTCGGTCACCTGATGGTCGTTGTTCAGGCATTCAAAGTAGTCGATTTCTTCATCGCCATTCAGATCGTGCAGCACAGCCAGTTGATCGCGGCAAGTGAGATGAATTTTTCCATCGACGATTTTCAGCCCAAGCGGTTGATAGAGTCCGCTGGCGATTCGGTGCCATGTGAGCTGATCGCCCGTGAGAAATCCGTCGACCAGCCACACATCGCCGTCCCACGAGCAGACAGCAAT
>JBILXT010000696.1:0-2583 GCA_044378235.1 Planctomycetaceae bacterium
CCCTTTTTCGTTGTGGCATCTCAAGCATGTGCGTTCTCCAACCTTGGCCCAGACCTCGTCTTCAAAGAAGCGATCTTCCATGAGGCAGCCGGGGATCGATTGTGAGGAGTTTTGCTGATCCGATGTTTGTTGTGCCGTGATCGTGTCTGAAACGAAGATCAGGCAAAGAGCAGAGCCAAGGATTTGAGCCGTCTTCATGTCACTTCCCAGCAAAGAAGGTGCAGCGCATCCTACCGTTGGTTGGAATGTCGGATTACCATTGCGGATGATTCAGACCGAACAGTCTACAGAGTTTTCCAGAGGATTCGAAGATGCGATCGTTGCGAACGGCCATATGGATAACTTCGATGATGATTGGCGTCATCTCGCTTCTCTCGCCAGTTTATGCTCAGGAGACCGTACCAGCAGGTGTTTTGTTCGAGAAGAATATTGAGTACTCAAATCCTGACGATCAGCATCTTCAGCTCAACATGGCTCGCCCCAAAGAGGGAGCGGGACCGTTTCCTGCAGTGATTTGTATTCATGGTGGCGGATTTCGCGCGGGCACGCGGGAGAGTTTTAACGGGCTTTGTCTGCAGTTGGCGGAAAGAGGCTATGTCGCGGTAACGGTGTCTTATCGACTGGCGCCGAAGTATCAGTTTCCCGCTGCTGTTTTTGATGTCAAAGCGGCTGTGCGCTGGATGCGGGCCAATGCGGAAAAGTACCAGATTGATCCGGATCGAATTGGAACGACTGGCGGTTCCGCCGGCGGCCACCTGGCTCAGTTTCTGGGAGTGACCAGTGGAGTTAAGAAGTTTGAAGGCGATGGAGGAAACGCGGAGTATTCAAGCAGCGTGAAGTGTGTGGTGAATTTTTATGGACCGAGCGACTTCACAAAATCATACGATGCCAGTGTGGATGCGAAGGATGTCCTGCCGCTTTTTCTTGGCGGCAATCTGGAGCAGGAACGCCATCGCCATATCGAGTCCAGTCCACTGTATTGGGTCACGCCCGAGGCCGCGCCGACTCTGTTTGTCCACGGAACGAAGGATGCCTATGTCGCTCATGAACAGGCGGAATGGATTGTGGAACGCATGAAGGCGGCCGACGTTGAAGCAACCTTGATGACGATTGAAGACGGTGATCATGGTTTCCGGACTTCAAGCCCGGACGTCAAAGAGAAGATCGAGAAGGCTCGCTTCGAATTTCTTGACAAGCACTTAAAGAAGTAGATGGCCCAAAGTTCGAAAGGTGATCTGTCATGACGACAAAGAAGGCCGTGATTCTCACGTTTGTTATCATCCTGCTCGCCATCGTCGGAGGGCTGGGCGTGATGTTTGCGCTGGTCGATATCAACTCAAGCGGGGCAGAACAGAAAGTCGCCGCATTGGGTCAAGTCACAGGCTTCGTAACGGTCATCCCGATCTTTGGAGTCTGGATTATGTGGGGGCTTCAGATGCGAAAACAGAATGAGCAGAAGCCACCACAAAGCAAATCCAAACGCTGAGGCATCTTGAGTGGGCCAACATCCGGCAATGAGGGTCGGCCTCGGTGGTCGGAGGACTACTCTTTTGGCCTGATGCAGTAGATCGACTCCAGTCCTCGAAAGTAGATCGCACCATCGGCAACAGCGGGTGTCGCCCAGAATGTATCAGACAGTTGTCCGGAGCCGATGACTTCAAATGTCGGGCTGTCAGCAACCAGACACGCAGCGCCTTTCTCGTCGAGAATCAGAAGCTTGTTCCCGATCAGCAGCGGGCTCGCGGCAACGAGGTCCAGTCCGGGCAGACGCTGTTGATAAAGTCGTTCCCCGGTTTCTGCATTAAAGCACTTCAGGATATTGCTTTCCAAAGTGTAAACGAATTTTCCGGAGGACACGGAGGACGCCATACCGGGGCCTTGTCGTTCCTGCAGCCATTGGCAGGTCGTGAACTGAGCATTCTTCTTTTCCGGTGAGAGCTCTCCACTGCCGCCCGGTTGAATGGCGAACAACGGGCCCTTCGAGAAGGGATCGCTGCCTCCAAAGTACAGTCGGTTTTCATCTGCACAGGGCGTGTTGGCTGTCGAGGCTTTGACGTTCTTTACGGTCCAGAAAGATTCGCCCGTTTCCGGATTGAGACTGTCGATCTGTTCGCCACCGGAGACGATCAGTTCTGTGCGTTGAGAGTTTGACCAGAGCAGGGGAGTGCTCCACGAAGTTCCCTTGTCCGTGCGAGTCACCTTCCATTTTTCGTCTCCGGTTTGAGCATCGAAGCAGAAGGTTGTGGCGTTGTCTTCGTTAAAACTCTGGGCGAAGACTTTGCCTTCATGGAGAGCCAGGGAGCTGCCGGTTCCAAAGCCATTGGACGTCTTGAAGGTGCCAACGTCCTTTTTCCAGCGAGGTTTTCCGGCATGATCAACGGCAGCGACAACTCCGGGAGCGCCGAACGAAACATAGACGCCGTTTTCGTCCGCCACTGGAGATTCCGTCGCCCATGAATTTGAAGGATGAATGGGGAACTTTGGCTTGCCGGAGACAATGGTTTGTTCCCAAAGGGTGCTGCCATCTTTGGTGCTCAGACAGAACAGTTTCCAGTCGATCGGAAAACTCGGGGCCTTCGCGAA
>JBILXT010000290.1:0-9291 GCA_044378235.1 Planctomycetaceae bacterium
TGGTTGCTCCGCCATCCATCGTCCAGTTTCCAGCAGTGGCTTGAACGAGCACGTCACCACTGGTTGTGGTCACATCTCCATCGGCTGCCTGTGTGATCGAGTTCGCGGCAATGATTCCGATATCGCCACCTGTGCTGCGAATCAATGCCGTCTGTCGAAACTCATCACCTGCTTCGAACAGAATATCTCCGCTGGCAGAGCTGACTTGCGCATCAACGTCAATGTCAGCGCTGGCGAACACATAGACAGTGCCGCTGCCGCTGCTCACCGTTACTCCTGCATTAATGTCGATATGGCGATCGGCATCGAGCGTAATATGGCCGCTGCCGCTGGCGACAGTGCCCTCGACGAACAAGTCACTGTTGTTTCCACGCGCTTCGAGGAGAATGTCGCCAGTTCCGTTCGCGTTAATCGCTGCGGAGTTGGCTCCACCATCGACCGTGATCGTGCCGTTCTCAGCGACCAGTTTTATGGGGCCGTCAATAGATGTCGTCAGATCTTCAAGAGAAGCAATGGTTCGAGTTTCGGCAGCACTCGTTGTACTGCTCCTGAAATCCGCTCGCACCACACCGTTGATATTGACCGTGACCGCACTGACGCTGTCGACAGTAATTGCTCCTCCTGCCGCAACTTCGCGCAGATAGATGCCGGTGGTCGCATTGGCTGCGACGGTATCGACATTGATGTCCAGGGCCTTATCATTCACCGAAGACGTCGTGCCGTTCGCTCCGCCGACGATCGAACCTGCTCGCAGACTCAGTGACGTCGTAGCCGCGTTCACGTTCTCTTCCACATTAATCGACGCAGCGTTGGCATCAGTGATGCTTCCGGCCACAGCATGCAGTGCGATCCGATTCGCGCTGCCATTTGTGGTACGGATCACACCCAGAGTGACATTGGTGCCTGCGGTGCCAAGAACATCTCCGCCACCCGCGGTGATAGTTGCGTCGGCATCCATCGTCCAGTTTCCGGCGGTCGCCTGAACAAGCACATCACCACTCGTGGTGGTCACATCACCATTCACCGCCTGATCGATGTTCCGAGCGGCAATGATCCCAATATCGCCAGAAATACTGGCGATCAGAGCCGACTGCTGCAGATCATTCTGCGAACTGAGCAAAACGTCGCCGGAACTGCTTGTGAGGCCAAAGTTCAGTGTAATGCCGTCAACCTGGCTTCCGATGGCATCCGTCGCTCCATTAGTCGCAACCAGATAAATCGTCCCGGTGCCTCCAGTCGTGATCGAGCCATTCACGACAATGTCGTCGGCAGAATTGACGGTGATGTTTCCAGTGACGCTGCCGATCGCGGAACTAATGAGCACATCACCGCTGGAATCCAGCGTTTGCAGCAGAATATCACCGCTGCCGTTGGCTGAAACGGCCAGGGAATCTGCGTCACCATCGTTCAGAGTCAGAGCCCCAACAGTCGTCTGAAGTTTAATGGGCCCATTATTTGTCGTAACCAGATCGCTCAGCGTACTATCAGCCTGAGCTGTCAGACTGGCGTCCGCATTCACTGACTGCACGACAATCTGCGGCGTGGCATCCACGTTGAGCCCATCTGCTTCTCTCAGGTAGATTCCCGTCGCACTTTGAGCAGCGAGGGTTGTGACCTGCAGATCAATGGCATTGGTGTTGCTGTTGGGATCTGGATTCCCTGTTTCCGAGCCACCGATAACGCCAGACTGATTCGCAACATTGCTCAGCGCGGCGTCTGCAACGATTCGTACCGCGTTCGCCTGCACGTTTAACGCGGCACCGTTACTGTCGAGCACATTACGTTCGGCAAGAACAGACACGTTTCCTCGCCCGGCGTTGATCAGCCCCAGAAGCACATCGGATTCTCGATCCGCCGTCAGCCTGACATTTCCGCCTGCTGTCACGATCGAGGTTCCGCTCTGCATGTCGATCCCGGTCAGAGCATCATTTCCGATGTTGCCAGCCGCCAAATGAACAGTTCCGGAACCTCCTGTGGAAACATTCGCATTGAGATCGATGTCGTCGCTGGAGAATAAGGAGACATGCCCAACGCCAGCGTCAACATTTCCATTGACGACGACATCCGCGCCGCCGGAAACGGTCTGCACCAGGATATTTCCTGCTCCGTTGGCCGAAACGGAAATGCTATTCGCAGACCCGGTGCCGTCGTTCAGACTGATCGTGCCGTTTGTGGATCGCAGTACGATCGAACCAGCATTGGTCGTCACAAGATCGCTTTGGACACCATCAGTCGTTGCTGCCAGCGAATTGTTGGTTTGCACTTTCTGAGTCGTGACAGTGACATCGTCGACAGTCAGACCATTGCTTTCCAGAATGTTGATGCCACCGCTACCGGCTCGAGCCGACAAGGTGGAAATTGTGGTTTCGATCGGATTGCTGCTTCCGCCAAGTGTGCCGATTCCGAGGGCCGCCTGGAGTCGCAATCCCAGGGCAACAACATCGGCTTCACTGTCACTCGACTCGGCATCCAGAATGGAGCCCAAACTGCTGGTGATGCTGACATGACTGTTCGAAGCCGTGAGATCTCCGACGGTAATGTCATTCACGGCCAACAGCCGGATTCCGCCATTGGCCGAAGTTAAAGCCGCTGTTGCATCCATCGTGATCAAACCGTTAGTCGCTTCGATGATCAGCGTTCCGGCGTTACCAACCTGAAGATCGACATTTGCCAACAGTCTGACAGAATCGTCGGCCATCACCGTCAAATGCCCACTGCTTGAAGAAACGTCGGCAGTGACTTCAACATCGCGACCTGTTCCATTCGCCATCAGCAGGATATTGTCACTTCCCGTGGAGATTGTCCCGTCAACATCGATATCTCCGTCGACCGTGGTCACAATGACGAAACCCGAGTTCGTGGTGAGGCTTGCACCGGTCCCGATATTGACCGATCCAGTTGACGTGAATCTGATATCTCCGTCGCCGGATGATTCCGCTGTTGTATTGATCGCTACACCATTTGCAACAACGACAGTCTCGGAGGTGACTGTGAGATTGCCGGTATTGCCAGTGACTGCACTTCCTAACGTCAGGCTGGAGTTCAGATTGACTGCGTCGGTACCACCATCACCGTTGATGGTCAGAGCCGCTCGATAATCCGTGTGCAGCGAATTGATGTTGATTGTGTCATTGCCGAGTCCGGCATTCAGCGTGAGTTGTGTGCGAGGATTTGCGAAGCTGATATTGGGACCGAGCGAAGAGACAATGCGGTTGTTCAGAACTCTGCTGCTGACCGCAGGACGAAATGGAACAACAGCCGCCATGGCTACTGTATCGCCGACAGCAGAGACGTTAATGGTTTCCGTTCCACCGCCAACCGTCGACCCAAATGAGAACGTGCGAGCATCCACGATAAGTTCATCGCGAATTGGTTCCGTGCCGGTGTACGTGATCGTCGTTGAAAGCAGTCCATCGGCGACAGTGATCGTCCCCTGGTGCCGAACCGCCGGATCATCGTTACCCAGCACATAGGAAGCTGAATCGATTATGGCCTGATCGACTGCAGAAGTCAGCAACACCAGAGTATCACCGCCTGTGGCTCCATCACTGTCCAGCGCGTTTCCATCACTGTTCTGCAGGTCACCGTGAAAAGTGATGCCCTTGCTCAGGCTGTACAAACCGCCCTGAGTCGCCGTCGGTTGAATGACGATCATCACATCGTCAGCGCCGTAGCCGTCGAATGTGAATGAGGTGATGTCAATGAAGTTGAACGTGCCAACGTAATCCGGAGTTCCACCGGTGACATTGCGAGTGAACACGAACGAGCCATCGTTGTCACTGGTGAAGGTGATGACAACGAGGTCGTCGAAGTCTGTGCCAGCGATCAGAATGTCTTCGGTACCGACTGCAACAGGATTCTCCTGATTTGCTCCCACGTGAGGAATCAATGTGGCGATACCCGCCTGAAACTCCGTCGACTGATATGCCGCCGAAGATCCAAAACGCAGCCGATAAAATTCGGCCAGAGTTGTCCCAGTGAAAACAGAATGCGGATCGTCGCCCGCAAAGAATGGATTTGCTCCCGCACCAGTGAAGTTGTCGGCGTCAATCAAAGCCTGAGCGCGGTCGGAGTCGGCATAAGTAACACCATGCACGCCGCCCGTCTCGCCGTTGAAAAAGACGTTGTTGTTGATGACGATGTTGGCGTTACCACCCGTGAAAACACCGTACCCGGAAACTGGGGCGGGGGGTGGAGGCGGAGGATCAAAATCAAGATTGAGCGTAATGGTTGTACCGCCATCACCGGATATCGTCTTAGTGCCGACGGTATCGTTCATATCCCAGTAGGCGACAAGACTGCCGCCGCTGCCCACCGTGTTGAAAACTCCTCCACCGGACTGCGCCGCTGCGACGGTGCCGGAGATAAGCAGATTTCGCTGAGTGCTGTTGAGCACGTTGTTGAACCAGGCGACTTCGTCAATCAGACCGCCGAAATTGCGACCGGAGCTATTGGCATCTCGTCCCATGACCATCGCCTCGACGCTTGTATCAAGGACGTTCTGCCATTCTGTGGGTGACAGGATTGGTCCTTCACCGGCGCGATACGACGCTACCTCACTCCCGTTGAGAAAGATGCGCATCTGCGAGTTGACGCCACCGTTGTAATTCCAGGTATACTGAACGTTCACCCATTGATGGGCGAGGAGTCCGCCGTTTCCGCCAAGTTGAATGGCGAGGTTACTCGAATTGTCTACGCGCGTTGGGCTGCCAAAAAACTCTCCGCTGCCGTTCTCGCGATACGCAAACTCCATCCCGGTTCCACTTAGACTCTCGAAGAAGGTATTGCGGCTCGAGAGATCATTTGCATTCATCCAGAAGTTCAGCGTCCCCTGCGTACCAACGTTAAAGGAGGAACTCTGAAACCATGCGGAGTCGTCAATGCCGTCGAATTCAAGTGCGCCGCTCCCGAAGACTCCCTGCGTCGGTCGGAACTGAGCGCCGTCGTTTGTGGGCGTGGCAGTATAGGCGGTCAGGACAATGCCGTTGACGTTGTCGGCCTCGGTAAACCCGGATGTCGTGTCGAGATCCCAGTGGGCGACGAGATCGGCTTGCGCACCGGCGCTAATCGCCGCGACACCGCTGGAAATGATGGTGTCCAGCGTCGTCCTGTCAGCACTCAGCGGCACGGGGTTCAGGGCGCGGTCGAACCATGCGATGTCGTCCAGCGCACCGTCGAGTGCTCGGGTACTGTCGCCGGGGTCGCGTCCGATGTACATCAACCGATTTGCGGTTTCGACGACATCCGTCCATTTCGTAATCGTTGAGTTGAATCCGGAGAGGTATGACGAGACCTCCGTTCCGTTCATGTAGATCCGCATCTGACTCGTGGAGAAGTCCCACGTGTAAAGCAGATGGGTCCATGTGTTCTGAATGGCCGACTTGAGCACACCGTTCTGGATGGCAAAATCGGGGCCCTGAACCGAGTTCGCTCGACCATAGAACTGACCCTGAGTCGGACGGAGTGCTCCGGAGTTGTGTTCTCGGTACTGGAACTCCATGCCGCCGTCGCCGGGGCCTTCGAAAAACTGGTTACGTTTGTTTGGATTGTGCAGGTTGGCCCAGAAACTGAGTGTCCCCGCTGAGCCGACCTCGAAATTCGGGTCCATGAACGTTGCGAAGTCGTCAACTCCGTCGAATTCCAGCGCCCCGCCGAACTTGCCCCCTGTGATCCAGTTCGGATCCACCGTGCCCGGCTGCGGGCCGGCGTAGGCGAAGTTGTTAAAGATGTTGTCCTCGATCGTGATCAGGTTGGTGTTTGTTGTGACAGTCGGGGCAATGAACACTCCGGCCGGACGCGCGTATATGCCGCTGGTGTTCGTCTGGTTCGAGTCGTTCCAGTCGAACGTATTGTGGTCGATGACGAGGCCTCGCCCGGTGAACTCTGCCTGACCAGGAATGCCGGTGATCGCCGTGATGGCGTTGTTGGTCACGGTAATCGTGTAGTTCTTGTCACCAAGCGGCTCGAAGTTGGTATCAAGGCCGTTCGCGAAATAGTTGAACGAGATGACGCCGCTGAAAGAGTTGTGGAACGCTGTCAGACCCTGGGGACCAAACGAGATTGGTCCCCAGCGAAAATGGTCTTCACGGAACTCGTTGCGGGTGATCAGGAAGTTGGTATTGGGCGTGCCAATCGATCCAAACGTGGGGCCAGCGGGAGGAATACTGAGGCCGGAACCGTCACGAATCGCGGCGTTGCCCCAGTTGCCAGCGAAGATGCAGTCTGAGATCTCGGTGAGATTCGTCCCCTCCATAACAATGGCACTGTTGTAGCCATCGCCGAAAAAGACGTTGGAGATCGTCGTCCTTTCGACCATCCCCCCGGGGTCCAGCACCCCTCCGGTCGTGCCCGTCATGTTGGCGCGGTTTTCAAGGACGAGTACGTAGCCGAAATAATCTGTGGTGTTGAACGTTTGCCAGCCGAGGCGCACATCGCTGATCGTGACGTCGTCCGATTCCACGCGGATCGCTTCGTCGAACTCGGTGGGAGCTCCAGACTTGCGGATCTGAGTCAGGTTGAGACCCTGACCGTCGATTGTTACAGACTTGTTTACCACTAATGTGTCCGTATGCAGGTACGTCCCCTGATCGACATGGATGGTTCCGCCAGCGGTCACGGCGGTGAGAGCGTCGCGGATCGTGGCAAACGCATGGAGCCCATAGACTCCTGCCTGATTGCCAGCCGTCAGAAAGTCATAATCCACAACAGCGGCGCCATTCGAAAGCCCAACGAAGGTGTTGGAAACATACACGTTCGTGACTGCGGCCGGACGACGGATCAGCACGATGTCATTACCCGTGCCGCCGTTGTAGTAGATGCTGTAGGCACCACCGGCGACTGCCGTGACAACAGCTCCGTTGGTGAGCCCGGCAAACGTTCCGACGACTGCATCAACGCCATCATTCTGAACGATGACGTAGACATCTCCGGGCAAAGACTGAGTCGACCCGAGATTCTGAAGATTCAACGTCGCGGTGGCGTTGATCGTGACTGTGCCTGTCACCTGAACCTGGTCGTAATCCACTCCCGCAACGGCTCCTGGATATCCGCCGGAATTATCATCATCCAGTTCAATCAACAATGTCGAGTTGGCGGCCAATGTGAGATTGCCAGAGGTCGTTATCCCAGGGCTATTCCCGGGGGAAAGCACAGCGTTCGGACCGATGGTGAGAGCCCCCGCAACATTCAGCCAGCCTCCCAGAACACCGCCATTTGAGATCTCAATACCATTGTGAATGATGCCGGTTCCAATCAACTCCGCGTGTTCTGCGACAAGATTGCCGGCATAGCTGTCACCCGACAATCGCACTTCTGATTCCTGCAACAGCGTTACTGTGCCAGCCGAATCAAACTGCAGACTCCCAATCTCAACATCACCGTTACCCAAAGAAATACCGTCAGCGTTGATCTCTGCGTGCCCGGTCACCTGCAACAAGCTGTTCGCAGTATCAGTCAACAGGCCGTCTGCTTCCAGCGTCAGTGAACCTGCAGAGCTATTGCCAGTCAGGGTCATCTCCGAGGCTTCATGAATCTGCACATGTCCCGCGGAATGAAACGTGACACTGCCACTCTGGAATTCACCTCGAACGTTTATCTCGTCCGCTGTCAGATCGGTGTTGCCGTCAACTGTTAGCGTCGCATCGTTGGCGACTTCAATCGATTCCGCTGACTCAAGAGATAATTGAGCAGCCGTATTTGAGCCCGTCAGTTCCAATACCGAATCGCCATCAATCTCAACGGCCCCGGCCGCGTTCACCGAAAGGCTGTTTAGTTCAACGTGATCCGCAACATGCTGTCCCAGGACAATTGAAGAGCCTTCAAACGACGCGTGTCCGCCCACCTCAATCTGCGCAGAGACGCTGTTCGTCAACGACCCAGCGACTGCCAGGTCGACCGAATCCGCGACCTGCAGTGTTGAGATCTCAAGATCATCCGAGTCGTTCAAAGTGAGACTGTCGGCTTCGATGTTGATGGAATCGAAATCGTTGGCGGAGTCCATCACCACGCTAGTGGCACCAGTAATTGTCAGCCGACCAACGGAAAAGGCGTTTCCTGAATCGGTCACATGCAGTGGCGTTCCGGAGCCATGAATCTGCAGTTCACTCAGCGACGGCAAGGCCACCGTCAGAACATTCCCGTTCAGGCTAACAGCTGGATCCAGTGGGCCGGGATTCTCAGAAAGCCACGTTCCGGACGATAACTCCAGATGATACTCATTCGTGTTCGCATCAAAAGAAACGTCAACAGCGTCGGTGACTCCATCAAAGGCTTCCACTGTCAGGGCATCCCCGACCAGCGCGAAGCTGGCATCGGGCAGTCGGCGATCTTCCAACCGGACAACTTTCAGCTGCCGTTGTCTCAGACGGTAATGTCGTTTCATCCAGACAGCAATTTTTTCACGCAGTCGATCAAGATAGTTCGGAAGACTCATGAAAACGTCCGTGGAAAAAAGCGTCGAGGAACAGTTCGGTCACTGGATTGTCAGGCCCTGAACACCCCCAACGCAAGCTGGAACACTGGTTTTGCCGGCCGACTGACACCCTTAACAGGCAAGAACTGTGCCCGAACACTGAGGGGGCCAGCTTCGGTTGCCCCTGAAGGCTGACGAGCAGTTGCAGGGATTCTGCCACCTGGGACGATGAAATCGGTCAATCCTGACAGGCTCAGGTTCTCTTTTCGCCGCTGTCGATCAGTGAGAGAAAGGATTTCGCGCGCGTCGGAAGAACGGAGTTTTCCATGCTGGATGCACTATTTTGCAGAGCATTCTGCCTCAGTCCCCTGCTGGGCTTGTTACTGAACGGGGCGATCCTCGGCGAAGACACGCTGCAACCGGCCACCGCAGATGTGCCCGAATCCAGCTCAACAGAACCCATGCTCGGCGCGCAAAGCCAGTTATCAGGTACTGAACAAACACTTCTGGTCCGCGAGGAATTGCCAACTCTCCCATCGCCGGAAGTTTCCCCTTATGTTGCCGAAAATCAACAAGTGTTGGACGATGCGTTGCCTGAAAGCCACAGCCGTCCTGCCGAGGTGAAAGAAGACACCTTCTTCGTGTACAGCTATCTGAACTACGTGACGATGTCGTGCGTTTCGGCTCTCGATGATCCTGATCAATTCCCAGCAAAGCTATTCAGTTTCGCCAGCTTACCGGAGAATGCTCCAGACTTATCAGACGAGAACTCATCTGGCACACCCGGTGAGAATCGCAGTACGACAGAGGAATCTTCAAACCCGGTCTATTCCGGACGCAGACCACTGACCGCCATCCGACTTGCGGACTCCATCGTACAG
>JBILXT010000712.1:0-9289 GCA_044378235.1 Planctomycetaceae bacterium
GCCATTATGGTGGGTTTACGCTTAAACTCACGTCCGACACGTTGGGGCGGTTAACTCAGCGGTAGAGTGCCACCTTCACACGGTGGAAGTCACTGGTTCGATCCCAGTACCGCCCACCAATCGCTCGCCGAGGAAAGGTGCTGAGCGAATGGTAGCGCTAAAGCGAGATTTGAAACTCCTTTATCCACGGTCGATGTGGAGCATTTATGGCTGTAACTATGCGTGGATGCTTGCATGGACAGAATAGAAACTTCTATTGATCCAGCAACTAAACATGGAAAACCATTTCAGCCATCCCCGTTCCCGCGTAGGCGGGAACCCAATTTTTTTAACGCAGCAGATTCCGATATTAGGCTCCCGCCCAGCGCAACCCTCGTGGTTGTTCGCGGGAGCGGGGTTTTCTTAATTGTTCCAATTTAGTTGCCGGATCAATAAAAACCTCAAAATTGCCGTCATTCCAGCGTAGTTACGTAACTGCGCTGGATTCCAGTCCACTGCAAGATCGATGAGTTACGGAGGTCTGTGTCCCAGCCTAGGCTGCGACGACGGCGTTTTTAGAACTTCCCGATTCTTCTGTTCCGCCCTAAATTCTGATCATCGCGAGGCGGACGATCCAACCTGTTCGGGTAGGTGACAAACGTGGCTCGCTCGTTCAGAATCGACGAGAACGTCTGACACGCAAACCAACCGACACCGAGGGCAACATGGCCGCGAGCGATTTTCAAGTGACAGGCAAAAATGCAAAGGCGCTATTCACACTGAAGCTGCACCGCGGCGATGGCATGTGCCTGGTGGCGATGAACTGGAAGTCCGGAAAACCACCAAAGAATTTTGTTGGATTCGCAATTGAATCCAAACCACCAGACAGCAATGACTTTTTTGCGCTGAACAACCGGCTGACGTTTCCGACAGCAAACGGCGAGGTGAATCCGATTACGCTCTCCTCGCTGATCTCGCCGATCCAAAAGTTTCGTTGGGTGCACTTCCCGCGCAATGCCAATTTGGATGGTGAATTCACCTACCGCGTCACCCCGGTGTTTATGGATGCCGACGATCGGCTGAGCCAAGGCGTGCCACAAGAAGCCAATATCGAACTACGCCGCGAGACTTATCCGGGACAACTGAACGTCACGTTCACGCGCGGCTTTGTGTCTTCGCAAGCTTTTGTCGATCGCTTTGAAAAGTTCGGCGAGATCAAAACACTGCTACCCAAAACCGCAAAAGACGGCCTGACCTTTGTTGCAACACACCCCAAGAAGGACGAGGCGCTGGCATGGATGGGATTCGAAGCCCGTGAAACCATCCTTGCACTTTTGGACCAAGCCATTGCCGAAAAGGCGGAGGTGCGTGTGGTGGCTTACGACCTCAGCGAACCAGAGGTCGTCGGGCGGTTTGCGAAGCTCAAGAAAAAACTCAGGATCATCATTGACGACAGTAAAGAACATGGCGAGGAAGATTCAGGCGAAAGTCAATCGGCAACGTTGTTAACCAACAGCGCAGGCGTGGCGAACGTTAAACGCCAGCACATGAAAAGTCTTCAGCACAACAAGATGATCATCGTCAACGGGTCGCAGACAAAGAAGGTTGTTTTTGGCTCGACAAATCTAAGCTGGCGTGGGCTTTATGTTCAAGCCAACAACGCGCTCGTCGTTGAAGGCAAAAAACCGGTTGAGATTGCACTCGAGGCGTTTGATAACTACTTCGACAACGAAGACACGTTCGAGGACACCGCATCGGCAGAGCTAACCAGCCTCGGGTTAAAAAAGATCGATGCCAAGGTCGCGTTCTCGCCGCACTCGGCCTCGAATGCGCTGCTTGAGACGATCGGTGAAGACATCGGCAAAACAACATCGAGCCTTTTCTATTCGCTCGCGTTTCTATCCATCACGCCCGGCATCATCAAAGACACGATCAAGGCAGTGTCCGCGAAGCCCGGCATTTTTGCGTATGGCATCGCGGATAAAAAAGTCGGCGGTATCGATCTCACCATGCCGAATGGCAACGTCGCGCCGGTGTATTCATCAGCGCTGACAAAAAACGTTCCCGCACCGTTCAACGCAGAGCCCGCTGGCGGCGGCGGCAATCGGATGCATCACAAATTTGTGGTGATCGATTTCGACAAACCCACCGCGCGCGTGTACATGGGCTCATACAACTTTTCGAATCCGGCGGACCGCAAGAACGGCGAAAACTTGTTGGTCATCCGCGACCGGCGTGTTGCGGTGTCGTATATGGTCGAAGCGCTGCGCATTTTTGACCACTACCGTTTTCGGATCGCGCAGAACGACGCGAAAAAAGCGGGACATAAGTTGCAGCTCGCAAAGCCACCACGCAAAGCGGGCGAGAGAGCGTGGTTTGAGGAGGACTACACCGATGCGCTGAAGATTCGGGATCGGGAGTTGTTTGCGTAGGTGGCTTTTGGAATTGACAGAAGAAGGTTGCAGATGGGGGCGTCTGGAAAGTGAACGATCCTACCTGTTTGGGTAGGTAAGAATATTGGACCGCTTGATCGCAATGCCGCAGGGGCGAAATAATTCGTCGCTGGCCCCTTAAATTCACGAAGAACAGGTTACCTTCGCGCGTTGCACCTTAGGGAAACATGTAAATCAAAGGGGTAAGCGTTAATTGTTTTTTTGAAAAAGGAATATTTTAGTTATGACAATAAATGACGCTGACCCCTTTTATCATTACTTTTTTCACGAACCAAAGGGGTCACCCTGCTAATTGTTTTTTGAAAAAGGAAGATTTTAGTTATGAAAATAAATGACTCTGACCCCTTTTATCTCCTTTATTTGTTAGTGATACGTAGCCATACCGAACCACGATAAAACTTATTGATTGAAAAAATTATCAACACCATTCACTGAAATGTTGGGGCTCAACGCGGAATGCGGATGTTGTGGCCCCTGAATTGAGTTAGAACCATTCCATGCCCACACTTAAGATCACCGAATCGCGCTTGGCGTTAGTTGTTAGTGCAGCCGCCTTACTTGCTACTTTTTGGCAAGGGTATGAAGCACGAAAGGCTAACGCCTTTAATCAGGAAGCATTGATTGTTGAGGTTCAGCCAAGCGACATACCATCAAAACGTATCGAAAAAGTTGTTTGTATTGATAAAGGCCCGACCACTGTTTACATGTTCTGGCGGGTAGATGTGTTCAACTCGTCCTCGCAAGCAGTAACCGTCAAAGACATTTTCTCGATGAGTTCTTCCCCGGCCGGTTCCGCTTCTGGCATTGCCCCAATAAGCAAAGACGGGCCAATCGATCCAAAATTCCCGATAGTAATTGAGCCCAAGAACTTCAAGAGGTTTCTACTATCCGTGCCTGCGTTGACATCCCCGTCCTTTGGGGAATGGCTCCGCGCTAGCGGTGGCTGTAACGACAAGTTTGATTGGGGTAGCGCAGCTAACCGAGGGGGCTATAGCGAAACGGGTTGGCCTACTGCCCGCGCTGTAAACGCAAACTTCATAGTAACTACGGGCAATGGCAATGAGTTCAACGCAATATCCAACTGGCCATAGTTCTAAACCTGCGTTCGAGGCGACCTGCGCGGAAAGCCGCGCGGGTGCCTCAACTCCACGCTAGCCGTCTCAACCGTCAGGAGCCTTCGTGGAGAAACTAATGGGGAGACCACCAATGTTTTTTGATTGCCGACCATCTTTTGAAATGCGAGGCAACTCGATGTTGATCACGCGTGGAAGTACTGCGCTCGTTGGCTCGAAGAGATACCTTAGTCGGAAAAACAAACGTGGTCTGCTCCCGATTGTTGTTTGCGTGGAGATGGCAAGATGAAATGCAAGTTCATGAGATCAGTAATTTTGGGCATGCTCGCCTTTGCTGCATCTGTCACCCAGGCATCATCTAGCTTCTCCTCAATCGCCACCCTGAATGCGATTGGCGAAGAAAAAGTTACCCACCAAGCGTACTTAGGCAAAGTTCGACTCTATTCTGAGGACGACAAGAAGTACCTTCTTGATTATCTCGATTGCGGGTTCGAGATTCATGAAAGTAAGCTTTCCAGAGATGAGAACCGCCTCATTCAGGAGTACAAGCCGGAGATGTCCAAGGTGTCGTCTAGTTACACGACCTCACAACAAGAGCAAATGAAGAACACCGAGACCGTCTTCGTTGGCGTAGCTAGAGCTCTTGGGCGAAAGAACATTTTTGGGAAGCAGGAGAAAAATCCATTCCTTTGCAATGATGATCACCTCAATTTGATCGTCATAATGCGCACTAAGGATGGCATAGGCATCGAGCGGCTTCTAGTGAAATTCGTCCAGATGAAGAAGCCCTTCGCCACTCGCAAGTTTGGAGTTGTAGCGCTCGTCGTAATGCAAAAGGACTGGTTCACGCCCAAGGAAGAGGAGAAATGGAAAGGGACGTTAACTGATCTGGGACTCGCCCTACTTAAAGCAGCTGCAACTAGAGGTATCGGGAAATAGCTTACGAATAATCGCGAATAATCGCACCGAATAATCGATCGGGGACAGCCACGATTATTTTTCAAGGATGAGATACTCTTGGTCTTCCCCAATTGTTCTCTGCCACAGGTCAAGAACGCCATGCATATCTTTCCCGCTCCGCCGCAAGAAGCTACCAAGGAAGAATAAAAGGGGCCGTGCTCGATTTTTCTGGCAAAGGTCGCCGCTTGCCTCCGCACAAAACAACCAACCCGCGCCCGCTCGCTCGTCTCAGTCAACGCCCTCGTCACCACTGTCCATCAACCGAGACAACGCCAAATTCCGCTTTCGCAGAAATACCCGCAATTTTTCCGGGTAGTCCGGCAACGCTGCTTCTTTAACGGAGGGCCGTTGCGCGAGCGCTGCGCGCCAAGCGGATACGCGCAGCGTATTAGCGAAGCAGCCAAAGTCGCGAATTGCATCGAACACTTCAAAGTACCGAAACACGGGCGCGAATGCCGCGTCAACCAAGCTGAAGCCAGCGCCTGCGAAGTAAGGTCCATTGTGTTTGGTGAGTTGGACCTCCAGCGTTTCGAACTTGTTGGCTAACGCAATGCGTTGCCGCTCCAGCGCGGCCTCATCGGCAGCGTTGTAAAAGGCGCCGATGTTATTGAGTGTCGCGGAGGCGAACTCAATCCATGCCCGATGTTGCGCGCGAGCAAGCGGGTCGGTCGGGTGCAAGCGCGGCGATTCGACTTCATCAAGGTAGTCGCAGATCACCGCGGATTCAAACAAGACGTCATCACCGACCTTGAGCACCGGCGTTTTGCCCAACGGCGAAATGGCGAGGAACCAATCTGGTTTGTTGGCAAGGTCTACATAGGTGCGCTCAAACGAAACGCCCTTCTCACAAAGTGTGATCAATGCCCGCTGCACGTAAGGGCAAAGATCGTGGCTGATCAGGTGATAGGCGCGCACGTCATTCGCCGTAAACGTAAGTGAGCGTGCCGTCCTCAACTTCTGTGGGTAGCATCAGCGCATGTGGGCAGGTGCCGGGCGGACCACTGATGGTCTTGCCGGTTGCTGGGTCAAAGCGCGCGCCATGAAATTGGGCCCCGCCCGGCGCAAACCTTGTGGTTGTGCGCGGGGACATGTGGTACTTGCGAGTTATTCAGCATGTTTAATTGCCGAATCAAGTAATTAAACATGGCAAACCATTTCTGCCACCACCGTTCCCGCGTAGGCGGGAACCCAATTTTTTTACGCGGCAGATTCCGATATTAGGCTCCCGCGCAGCGCAACCCCTGTGGTTGTTCGCAGGAGCAGGGATTTCTTAATTGTTCATATTTAGTTGCCGAATCAATAGAAGTTCGCAGATTTGAAACTCCTTTATCCACGGCATTTTTGGGACATTTTCGTCTGAAAATGCCCGCCCTGCTTAGACTTTAGATTTCCGTCCCGCGCGCCGCGCTTGGTCCGCGATATGCAGCGCGAATGACAGCAGCAGCGCTGCACCGATCCAGCCGAGACCAGCGCCAACCAGCGCGCCGCGAAATGCAAGCACCAAACCGGCGCCTGCTCCCAGACTGAACACCAGATCGAGCGGCGGGATACCACGCCCGGTACGCTGGTACATCACCGACAGCGCCACAAGCTCTAGCAGCATCACAAACAAAATGACATCGGCCGCGAGGCCGCTAACAAAAAACCGTTCGATGGTCATCGAGTATGGTCGTCGTCGCTGCCAACGACACGCCGCCGCGCGCGCCTCACCGCGAGTGCAACGAGTAGAACGATCACCGGGATGGATAGACCGGTCGCAAGCTCAACATTCACGTTGATTCCCGCCGCCAAGATGGCCTTAAACAGCCAGTTAACCAAGCCGACAACATAGTAAGTAATGGCGGCAACGGACAATCCCTCGACTGTTTGTTGCAGACGCAGCTGAAGTTTGGCGCGTTTGTCCATCGAGGCCAACAACGCTTGATTCTGTTTTTCGCGCGCGATGTCAACCCGTGTCGACAGCAGCCCACTGGTCTGCGCAACGCGGTCGGACAAATCGCGCAGCCGCTGCGAGACGGTGGTACAGGTGGCCATTGCCGGTGCGAGGCGTCGCGTCATGAACTCTTCGATGGTTTGTACCCCGGCAATACGCCGCTCGCGTAATTCGGCGATACGGGTACGCACCAGATCGTAATAGGCCCGGCTGGCGCCAAAGCGATACTGGCTACCGGCCAAGGCGCGTTCGACCTCGGCGGCTAAACGCGTCAACTCGCCAAGCAGGTGTTCATCGTTGGCGACACCGGTGGATTTTTCCGCGCCAATGCTATCGGTCACCTGGGTAAGACGACGCTCCATTGCCGACACTTCAGCCCCGCGTTGGCGCGCAACCGGCAGGCCAAGCAAGGCAAGCATGCGATAGGCTTCTATTTCAAACAGGCGTTGCACCACACGCCCCGCCTGGTCCGGTGTGAGGCCGACATCAACGATGAGAAAGCGCGAATAACCGTCTTTGTGTATCTTGAAGTCAGTGAACGCAATACCTGCCCCTTCACTGACCTCCGCGCCGACGGCAATGTTGCCCATAAAAAAGGCTTCTAGTTCGGCACCGGTAGGCACCGGCTGGCGGGGGGCCAGTTTGGCATGGGCGGCGACGATTCTTTGGCCAGGAATACCGTCCAGCCACGCGTCGGGCAAAAACGATACCGCCGGCTCAGTGAACGGCTGTGGACTTAGACCGGCGACAAAAAAAGTGTAGCCGGAGAATTCGCCATGTCGTTCCCACTTGATTCGCAACGAATCGAGCTGTGCGCTGAAGTGTGTTGCGCCGGGCTGGGGCGGGGTGACGCCGAAGCGCTCACAAAGTGTGACGATGTGCTCCAACTCTGCGACTCGGTCCTCCGGTGTGACCAGCACCGCGACATAACTTGCGCGTGTTGGCGCATGGATCTCGACTGAAAGACGTGCGTGTACTTCCGCAGCGAGGGTGTAACGATCTGCGTGATCAACGAGACGAGGGGACATGGGGGACGCCAAGGGAAGTTGAGAGTTGTTTGCTGACTACAATGTAAGACTGCCAGCAACCGCCGCCCGCCGTCAACCACCAGCTTATCCGCTTACTGTAACGTGCGCGCGACGACGTCTTTTTCGACACCGACGAGCAGGCTAGACGCGTGCAAACCCCATCAGATGTGCCAAATCCTTGAAGAAGATTCGGATGTGGGCCAATGGCTTCGCCCGCACGAGCTTCTTATGCATGTAAGCCTGCCAGGTGAGCTCTTGCACGTCTTTGTCGCGGCAGATGCTCACAAAACGTTCGCGTCGTTTATCGCTGTTGTACCAGAAGGTCTGCATGATGCCGAGTATCCAAAACACGCGGCCGTGTGCCTTCATGAACCGCTTTCTTGCAGATGCAAGCGCGCTGACTTGATTGGTCGCAAAAAACTGCAGTGCGGCTTCGGCGGCGAGTCGTCCGCCCAGCATCGCGTAATAGATACCTTCACCAGAAGCTGGCGCAACCACCCCGGCGGCGTCTCCGGCGAGCACGACATCACGGCCGTTGTCCCAACGCTTTAGCGGCTTCATCGGCAGCGGAGCCCCTTCGCGGCGCACCGTTCGTGCGTCCTTCAATCCAGCAGATTCACGCAGCCCCGCGGTGGCGTTGCGAATCGAGAAACCCTTATGTGCCGTCCCCATGCCGACACTCGTCGTGGTGCCATGCGGAAAGACCCAGCCATAAAAGTCGGGCGAGACAACACCTTGGTAGTAGACATCACAACGCGCCGGATCGAAGCCGGTCGTCACCGCAGGCGACTGCACAATCTCGTGGTAAGCATAGACATAGTTCACATCGGCTGCGGCATCGACTTCCTGACGTGCAACCTTTGACGACGCCCCATCGGCACCGATCACCAGACGGGTGCGCACCATGTTTGATCGCTTATGCTCAACCCCATCCCCACATTCAGTACCTGTACTGTAGTGGACAATTGCGTAGCCGGCGCTATCACGCGTGATCGACTCATAACTGCCGGTGACGCGGGTTGCACCCAACAACTCTGCGCGCGCACGTAGCCACTCATCAAAATGTTCACGATCGACCATGCCGACAAATCCACCGGTAATCGGCATATCGACGGCAATGCCCTTTGGTGACACCATACGCGCCGATGTGACCTTTGCCACCAGCAATTCATCTGGGATGGAAAACTCTTCAATGGCAGCGGGCGGGATTGCACCGCCACAAGGCTTGATACGGCCGGCTTTATCTAGCAGCATGACGCGTTTGCCCTTGCGAGCCAAGTCGCTCGCTGCGGTTGAACCCGAAGGCCCGCCCCCTACAACCACTACGTCGTACACGTCTAGGTTCAGCATGTCAGTCGCTCCCTTCCATTCGAGGCGTCAATTCCAGCGGTTTATGAGTCATGCGATCGTTGACCGCGGTGGTAACTGCAGCACCGGTCGTACGATCAATACGAATATTCATTGCTAACCAAGCAGCCGCGACGAACGCGATTGCTTCCAGTCCAAACACCAATGCATAAGCACTTCCCTGGCTGGCGGTACCGCCCATGAGCAGTTTGCCGAGATCGGCGAGCACAGTACCCAAGAATCCACCGACACCAAAGGCGATTGCCTGTGATGCGCCCCACATCCCCATACGAACCCCCTCGCGAGCGAGGCGTCCTTGCGACGCCATTGCCATCATTGCGCCGATGGCGGCAATCGAAAAGGCACCATTAGCAACACCCAGTAGAAATACGTTTTCGCGTAACGGCCAAGGCATGCCAAAGACGCCGGCAATGACGAGGCCTACCTGCGCCAGCGCGGAGGCGACGCAACCACCGACCACCCATGCCTTCAGCGACGCCACTGCGCGACCCTTAA
>JBILXT010000291.1:0-9255 GCA_044378235.1 Planctomycetaceae bacterium
ACGTTGCAGGATTCGTAGAGATTCTGCGGCGACTTTTTCAGAGACGGTTTCATAGTTCGAGTAGAAGATGTGGGCTCCGCCGAAGATCAACCCGAGAATCTCCAGAAGTCTATTCCGGCTGGCCACGCCTGCTGATCGCAGTGCGATGAGTATCCACTCTGTTCAGCGAGCAGGAGTTTGAGGCCCATCCGATTCTTCGATCGAATACAACTTCGACCAACTCCGCAGCAGCAATTGATTACCGACAACTACCGGAGATGCATCAAACGTGTCGTTGATCACATTCTTCGCCAGCACTTCCGCCTTTGCATCATCACTGATCACAACCGTCGTTCCCTCGCGGCCGACGAAGTAAACCTTACCCCCGGCAGCCAGCGGAGACGCATAAGTATTTCCAATGCCCAACCGCTGTTTTTCGATGATGGGTTTTCCTGTTTCCAGATCAAGAATAGTCAGGATGTCGTTGTTTCCTCCGGTAAAGATCAAGCGATTGCCACTGACTGTTGGCGAAGGAACATAAGGCGTCCCCGTATGATACGTCCACACAAAGCGGTTTGATCCTGTCAGGTCTCCCGTGGAGTTCAAGGGAATGGCATAGGAAGCAGCTCCCTTATAGCCGCTCATGCACACCACGAAATCACCAAACCGAACCGGCGACGGTATCGCGTTGATGGTCTGACCGCCACACTCCCACAACACATCTCCGTTTGCCACGTCATATGCGCGAGCCTTTCCGGAACCGTTGACCACTGCGAGAGTTTTGTCGCCAACCTGAGTAATCAAAGGAGTGTTCCACGAGGTTGCTTCACCGTCACGAGCTTTTCGCCAACGCTCTTCGCCCGTCTTTGCATCCAGCGCGACGATGAAGGAGTTCACTTCCTGGTCCCAATTGATGATTAATGTGTCGCCCGCTAATACGGGAGTTACCGCTTCGCCCCAGCCGAAACGAGTATTCATGTCGCCGAGATCCTTCTGCCAGACGAGTTCGCCCTTCAGCGTGTACGCGAAGATTCCTCGAGAACCGAATGAGGCATAAAGCCGTTCGCCGTCGGTCGTCGGTGAACCCGCCGCGTACGTATGCGTTGGGTGTTTTCCTTCGTGAGGAACCTGCTCGGTAGCCACGTTTTGCCAGACAATGCTCCCTGTCGATCGATCAAGACTGGTGACTACGAAGCGATAAAAGACTCCCGGTGGTTCCGTCTTGGAGTCGGCTCGTTTCATCGGTGGTGTTGTGGCCGGTCGAGTGGTTTCTTCGGCGGACAAAAGATAAATCTGATTGCCCCAGACAATCGGCGTCGTGGAACCCGTCCCCGGAAGGTCAGCAACCCACTTGATGTTCTTCGTGGCGTCCCAGGTGAGCGGTGGATTTGCTGTTTCCGGCGCGGCACCATTCCCCGATGGCCCGCGCCATTGCCCCCAGTTGTCCTCGGGACTGGATTCCGGTGTCGTCGTCAGTGGTTCCGATCCTGACACGGTAGCCGTCGAGACCACCTGAAACATCCCCAGAACGACCAGACAGATCAACGAATCGGCGAGTAATCGGAACGCTGTTTTCATGTGCAGCCCATGTCCAAAAAGAGGCTGAAGATTTAATTAATTGCGGCTTTCACGCTTCAACATTCAACACAATCTTGCCTGTCATCGTGTTGGCTCCCTGAAGAGTATTCTCTTCCTGAAGTCGATGAGCCGCTGCAGCCTGCGAGAGCGGGAAGCGAGCACCGATTTTGGGTCGCCAGCTTCCTGCGGCCAGCAGACGATTCAGATCCGTCGCGGACGCTCGCTGCTCGTCGGGTGTTGCATTAAACATGGCGAAGCCGATGGCCCGCAGGTCGCGAGTGTAAAACTGGCCGAGGGGAATCACAGGGCGAGCATCTCGACCGGCCATAAAAATGATTCGTCCTCGAAGAGCCATCAGAGGCAACGTTCGTTCCGGCGTGGGAACTCGATGCGTCTCAAACCAGAGATGAATTGGCCCCGTCGATTTTGTGATCTCCGCCAGCCGTTGATCAACATCCTCGGTGCGATATTCGATCACATAGTCCGCACCATGCTCACGACATTCGGCAGCCTTCGCGGGAGATCCGGCTGCTGTGATCGCCGTCACCCCTGCGGCTTTGGCAAGCTGAACAACGGCCGAGCCAACTCCGCCACTGCCGCCATTAACGAAGACCACTTCACCGGCTTTCAGGCTGCCGTGAAAGAACAAACCCAGATGAGCCGTGATCCCAACCATCGCCCCGGCCGCAGACGCCTCGAAGGAAACGCCGTCGGGAATCGGGTACAACCATTGTTCTCCAATCGCATTCAGCTCTGCGAAGGAACCTTGTCGCCCCGCCAGTCCCTGATTGCTGCCCCAGACGCGATCGCCAATCCTGAATTGAGTGCACTCGGGACCAATCGCTTCCACGATGCCTGCCAGATCACTTCCAATAATGTAAGGATTCGGCAAAGTCGCCTTAACGTTGCCTGATCGGATATAGGTATCGATCGGATTCACGGCGACGGATTGAGTTCGCACCAGTACCTGATTCCCCGTCAGAACCGGCATCGGGAGTTCTGCGTATTGAATACATTCCGGACTCCCGGTGGTCGTGATGAACGCAGCTTTCATGGAACAGGTGACTTTCAAACGAGTGTTTGGGGATTGGTTCTGACAGCGTGTTGATTGAGTCTTATCCGGCGGAATTCTGTTTACTGCTCAGCCGGAAGCACCGGCCAGCACAAAAACCGGCGCCTCCGGCTGGGCGGTTAACAATTAAAGCAACAGCCTGCCAACGCGAACTTCATTCCTGATTCCCACAATGCATTGGCTTTGGGCAGATGATTCAAGTTTCGCCCCAGAGTAATCGTTTCGGCAATTTTACATCGCCCGGCATTGTCCGGAAAGCTTCTCACCTGACGCCAACTCGCAGAACACAGGCTGAGATGTCGAACTCACCTTAAGCATCGCGAGGCCAACAATCGTCCGGTCTCCCGCTTGAACGGCCGATGTCAATGTTCCCGCGATCGTGTTCTCGGCGGTCAGGATTGAGCAGCCGATAACGTCCTGCGACGAACAAGCTCCGGTGAATTCGATGACCCGTAACGCTCGATTCACATGGCCCATGGCATCCAGGCGAGCGATCGGTTCCTGTCCCAGATAGCAACCCTTGGTATAGGAAATGGCAATGCTGTTGCGTTCGGCTTCAGGAGCCAGATTCTCGTTCGTCATGTCTCTCCCGATAACAGGGAAGCGTTCATTGATCCGCAGCAATTCCAGTTGCGATGCTGTTACTTCGGCACCGGCTGTGACTTTAAGTCGCAGGGCTGAGATCTGTTCGCCCGAACCAGCAACAGCAATCAGCCGCTCTGAGGCCCACGAAAACCTCAGGAATTTCAATGTTGTACTCGCAGTTATTGAGTCATTGAGTTCGCCACCTGACGTGCCTTCATTGTTGGCAGCCAGCGTCTCAAACGGTGGCAAAGCCAGAAGCTCAGAGGATTCTCGCATGACCATCACATCATTCTCCGGCGTCAGATCGATCACCGTAACGTCCTCAGTGATCACATATCGGCTGAGATGTTTGGCCAGCGAAGCGGAGTCGCCCGGAAGCATCCAGATCTCATGCGAAGATTCGAACGCCAGTACGTATCCATGAGCCAGAATGCGAGCTTTCACATCGGTAAAGAACGCTTCGACAGCAACTCCGACCGCCAATGCTTTGATATTGTTGGTACAGAAATTGTGCAGAAACTTCGAGCGATCCTTCCCGGTGATCCGAATGCGAGCAAAAGCGAGTTCAGAGGCAGCGGGCATATTTGAAGCAGTTTCAGTTAGGAAGATTCTCGGAACAGCGTCCAGACGATCGTCGGGAAATCGAACCCCGGCGCAAGATCGCAGATTGCATCGGGCGATGAGGGAGGCCAAATTTTAGTCCCGATTGAGAGACTTGTCCAAGAGTGCCTCGAAGGCCATGCATTGCGGAGAAAGTTGCGAACTGTAAGTGACGCCTTCCTGGTGAAACTTCGCAGCGCCCGCAACCTGAGTGCTCGACTCTGCTTTCTCAAATAATCATTAATCAATCCCTGCGCAACGACAATTATCCACGGCATCTCTGCCTTCAATCTGCTCTCATTTCTCTCGAATCGTAAGGCCCTGTGGCTGATCAAGTGACGAAATCAACAGGCTACTGAGCGGATCATTACTCGATGAGCTCGATATCCTTTGCGTTCTCGACGACCTTGTTTCGGAACTATGGAGCAATGGTCGATTGTGAGCCTGGCAAAGGCTTCAGGAGTCGAGATCGCAACAGAGCTTTCAGATCATCAACCTGAAGAGTCGGCACAGGACGAGATTTGGAATTCCGTGTCCCAGCATCTCCAACTAACGCTTCCCGCTCGCTTTGCATTTCCTTTTGCGTCATATCTGCAGCAAGTGCATTGCCGGCAGTCCGCTGGAGCTTCTCGAGCTGATTCAGAATGCCAATGACAATCGCTTGATTTCGGTCACGACGTGCCACAACGAGCGACTGCTCATAAAACCGAATCATGAGAGGAATGTTTGTCTCGTCTGCAATCGCGTAACCGGCCACCGCTGAAAAGCTCAAGACAGCGTTCTGACGTCGACGAAATCTCTCCGGTGTTTCGCTCAGTTTAGCGCTCGTCAGAGATTCGCGACCAAGGTACTCCGTCAGAGCGGGAACCAGTTTATTCAGAGACTCTTTATTGTTGCTTCTGAAGACGACCGCCGATCCAGGTGCGATGAGTGATAAATCAGGTTGCGGCGTCTTCAATGCATTCGTGAGCTCCTCAACGAGCTTTGTAATTGCGTTGGCATCGACGTCCGCTTTCGCAACAATAGCCGCCATAAGGGAACATACAGGACGGCAATCCGAATCGTCCGTCGCTCCGCTGACCGTCGTTTGCAGGTCCAGGGAAATGACATCACTGGCAGTCTTCGATTGACTGACCAGGCGAAGTTCCCGGGCAAGCTGATCCACCGTGATCGCATTTATCGCGTTATTTCGTAATTCCTCCAGCAGACTCGATCTGGCAGCCCGAGTGGCCGTAATTTTTGGCCACTCCTGATCAGCGACTTTTTCAAGAAACAGTGCTTCGTTCTCCGCAGTGAGTCCCTGAAGAACGCGCATGGCCGCGACAGGACGACCAAACAGCAGGAGGAATTTTCCTGCGGTCAATCGTGCGCCAATCTCCGGCAAATCGACGTCTTCATCGTGCAGTTTTAGATTTGGGGAGTCAAGCAGAGCACTCTGCAGGAACTCAAGTCCTTCCCCGCTCCGATTCAACTCAAAAGACAACTCAAGGAAAGCTCGCGAGGCCGGCGTACCGACACTCAGATCCTTCTGAGGCACACTGTTCAGGCTGGACTTCAGCAGTTTCAGGGCCGCTCCCTTCATTCTCTCTCCATGCGGCCTCAGAAGTTGTGCCAGATTGTAGGCCACCGCTTCCGGAACCGGTGGCTTTCCATCACCACACATTTCGCCAACCAGCATTTCAACGCGATCCTGGTCCAGAGACTTCTCTGGTTCACTTAACGCACAGACGATCAGAATCACATAGCCAGCGGGCCAATCCGGAAGCTTCTCCATTGTTTCTTTCGTTGTCAGCTCCAGTTCACGTCGGCGTTCTTCACTGAACTTCAGCGCATCGGAAAGACGCTTCAGGTTTCCACCGCCGTGGATCGCGAGTTCATCAAAGCCCAGTTGTATGGAATGAAACTCATAGTCCATAGGCCACGCAAGCTGAGGTTTTCGGAGTTGCTCCGGCGTGGCTGGTACATACATTTGGCTCAACAGGTCAAACAACTCTGGAGACGACCACAACGGCAGGCTTTCCACAAGCCGCAGAAAGCCGACCGTGTACGCCGGATACATTTCCGAGTACCTCTGAATCACCTGCGCCGCATTCCGATGAGTCGTTGAATCTCTCAGAAGTGCGCGAATCAGTTGGTCCAGCGCGTTTGTGGGCGAGTAACTTTGAGATCGCCCTCGGTCTGCCAAAAGTATTGCGTCAGAAAGTTCTCCAAGTCGATTGGTTTGGGCAAACACTTCCAGAACCTGTTCAGTCGACACTTCATCCCAAAACTCCCCTGGATGTTCCTGAATTACCCTGAGGAACTGATCACAGGCGAACTGAGACTGTTTTGCCGCGACAAATCCTTCTGCCTGTTCCAGCATCACTTTGACAGAGACTCCTGGCTGGATTCTCTGCCAGCTGGCTTGGAGCTGATCAGCCTCCGCATTTCGTCCGGCAGCTTTTAGATATTCCAGCAGAGTCTTTTGCAACCGCCCCGATTGCGGCGACTTCGCCAGTTGTGCTCTTTGCCGCTCGATCATCTTATCGAGTTCGCCGGTCTCTTTTAGTACCTTGTAAGCTCGCGCATAGATTTGTTCGGGCGTCGGACGAGTCGTATTTCGCCACGGCGTGGGATTCTGATGCGAGCGACGCAGCAACTGCTGAGCGACCTGCACGGAGGCAGCAACGTTCCCCTGTTGCTCATAATGATCCAGCAAAGCCAATGGCGACGTATCAGCCGCATCCGGTTTTACCTTCGTGCGTCGCGATTGCAGCTCAATGCGCTGGTCTTCAAGGCCGAGCTTTCCGAGCTCACGATCGAAAAATGTGTGTTCTGCATCATCGAGATCCAGTCCGACTAATCGAGTCGCTGCGACTTTGGCGAGTTCGCTCCGCTGCAATTGGGTCGCAATCTGCAACGTCTTGAATTCGCGACATTTGAGCACCATCGGATCGCTGTCCGGAAGCTGAGCCATGAGCTCCAGTGCTTCGTTCTTCAGATCCAACTCTTCCAGTCGCAAAGCCACGACAAGTTTCAGAAGGTTGTCGTTTGGGGAATGCTCTACAGCCCGGACCAAATGGAGCAGGACTGACTCGCGATGTTCTTCGATACTCCAGTACACCGCCTGCATCATCTCCAGTTCAGCAAGACTGACAATTGCTGACGACTCGGTTCTTTCGTGAAACCAGTCTGTAAGCTGTTCGTCCGCGTGCTCCTGTAGAAACAACACAAAGACCTGAGTCAAGAACTCGACTTCTTCGGTCGAGAAGTGATTCTTCACCCCAAGTCCAGCGGCGACGTCAAAGAGATCCTGTTGAGCACTCGAAGTAAATCCATTGCCCCGACTGGCGTCTGGAACGACGATGCTTTCGACGACTCTTTGAGCCACTTCCCGCTCGAATCCTGCGGTCGCACCCATCGCCTGAGTGCCTGAAAACTCACGACGCCATTCCAGCCACCAATCCAGCACGCGTAGTCCGGAATGTTCTTCGCCAGGTAATCGCTTGATGTGGGCGATTCTCAGTAACGCTGGGGCGATTGTTTCAAAAGCCTCACCGCGAACAGCCGTCGATAGGCCTCCGTTCGATTGTTTGTTCAGGTCCGACTGTTTGGCAAGGCGACTCAGCGTGTCGAGCGATCGTTGAATTGTGAGTGTCTGCCTCAGCAAAGCAAGGTCAAGCCCCATTGAAAGCTGCGGACCGACTTTCTCTTGTGCCAACAAGCCGGTGGCTATTTCATCAAGCTTCTCAAGTTGCTGTTGATGGCGGCAAATCGCGAACAGACGCGGTGCATCGAATTTTTCCATCCACTCTGGCTTCTCGGTCAACACCTGTTGAAAGCTGCTTGCCAGCAACGCGAACTGTTCCGCAGTGAGAAATCGCAGACCGAGATTATCAAGAGTGGATTCGATGTCCTCGTCAACTTCCCACACGTTGAACTGTCTTGCGATTAACTCCAGATACATCGCCTGTGCCTCAGTGTTCCCCTCCGTGGCGGGCTGAATCAATCTCTGAAAATCTGTCTCCTTAAACAGTTTGGCTTCGTTTCGATCCGCGATGCAAATCTCCAGCGCCAGCTGATCACAGATAGCCTGCAGGTGACCGCTATGGGCTTCGGTGGAAAGCTTCTCAAGAATTTCAGAGTCCGATTTGTTCTGCCGAGCCGTCAGGTATCGTCCGATGATGGCCACGATACGAGCCGCTCCGTAGTCACGTGGCATCGTTGGTTCAATCTTCGGTCCAAACCACCTTGAGGGCTCCGCGTCTCGAAACAACTCGACCAGATCAGGAACCATTTCCAGTCTCGCCAAGGCCGGCAGCCGCTGTATTTCCGCGTCAACGGTGGCATCACCGTGCTTCAAGCGGTCGTGTTGCAAGGCGGACGGTGTATTCGAATCCAGACCAAGTTCGAGGACCTTCTGGAAAATGTGGTCAGCCTTTTCTCGATCACCGTATCGCCATTCAAGAAGGCCTCTCCTGACCATCACTTCCCAGTTCTCTGGAGACTGCGCGAGTAATCGGTCGCAGATTTCGCGAGCCGAATCAATACTCTCCAGACTGATCAATTGATCGATGGCTTGTATCGCCTCCGCGGGGCGCGTGGTCTCACCAGCAATTCGATTCCACAGCGCTTCGGCTTCGCTGAGATCTCCCAGACGCATCAACAGACTTGCCAGCCGCGTTTCTCCTTCTTCCGATGGCAGAACCGAATTCGCGCGCCGCTGGTACTCTGTGGCGGCCTCGAGATCGCCGTCTTCCTCCGCAAGCCGAGACACCTGCAACAACAGCTGCGAATCACGGCCATCGGCAGCTAACAACCTTTCCAAAGCTCGTCGTGCGGACTGGAGATCACCGGCCACTCGAAACGCAACGGCCAGGCATTGCACAGACTCCTGCTCCTGCCCGGAGACACGGCCGTGCTGCTCAAGTTTTTCAATGAGCTGATCGAGGCGATTCGTACGCAACGCGAGTTCAGCCAGCATCATGACGGTGTTCGTTCTCTCGTCGAGACTTGCAGACTTCTCGAATGCCAACCAGCAAAGAGATGTCGCTTCATCGACTTCATTTTGATTCGCCAACGTTCGAGCCAGCTCGAGAATCAGCGGACCGTCAGCTGAACTGGAACGTACTGATCGCCGCAGTGTTTTTAACGCTTCCTGGCGATCGCCAAAATGAAAGCAAAGGTCGGCGTAGAGCTTAATGAACTCAGGATTGTCAGGTCCCGCCGCCAGCAGTGCCTGACCGGCAATTAACGCCTCCGCGCGGCGTCCGAGACGTTGCTCAAGGTTCGCGATTTTCTGCAGATATCCGCTGCGTGATCGCAGATCCAGAGAAAGAAGCTTCTGATAAGCGTCGACGGCATCCGCGAGACGTCCCGTTCGTTCATACAATTTGGCTGAAAGTGTCCATGGGCCAACAGCCTCGGGGGCCAGCGTTGTTGACTTCTTCACGGCTTCAAGA
>JBILXT010000292.1:0-9226 GCA_044378235.1 Planctomycetaceae bacterium
ATTGATGGTGACTCGCTACAACATGTATCCGGCCGCCGCAATTATTGGCAACGTGTCAACAGGAGTCAGCAGCGGGGAAGGAATTCGAATTCTCGAAGAGCTGGCAACGTCCGAATTGCCGTCCACGATGGCCTTCGAATGGACCGAGCTTTCCTTTCTGGAGCGAACATCGGGCAGCACGGGAATGTTGCTGTTCGGTTTCTCCGTGGCGTTTGTGTTTCTCGTACTGGCCGCGTTGTATGAAAGCTGGTCGCTGCCTCTGGCCGTTATATTGGTGGTACCAATGTGTGTGCTGTGTTCGATTGCTGGTGTCGCCGTTGCCAAACTGGACATCAATATTTTTACTCAGATCGGCTTCGTGGTACTCATCGGTCTGGCCTGCAAGAACGCAATTCTGATCGTGGAATTTGCCAAGCTGCGTCGTGACGAGGGCCTGGATGTTTACGAATCGATCCTGCAGGCCTGTCGACTTCGTCTGCGTCCGATTCTGATGACCTCGTTTGCGTTTATTCTTGGGGTCGTCCCGCTGGTCGTCGCCACCGGCGCCGGATTCGAAATGCGTCGTGCGCTTGGGACGGCGGTCTTCAGCGGGATGCTGGGAGTAACCATCTTTGGGATCTTTCTGACACCGGTCTTCTTTCTGATCGTTGATCGCATTTCACACTGGTCCATATTCTCCGGGCACGGCCCACTTGCACGTATCGGTCGGATTCTGACAGACGTCATGAGGCTACGATTTTTGACTCGACCAGTTCGTGCCGCATTAGCCGCCATCCCAACTGAACCGCGAGGAGTGCCATCCAACCATAGTAGCCCCACAATCAATCTCGACGAACGTAAATCACCAACGGGCGATTTGCCTTCGGTCGGTTAAGGTCTCTGTTGAATGTTTTCTCGTTTCTTTATTGATCGACCTATCTTCGCCACGGTGATATCCGTTGTCATCACGCTGGCCGGAGGTATCGCGGTCTTCACATTGCCGGTTACGCAATACCCGGAGATCGCTCCACCGACTGTTGAAGTGTCGACGATGTACCCCGGTGCCAACGCCAGGGTTGTGTCTGATACAGTCGCCGCACCGATCGAACAGCAGGTGAATGGCGTCGAGAATATGTTGTACATGTCGTCGCAATGCACGAACGACGGCACGTACATACTGACGGTCACGTTTGCCTCGGGAACCGATCTGAACCTCGCACAGGTGCTGGTACAGAATCGAGTCGCTCTGGCTCAGCCGACGTTGCCGGATCTTGTGCAAAGACGCGGAGTCACCGTCAAGAAAAAAGCGCCAGGCGTGCTGATGATCGTGAATCTGTTCTCGCCGGACGGCTCACGAGACAACCTCTATCTCAGCAATTACGCAACGATTCAGATGCGTGATGAGTTGTCGCGAGTCGAGGGCGTGGGAGACATCACGTTTCTTGGTCAACGCGACTACAGCATGCGTATCTGGCTGGATCCACAGCAGATGGCCATGCGAGATATCAGTACTCAGGACATTCTGCGAACGATCGAACAGCAGAATACTCAGGTCGCGGCCGGGCAGATTGGCCAGCAGCCCACAACAGAAGGGCTCGTGTTTCAGTACACGATGACGACTTTGGGGCGACTGACCAGTGAGGAGCAATTCGGCGACATGGTCCTGCGAGCCGACGCGCAGGGGCGGATGGTGCGACTGAAAGATGTGGCTCGGATTGAACTGGGAGCGATGTCCTACGATCAGGTTTGCACGCTGGATACGAAACCGTCCATCGCTCTTTCGATTTATCAATTGCCCGGATCGAATGCTTTGGAAACGGCCGCGGAAGTGCGAGCCCGGATGGACGATCTGAAGCTGCGATTTCCGGAAGGTGTCGACTATGCCATTGTTTATGACACGACACCCTTTATTCGTGAATCGGTGAAGGAAGTTTTCATCTCTCTCCGCGACGCCGTCATTCTGGTCGCGATCGTCGTGCTGGTGTTTCTGCAGGGCTGGCGACCGGCAATTATTCCGCTGGTGGCGGTGCCCGTGGCGATCGTCGGAACCTTCGCGGCAATGCTGGCCTTCGGCTTCAGCCTCAACGCGCTGACTCTGTTCGGTCTGGTACTGGCGGTGGGGATCGTTGTCGACGATGCCATCGTGGTCGTGGAAGCCATCGAACACAATATCGAACACGGCATGACGCCTCGCGATGCCGCCATTCACGCCATGGAGATGGTGGCCGGGCCGGTGATTGCCGTTGGACTCGTCCTTTCCGCCGTCTTTATTCCGTGCGCTTTCATTACCGGAGTTGTTGGACAATTCTTTCGGCAGTTTGCGGTCACGATTGCGATTTCGACAATTATCTCGGCGTTCAATTCGCTGACTCTCAGCCCGGCATTGGCGGTGCTCTTGTTACGCCCCGGATCGGGTGGTACTGGCAAGAGTTCTCATCGCAGCGAAGCGTTGCCTCGGCCCGGACTTGCACTTCTCGGTGCGTGGCTGGGTTATGCCTTCCTGAGTGCTCCATTGGCTCAGCAACTTCAGCGATTCGACATTACGAAGAATATCAATCCCGCGCTTTGGCCGTGGATTGCCGCAGCGGTCGGTTTTGTCGCTGTTCTGATCATCAGTCGACTCATCAATAGCCTGCTGTCGATTTTCTTCCGCATGTTCAATCGTGGATTCAATCTGGCAACCGACGCTTACGTGACAGTCGTAGGATGGTCGCTGAGAGCAAGTGTGCTGGTCCTGCTGATCTACGGCGGAATGATTTATGGAACTTTCCATCTGTTCGCGATCACTCCCACCGGATTCATTCCAGCTCAGGACAAAGGCTATCTGATTCTGAATGTGCGGCTGGCCGATTCTGCATCCCTGGAGAGAACTCAACAGGTCATGGCGAAGATTGAAACGCTGGCAGGAAAAGTTGCGGGAGTTCATCACACGGTCGCCCTGGCCGGACAATCTTTGCTGCTGAATGCCAACGCTCCAAACTTTGGTTCTATGTATGTGATGCTGGATGATTTTCATGACCGAGTCAAAACGAATCGGACGGCTGATGACGTTGCCGCGGAACTGCGGAATCTGTTTCTGTCCGAGATCGAAAACGCCGATGTCAATATTCTTGGCGCGCCGCCGATCGAGGGACTTGGAACTGCGGGCGGATTTCGCATCGTTGTTCAGGACCGTGGCGATAACGGGCTGAACATGCTGGAATCGGTGAGCCAGTCCATCGTGTCTGAGGGGATGGAATCGCCCAAACTGCGAGACTTATTCTCGGGGTTTCGAGCCAACACGACGTGGCTCGAGCTGGATATCGATCGCGAGGCGGCCAAAAGACTTGGACTGTCGATGGCCGATGTGTTTAGTGCTCTGCAGGTAAATTTTGGTTCTCTGTACGTCAATGATTTCAATCGCTTTGGCAGAACCTGGCAGGTGAATGTTCAGGCCGATGCGAAGTATCGCATGCAGACTCAGGACCTGCAGCGCATGTACGTCACGTCGAATACCGCTGGCAGCATTCCTCTGGCCAGTTTCGTACGAGTGCGCACGGTCACGGGTCCGCTGATGATTCTCCGGCACAATCTTTACCCCGCGTCGTTCGTCAATGCGGACGCCGCTGTCGGCGCAAGTTCCGGCGAAGCTATCAAGGCCCTCCGTGAAGTGGCCGACAAAAATCTGGCTCCATCAATGCGTGTGGAGTATACGGAGCTGGCCTTCCTGCAGCAGTTAGCGGGCAACACGGCGATGTATGCGTTTCTGCTGGCGGTCATCCTGGTGTTTCTGGTTCTGGCGGCTCAATACGAAAGCTGGGCCTTGCCGCTGGCCGTGATTTTGGTTGTGCCGATGTGTCTTTTGTGTTCAATCGCGGGTGTCATCTTTGCCGGGATGGATATCAATATCTTTACTCAGATCGGCTTTGTGGTTCTCGTCGGGCTGGCCTGCAAAAACGCGATTCTGATTGTGGAGTATGCTCGAGCCAGAAACCAGGCCGGCGTATCCGTTTACGAGGCCACTCTGGATGCCTGTCGGCTGCGACTTCGTCCGATCATTATGACCTCGTTCGCATTTATCTTCGGAGTCATCCCGCTGGTTCTTGGCGAAGGAGCCGGTGCCGAAATGCGGCGCACGCTGGGCACGGCCGTGTTCTCCGGTATGCTGGGTGTGACTCTCTTCGGGATTCTTTTGACGCCCGTCTTCTTCTATGTGATCCAGCGCGTTGCAAATTGGAGAAGCAGCGCGAGCTGAAGAGAGTGCCACTGCGACTCTGAAAACCCAGTCTCCCAACAGCAGTTTTTGCCGATCGCCAATCCTGAAGAATCGGCGAGTTTCGCAATCAGAGTTGCTCAGGGCTGCAACTTTCTCCGAAACGTCGATCTCAACTCATGCGGGTCAGCATTTCTCACAATGACTGACCGGGGCTCGGGTTGAGACCGGATTGCGTTGAGTTTACTCTCAACCTCCCTCCTTGAATCTACATCCTGAAACATCGCCGGTTCACGCAACAGGTGCTGATTTTCCGGACCTCTCCCGCACACTCCCCTCACGATTCTCCCATGAAGCCACAACGACCAATTTTGTGTCGGTTTGCCGCAATGAGCATTCTCGTTGTCATGGCGGGAACGTTTGAAGGCCTGAGTTCCGCCACAGTCTCAGCCCAAAACGCGGAAGAGTTTTCTGTTTACCGGCTGAAAGAAAAGTCGCCGTCAGAAGCACGGCGAATGCTCAACGAGCTACTCGGAGATGAAGCGGAAGACGCTCGCATTGTTGCCGATGATGACGCCTCTGAATTACTGGTGTCCGGAAGTCCGTCGGTTCAGAAACTAGCGGCGAAACTGGTCGAACAACTGAATTCGTCAGAGAACACCAAGCCGACAACCAAACGTTCTTCTGTCGAGACATCTGCCAAAGACTGGGAATTTTCTCCGATCACGAACCCGGGTTCAAAATCGGATGAAAAGGCTGCCTCAGAAGAATGGCCGGCCAGGGAGACTACTCGCAAGAAAACTGCTCCAAAGACGGATCGTAACGCTCTGCGCGACCGCACGGTCCGTTTCCGTTTCCGAAATATTACTTCACAACAGGCCCAGAATGCTGTTTCTCGCTTGCTGGGAACGCGAGTTCTGGAGATTCAGGATCATCAACTAAGTTTCTCCAGTGGCCGAAATCGTGAAGTCACTCTGACGTTTGATGACGTCTCAAAGTCCTGTCTGCTGGAAGGCTCAGAAGATCTGGTTCAGCAGTTCGCGAAACTGCTGCAACAGCTTGACGATGTGCGAGATCAGGCGACTGATGACACGATTCGATTCGTGCCGCTGGCGAACGTTGAACCCGATGTTCTGAACAAAGCCTTACTGATCTGGAAGCAGACAAATCGAGCACCATCAAAGCCAGAAGATAACAACGAAAAAGGGCAGGGCCGTAAAGCCGCAGACCGAGTCATCCGGCCAGCGGGTTTCCAACAGATTCCCGGCGAGCCAGCGATTCCGATTGAGACCGATCCACAACAGAACTCAGATGCAGCAGCCGAAGCCGCAATGCAGGATCCGATGGACGGAGAAGCTTTGCGGCGGCCGTCCTCCGACGTCACTGTTGAACCTTTGCCAGATCTGGATGTGCTGATTCTTCGCGGTCGTGATCCGGACGTGGAAGAGTTGACTCGTATCATCCGCGAAATCGAACGCCTGAGCGAAGAAACTGCACCGGAGATCGACGTTGTCTACTTGCACAACGTGCAGGGAGAAGCTCTGGAAGAACTCATCACCGATGTGCTGGATGATCTCACAGGTCCGCTGCAGGGCCGCGTGTCGATCACGCCGCTTGTGAAACCAAATGCGTTGCTGCTCATCGGCTGGGGTGAAGCCGTAACAGCCGCAAAGAAGCTGATCGCGCGCTTGGACGAGTCCGTCGAACCGCTCACACAGATGCAGATCTTTTCTTTGAAACATGCGTCGGCCAATCAGGTCGAAGACACCGTCCGTGATTTTCTGAATGACCGTGGCGGTCTTGGCCCTGAAGTCAATATCACGGCTGATGAACGCACAAATTCACTGATCGTGAACGCCGCTCCCCGAGATCTGGCGGAAGTTACACGGCTGATCGAGGGACTCGACAAAGGCACTTCAGAATCCGTCAATCAGGCTCGAATCGTCCAGCTTAAGAACTCACTGGCCACTGATGTTTCTCAGACGATCACAGCGGCGATTACCGCAGCTCGCGGAGGTGTGGGAACTCAACGATCAGCAGCTCTGGAAATGCTGATGGTCGGTCCGGATGGAAACAGCGTCGTCGCTTCCGGATTGCTTCAGGACGTCAAGCTGACTCCGGATTCCAGAACCAATCGAATCTTTATCACAGGTCCGGCCGACAGCCTGTCTCTGGTCGAACAGTTAATCAAGAGTCTCGATGAATCTCCCGCAGCGTCCGCGCAGATCAAGGTGTTCCAGATCACCAACGGCGACGCCACAGATCTTGTTCAGGTTTTGCGTTCGCTGTTTCCTGAACAGGCCGGCGTTTCGACAGTGCCACAACTGGCGACAGCCGAAGAGGAATCGTCACTCGTGCCTGTGCGATTCTCTGTCGACATCCGCACCAATAGTATCATTGCCACAGGAACGTCCGGCGATCTGAAGATTATCGAAGCCCTGCTGCTGCGTCTGGATGAAACCGATTCGCAGGAACGAGTGAACGAAGTTTATCGGCTGAAGAACTCCCCCGCTCTGGACGTCGCAAACGCCGTCAACAATTTTCTGCGCAGTGAGCGAGTCGTCAATCAGGCGGCTCCGGGACGACAGAATCCTTTCACCCAGATTGAATCGGAAGTCGTCGTCGTTCCCGAACCCGTCGGCAACGCGTTGATCATCAGTGCGACGCCACGTTACTTTGAACAGATCATGGAACTGGTGGAAGGCCTGGATGCTCAACCACCGCAGGTCATGATTCAGGTGATTCTGGTTGAGGTCGAACTTGATAATCTGCATGAATTCGGCGTGGAGCTGGGTCTGCAGGATTCTTTGCTGTTTGATCGCAGTTTGCTGGGCAGCATTCTGACTCCGGGATACAACTTTAATAATCAACCGCTCGGAAATGCGAATACGCCAGGCTCACTGGCGACCCGGGGGACTGTCGGTGGTCAGGCACTGTCGCATTTTAGTCTGGGTCGGACGAGCACAGATACCGACTTCGGTGGCCTGGTACTTTCCGCCAGCAGTGAAAACGTCAGTGTGTTATTGCGAGCGATGAATCAGTCACGCAATGTGGAGATTCTGAGCCGTCCGCAGATTATGACTTTGGATAATCAGCCGGCCTTTATTCAGGTCGGTCAGCGTGTTCCTCGAATCGTAGGCACCAGCATCAATCAGGTCGGTCAGGTGAATACGGTCGAGCTGGAAAATGTGGGACTGATCCTGGGTGTGACACCTCGTATCAGTCCGGAAGGCATGGTCGTGATGGAGATCGACGCTGAGAAATCAGAAGTCGGTCCGGAGATTGATGGTATCCCGGTTTCGATTTCTTCAACCGGAGAAGTGATTCGTTCGCCTCGAGTCAACATTACCACAGCTCAGACGACCGTCAGTTCTGCCAGTGGGCAGACGATTGTCATCGGCGGATTGATCACGACGAATAACACAACACTTTCACGGCGAGTTCCGTGGCTGAGCGATGTCCCCGTGGTGGGAAATCTCTTCCGCTTCGACGGCACAAAGAATTCCCGCAAGGAACTTCTGATCATTCTCACACCGCATGTTGTGCGAGGCCCCTCCGAAGCGGAGTACATCAAGCAAGTCGAAACAGCTCGCATGTCCTGGATCTCCTGCGACACGTTTAACTGGATGAATACTGACACTGCGATGGTCGGCCAGATGGATTCGTCGACGATTCCGACGATTTATCCTGACCAAACTCCCGGTGCCGCTTCTATGCAGCAGGCTGTTCCACTGGCCCCGTCTCCGGATCAATTCATCAATCCCGGAACCACATCTGATTCAATCAACGGACCAGCTTCTACGGACACCAAAGTGGTCGTTCCCGAATGGAAGATCGAGACGGGCGAAGACGACGAATCGGAAGCGACTGAAGGTTCCGGCATCAAACAGATGTCGTTCCGCAGTACGGCGTTTAAAGAGACGGACAAAAAGAAACCTGCGAATACTACGGACTCTGATTCTGAAACTCAGCCTCGGACGAAGTCGAAGTCAGACACCAGACCGAAATCGGAAAAGAAGTCGTTCTGGTCAAGAGAGTAACGAGGAAACAACCGACCTCATTGGCTCGTTTACCGCCCAGCCGAAGGCGCCGGCTTTTGCTCCTGCCGGCGCCTGCGGCTGGGCGGTAAACAACTAAATCAACACCGGCGGCTAGCGCCGAACCGCTCACGCAAACATCAACACAGATCCATCCCTTTTCCAAATCATCGCCGACAACCATGCTTCAACGCTTCACCATAAAACGCAAATGCCTGTTGCTGCTGGCAGCAGGACTTTTTGTCAGTGCACCAGGATGCACAATGATGAACACCAGTGCGTTGTCGTTTACAAAGAAGGAGCCGGAATATCTGACGCCTCGTCAGATCGTGCCGGTATGGTCTGATACAGTGCTGCATCAGCCCGGAGAACCGGCCACTCGAGGTTTCGGCGGCCGCATCATGTTCTACGGTGAGGACAAACATAAAGCGATTCGCGTCGACGGGACCCTGGTTGTTTACGCGTGGGATGACAGCAAAGGCTCGATGGAGCGAACTCCCGATCGCAAATATGTCTTTCCCGCCGACAAACTTCAGACCCATTACAGTCAGTCGCGCCTTGGGCATTCTTATAGCTTCTGGGTTCCCTGGGATGCCGCCGGGGGACCATTGCAGCATCTGACTTTGATCAGTCGCTTCGTCAGCAATGATGGCACGGAACTTACGGCTGCCCCAGCGCATGTCGTGTTGCAGGGCCCCGGTGAGCTGTCGCCGTTTCAGAATGAGATTGCCGAATCGAAATCAAAAGCCGAAAGGAAATCCATCGCCCAAGATCGTCTGCGTTCGCCTGCAGGCAGCAGAATCCAGCAAGTGGGTTACGAAGTTGAGGAGTCAGAAGCTGACGATCAGCGACCCTCAATTCCCGCGCGACATCCGGGATTGCAGACGTCTGAGATCGACCTCACCAGCGGCTTCTTTCGTCGCAACATGCAGGGACGACAGACGGAAGACCGTGACTCGTCATTCGATGCAATGGATGCGGACGACCTTCTGGCACCAGAACCGAAATCAGAGCCACG
>JBILXT010000293.1:0-9218 GCA_044378235.1 Planctomycetaceae bacterium
CCAGCGCGAAGCTGGCGTCCGGGAGCCAGCGTTCTTCGAGCAGGATCGGTGAAAATTGCAGCTTTTTGCCCTGTTTTTGCTTCAGCCGAGGATTGGAGAAAACCTGTCGGAGAATCTGCAGCAACGTCGTAACTGGCATCTTTCGATCCCGAATAGTCGATTCTAACGAATTTTCGGGCCATATTGGCCCGGTATCTCTTGAAGATACTAACCCCCCGTAAGAGGCAAAGAGAAGCAAAATCTGCGACAAGTTCGGAGGACACAAGGTCCGGATCCTCAACTTACCTCTGATGATTCAGGAAGAATGTGTCGAATGGGATGATTTAAGTGAATGGGCGGCGTGGGGGGAGTGTTGGCGTCAGCGCGACTTTGCCTACGGGTGTGTCAGTTCTCAGGTACCTGTGCTGAATTTGACGACATCTCTAGCTGAAGGGCTCGTTCCTTTTTTGCGAGCTACTAAAGGTCTACGGGAGAGCACGGATGCTCAAGCTCAAATCCGCTTTGTTTGGTCTGTGTGTGACTGTCCAGTTTGGGTACGCCCTGACCGGAAATACCCCCTGCAGGGCGAACGACGAGCTTTTGCCTGATTTTGCGGACGAGGTCCGAGGCGTAGCGACAGGAAGCGAAAAATCCTGTGCCAGTGATCTGCCGGTTCCCGGCGTATCATTTCCGACAAGGTTCTATGCTCAGCATGCGGCGGCGTACGGGCCTCGACTGATTTCGCTCGTCCCGGTGCAGGCGGGTTTACTGCCGGAAACCGCTTCCGATGGCGGGCAGAAGTCGGAGAACCTCCGGACGATGTATGGCGATGAAATTCAGATCATCGCCAAAAGCGCAGGCCGTGACATGCCATCAGAGATCGGAGTCGTTTCAGAGCTTAAGCCGCGGGGTTGGCGTGCCGCAAAGCCCCGCAGAAGTCCTGTGAATGATATGGATTTTGAAACGGGTGAGTTCTCTGCAATCGTTTCTGAGTCAACGTCGGAAGATTTCGAGAGTCCTCTCCAGACCGTAGCGTATCAGGATGCTCCAGCCGTGGAGGAACCAGCCCCATTGGTGTCGGAAATACCTTCGACGGTGACGGATAAACCGGTGGTGGAACAGAATTCTGCTGATGGCCTTTTCTCCAGTCTTGGTCATGTCAACCTTGGAGATGCAATTCATTCTGCCAACGAACTCCCAGACACACTGAACGAAGGAAAAGAGTACTTGAGCAAAGCGGGGACACAGCGCAATTGGTCGTCAGGCACGTGGGTCAGTTTTCGTCCTCGCCGAAATACTTTTCCCTTCCACCACAACCCTCTTTACTTCGAAGATCCAAACCTGGAGCGATGTGGGCGAACCAGCGGGTACTTTACCGAGGTCACATCTTTCGCTCACTTCGCGGGACGAATTCCCGTTCTGCCTTATATGATGACCGTCGAGCCTCCATGTTCGTTGGTTCATGCAAAGCCGGACTGTCCGACGTGTAGCGAATTCGGCCCTGATGCTTACTTCCCGAACCCTGACGAAGTTGATCTGGGTGGAGCCAGCATCCAGGCGGCTGCGGTTGTGGGTTTGATCTTCCTGATTCCGTGATCAACCTGATTCGGGACTTCTGTTTCGTGTCGTGATGCAGCCCATTTGCGACAGATCTGCAGAAGGATCAAGCTCGATCCGGGACATCCTGGAGTGCCTGTGCGAAGTCTGCGGCCGACTTGAACCGGTCTTCCGGACGGCGGCTCATTGATCGCACGATCACTCTCTCCAGTGGGTCAGGAATATCGTTGATACGATCTCGGATGGGTGTTGGTGGTTCATTGAGAATCATAAACACCAGCCGAGAAAGTTTTGCGGAGGCATAAGGCCGTTTCCCGCAAAGCAGTTCATAGAGGCAGACTCCGGCCGCATAGATGTCACAGGCACGGCTGGAATGCTTTGGGTCCACCAGGACTTCGGGTGCCATGTAGGCGACAGTGCCGACTAATTTGCTGTCGGCTCGCTGCTCTCCCCCTGTTCGAGTCGACAGCCCAAAGTCCGCCAGCTTTCCGGAGTATCCAGCACCTCTGGGAAAAAAAAGAAGGTTCGAAGGCTTGATGTCGCGATGGAGGACATCGTTCTGATGGGCGAACTCCAGTCCCGCCAGAATCTCCACCATCAGGTCACGCACGGTGACGATCTTCTGTGTTTTCGACATTGTCGAGAGTACGCCAAAAATCTCGACGGATGGCACCAGTTCCTGAACAAGATAGGGGCTCTTGTCAAAGATCCCGAAGTCAAGAGTCTCAACGATATTGTGGTGCTTCAGTTTCGTCGAAATTGATGCTTCGCGAATAAATGACTCGACGTGCACGGGACTATCGAGCGACATTTTCGACAACAATTTCAGAGCGTATTTGCGGCTGGAACCGGCACGATAGGCAGAATAGACGGTGCCAAAGCTGCCTTCGCCAAGTTGCGATTCAATTGTGAATTCAGCCACCTGCTTTGGAGCAGATTCTGATGGCGGATCGGGTGTGCCTGTTTTGTCCTTCGGAGCTCCGAGGTATACGTGGAGTTTGGAATTCCCGATTTGAATCGAGTCTTTGTCGACAAGTCGACATTTCTCGATCTGCTCGCCGTTTACAAATGTGCCATTGGTACTGTTCAGGTCAAGGATTTCACAGACCGGCGGACGGAAATCAATTCTGCAGTGCAGGCGAGAACATTTGGCGTCCTTCGACAGGGAGAATTGAGCGTCAAGAGCTCGCCCTATAACCACCGAAACAGCACCCGAAAAGACCTCCTCTCGGCCTTCATGAGGTCCTTTCGTAACACGGAGATGCAACTCTGGCAGGAGCGAGGAATCCCCGAAGGATTCGGGATCGAGGAACTGGTCTGGCGGCAGAACATTGGTAGAGCGGAGAAAGATCTCGCCACCACCAACCACTGTTTTTCGCGGATCCGGGATGAAACAGTGGGCAAATCGTGTGTGCTTCAACCTGGCCGTGTGAAACGCGGCGCCCGCACTCGCCCGATATTGGGGTAATGAATCAATCAGCTGAGCCTCGAAGATTGGCTCATCACGCTTCAGGGCGTACTCAATCTGAACCAGAAAGAGGTCTTCTGCCACATCATCGCTGAGGTTATTCAGCGACATCAGTTTCACAAACGCGGCGAGATCAACGACGACTCCACGATGCAACTCTGAAAAGAATCGCTCGCGCAACGCCATGGCTGTAGAAGGCTCTGCCATCGGTGAAAATCAGTAAAAACGGCCGCAGAATGGCTCGAATTTCGAGGACTTGCTTTGGCCAGATAAGGAGTGGATCATCGCAAAGCAAGCCGTCCAAGCCTGATTGGAAACGGATTCCTATGGATTCCGGGGTGGGCATTCCGTTGGCTGTGTGGGGATGCGATGATAAGGCGTTGCCAGGGCATGTTCAAGCAATCACACGTTGCTTTCCCACCTAAGAACGCCAGTTCACTCCAGGTTGACTTTCACGGGGTCCGAACTTTGTCCGGCCCGTACGGTGACTTCCTTCACTTCGGACTGAAACAGGCGGTTTCGAATCCGTCCGGTCACTTTGATTGTGTATTTCCTTCCTGCGGGGACGTTCTGGAACCTGAATTTACCATCCTTGGAGACCACGGGTTCGGCTCGTGAGTCTTCTCCTTCCATCAGCATGACCTTGAACTCGGCGCTGGAGCCCACCAAGCGGCCATTTTTGAGGATTTCGCCGCTAATCTCGCCCGTTTTCCGGCTGTCGAGTCCAGCAAGGGTGGACGACATCGCGTCTGAAAGTGACTCTGAATCCGCAGCCGTTCTGATCTCGCCTCCCGTCTCCTTGACAAGCTTTGAGATGCCTTCGACCCACGCAGTTGTCTCGTCGGCGCCGTACTCTCCCGCCTCATCAGCCTTAAACACTTGCCCGAACAGAATAACGTGCAGTTTCACGGGCTGCCGCCCTTCCTGCCCGTCCGCTGCCACTTTCATTTTTTCTGCGAGTGATTCAAGCGTTGTGTCTCGTGTTCCCGATTCCTGATCTGCTAATTGATTGATCCCATCGGTCACGAGAAGAACATGACGAGACTTCACTGTGTCGGGTAACGTGTCGAGTTCTGAAACGGCCTTATCTATAGCCTGAACAGATGGCGACTGAGCGCCACGTCGGTATTCGATCTCTGAAAAGATCTCTTTAATTCGTTGTAGCTGCTGCTCCGTTGGAGCATCGAGTGCGATCTCCTGACTGACATCAAAGGACGGGTCAACTTCAGTGATGTCCAGGTTTTGCTTCTTTCCAAGGGCCGACATCTGGACTGTATATGTTCCATCGTCTGACAATTTCCAGTAGGAGCGATGGCCAAAGAGCACGAGTCCGACCCCAACCTTGCTGCCTTTGAGAGAATCCAGGGCTTCGCCGACCACCCGCCGACAGACGTCACCTCGTCTGACATTTTCTTCGTTTGAAGATGGAACGTCTTTAAGTCCCATTGAACCGGAACAGTCCAACACGACATTAACTGCGGCGATTAGAGGGCTTTCTGGGGACTCTGGTGCCTCCTGCGCGAAACAAAGTTGGGAGGGGACTACCGCCCCGATCAGGCAGCAAGGCAGGATGACCAAAAAGAAGAAAGCTCGGTGATTCATAGTCTGTTCATTCCCCATAAGGCATTTGACACAAAAATCCCTGGTGCGATTCTGCCGCAATATCCTGTGAGTATAAGAAAATTCTTCGAGAACAGCTCAGCCTTCAATGCAAATGGTCAGCCTGACCAGTTCCAAAAGCCCCAGACAGAAAAGTCTTCGACTCGGTCGTGCCCGGAATACCTTCGAATGATGTGTCACAGGCGTCGTTTCTTTCGTCGGGCTGGGAAAATCTTCCCGCCTTCGCTGGACTGCCGGAACAAAATTCCCGGCATAATTGTCGAAGTGCTCCCTTACACATCGTGTCATCATTGATGCCGACGATGTTCCAGCGGCGTTTGCCCTGTGGCGGAACGAAAAGCACGGGTAAAGGCGCTTTGGTCGGAGTAACCGCAGGTTAAAGCAATGTCGACAACAGAACGTGTTGTCTCTCGCAACAGGCGCGAGGCAGTGGAGATTCGAGTCTTGGTGATCAATTGAATCGGCGTTAGTCCGAAGACCTTCTTCGTCAAACGGGCAACGCGTTGAGGTGACATTTGTGACTTTGCGGCCAGCAGCAATGGTGTGAGCTGCAACGAGGGATCCTGCTCAAACTCGCTGATCGCTTCGGCGAATGGTTCCGGGATTTCGGTCGTGTCCAATGGAGCCCGAACGTCCTGAGAAAAGCCGATCAGTCCCTCGATCATTCCCGAGTCATCTCGCATGGGGAGTTTGCTGGTCAGGCACCACACGGGTTCGCTCGGGCGTTGCCACTGAAGTTCCAGATGAGCGATCAACGCGCGACCGGTTCGCAACACACGCTCATCCTGCTCTGTGGGAATTCGTCCCAGATCGCCCGGGCAAATATCGCACGGCCTTTTGCCAATGGCATCACTTTTTCTCTCGAGGCCATGTCGAAGAATCAATGATGTGTTCACGGCGAGGTATCGCCCGCTCACATCTTTTGCGAAGAAAGCAACGTCCAGCGCAAGGTCGAACAGCGATTCCAGCAAAGAAAGATGAACCATCTTTGGTGGACCACTTTGAGTTAACCGTTGCAGGTTGGTGCGCGGGTTCACGTCGACGTGCGATTCCCTGGCAGGAGGAGATGAGGTGACACAGCAATAGTATTCCGCATCAGCTCCTCATTAGCGAGGTGGAAAAAAAATAATTGCTCTCGTTAACCTCAACGCCTGTCGGAACGCCCGGTTGAGTATCCTGGTCTGTCAAGGAATGAGAATTGTGAAGCTCACCAGACCAGGCTTTAACGTCGTCGAGAAGTTCTCGGTGTTTGAGTTGTCGAAGTCTCCGGAGATGAATTGGACGACTTGAACGCTCCAGGTGTAAGATGCCGGCCTTGTCCGGAGGTGGCTCCGAGGTATATCGATGTTTCAGCGAACAACACTTGCCGCGTTCGCGAAAAAATCTTCTCACACTGCGTGAAAGCAACCATGAAGTCCATCTGCGTCCTGATCGCCGTCTGTTCGCTCTGTTCATTTCTTGTTGCGGACGAGCCCATCCGAGAGCGGATCGAATGGATTGATATCTGGGTGACAGATGCTGATAAGGAGGACCTGCCCAAAGTTTTGTTCGTTGGTGATTCGATTACTCGAGGATACTTTGGCGGTGCCGAAAAACATTTGGCAGGCAAAGCCAGTTGTGCTCGGCTGACGACATCCAAATGTGTATCCGATCCAACGTTTAACGGCGATCTGCAACTGTTGTTGAAACAGTATAAATTTTCCGTAATTCACTTCAACAATGGCCTGCATGGCTGGGGCTATACGGAGGAGCAGTATCGTGACGGACTTGTCAAAACGGTCATGGCCATTAAGCAACATGCGGGCGATGCGAAACTGATCTGGACCACAACAACGCCTATGCGCAAGAAAGACGATCTGCAGGTTTTCGCTGATGACACAAGCCGTGTCAAAGTCCGAAACATCCTGGCCGCTGAGGTGATGAAGGACCATGCCGCAGCCACCGACGATCTGTTTCAGCTGGTCGAAGCTCACGCGGAGTGGCAGTCCACTGACGGAGTTCACTTTAATGCCATGGGAAACGAAGCGATGGCGAAGCAGGTCGCGGAGAGCGTGCTGAAGCACCTGCCATCGGGAGTGAAGTAAGGACTTTGTCGCGGATGATTGCAAGTCGCCAACGGTTCGTTCATAGCAGTCTGTTGATAGAGTGCCCCCTCCATAAAGTACCTCTTCGCTGCCATTGCCCTGCTGACTTTACAAGGCACTTGTCAGTGCATATCTGCTGATGAGAACGACACCAAAGTCCGTTCCTCAATAGACCTGAGTCACTGGAAATTGACGCTGCCCATTCGAGCTTCTGAGAATGGTGGCGGCAACCCGTTGGAAGTCTCACCCTCTAAACTAACCGCTGGGTATACGCACGCGGACTACTTCCATTTCGATCCGGATGGAGCGATGGTCTTCTGGTGTCCGGTCAGCGGTGCCACAACGGAGAACACGGATTATGCCCGCACCGAGTTGCGGGAGATGCTTGATCCGTCTGACGACAACGTGTGCTGGGCCGCCCCCGGAACGCATGTTCTCAATGCCCGATGTAAAGTGTCCGAAGTTCCCAGCTCGCAAAAGGTGATTATCGGCCAGATCCACGGCTATTCGGGGAAGGCCAATCCGCTGATCAAACTACAGTTCTTTAAAGGACGAATCGAAGCGCTGGTGAAAGAGAAAGCAAAGAAGGGGAAGGATCTCAAGCTTACTTTTTCAGACGTCGGGTTGGACAACGACTTTGACTACGAGATCAAACTGCAGGATGGGTTATTGAGTGTTTCTGTGAACGGTGCGACACAGACGGTGAACATCTTCGAGAAAGACCCCGAATGGGCTGGGCAGTCCCTTTATTTCAAGGCGGGGGCCTATGTCCAGGACAATGAAGGCCCGGCATCCGAAGGGGCCAGGGTCTCGTTTAAGAAACTCACGGTGAGTCATTCCCCGGAATGATCGTGGACGGTGCCCTCACGCTCGTCTCACGCGGACAAAAACTCTAATGCCAGATTATTTGCACTTCGTGCTGGCGATGCACTCGCTGGAGTGGCAATCGAAGTCATCTGAAGTATCGAAATCAACAGGAAGCGACAATAGTCTGCGATCGCACCTTGGTAGAGGCCACCTGCCGTCTACAATGGACAAGAAGCTATTGAAGTGACCAGATATCGCTGCCCGGATTCGATTTGGTATTCATCGTAGTGGGTTTTGCCACGAGTCCCTTTGGAGAACCAGTTCCCGCAGGACTTGCAGCCTCGTCCGCGATACCAGTTTTTATTCTGGACAAGGCAATATTGCTGGTCGAATCGGTGGTTCTTCAGAATTAGAACTCAGAGTATCGTCAGGAACACAAATGGACTGGATGACCTGGTACAGCGGATTGGCCAAACCTTCGTGGACACCGGCTCCAGGAACAATAGGGCTGATTTGGCAGATCCTGTATCCCATCATCCTGATCAGTTTTGGCTTCGTGTTCTGGCAGGCTCTGCGAAGCAAAGTTGGCTGGCTGGTGGCCCTGCCCTTCGGAATTAATCTGGTCGCCAATCTGATCTTCACGCCGATTCAGTTCGGGCTGCGAAACCTGCCATTGGCGGCCGTAGATATTCTTGTCGTCTGGGCCTCGATTCTCTGGCTGATGGTCGCGGTCTGGCCCCATTTTCGCTGGGTCAGTCTGGTGCAGATTCCTTATTTGATCTGGGTGTCACTGGCGACGGTGCTGCAGTTGTCGATCACGATTATGAATTGGGGCAAGCCGTGATTCGCCTCGGTCTCTGCTGCATGTTTCAGGAGCAGCCAATCAAGTTTGCCAACACGACCGTTACGGCCATTGGTCGAATGAATCGCACAGACGCGCTGGCGAAACTGAGTCGTCTGTGTCTTCAAAACGCAGATGCTCTGCTGGCATCGCTGCGATACTGCGCGGGAAACGACATTGGCTGCTTTCGAGTCAATAGCCAGATCCTGCCAGTGAAAACTCATCCGACTGCGGGCTACAGCATCGAGGAATTGCCGGACGGACAGGAGATCATTCGGCGATTCAAAGAGTGCGGAATATTCGCCACGCAGCATCAGCTCCGAACCTGCTTTCATCCTGATCAGTTTGTGGTGCTGAATTCGCCACGAGCGGATGTCGTGGAGAAATCCTTGCTGGAGCTGGAGTACCAGGCCGAGGTCGCGGAATGGATCGGCGCTGACGTCGTCAATATTCACGGCGGTGGAGCCTACGGTGATAAACCCAAAGCTCTGGCTGAGTTTGCTCGCAACGTCGATCGCCTCTCTGTTCGCGCGAGAAGTCGGCTGACGGTGGAGAATGATGACAAGATTTTTTCACCGGCCGATCTGCTGCCGATCTGCGAATCAACCGGGATTCCTTTGGTTTACGATGTGCATCATCATCGTTGTCTTCCGGATGAATTGAGCATTGAGCAAGCGACGGAGAAAGCTCTGGCGACATGGAATCGTGAGCCCATGTTTCATCTGTCCAGTCCGCTGGAAGGCTGGGATGGGCCAAAGCCTGAACGACATCATGACTACATCGACGTGCGGGATTTTCCCGACGTCTGGCAAGAGAAGACGCTGACCGTTGAAGTGGAAGCAAAGGCGAAAGAGTTGGCTGT
>JBILXT010000294.1:0-9201 GCA_044378235.1 Planctomycetaceae bacterium
CACACACCTCGCGATACGCCCGAGAAGCTAAACTACGAAGGCATTTCAAAGATCGCCAATCTGATGATGCTTGTTTGTCGCCAGTTGATCTCCGATGAGCAGCCTCCGCAGTACGTTGCTCAGGAACGCCCCAAAGACGGCCAGCGTCGTGCCTTGTTGCGAGCCTACCTCGGCACCGTCCCGGATTATGCTCAGACAGATGTAAAGGGTGTGCTGCTTTCCGGAGTTGCCAAAGGCGGCCCGGCCGAGAAAGCCGGGGTCAAAGGCGGCGATGTGATCATCAAACTGGCGGGCAAGAAGATCGAAAACATCTACGACTACACTTATGCCATCGAAGCTCTGAAAGCCGGCCAGGAAGTTGAACTGGTGGTGACTCGTGAAGGGAAAGAAGTGACTGTGAAAGTGGTGCCTGGGTCACGGGACTAACGTAGCCCTCTCGCTCCGCCGAGAGGTGCCTTGCAGGTTTCGCGTTCAGCAAAGAATGCAGAGCCTGAATGTGCTAAAGCGTGTTGCGGAGCCGCGGCCCAGACAAAGTGACGCAGGGCCGTATAAAGGCTCGTCTCGGCAGACCAAAGTAGCCCTCTCGCTCCGCGAGAGGTGCCTTGCTGGTTTCGCGTTCAACAAAAAATGTAGAGCCGAATGGGCAAATGCCTGGTGCGGGGCCGTGGGCCAGACAAAGTCTCGCGGGGCCGTATAAAGGCTCGTCTCGGCGGAGCGAGACGGCTACTTTGGGCTTCTCCGTCGCCGCCGCTTTCAACGCAACCTGCGGCTTTGTGAAGAGAATTTTTTTCAGCAATCACCGATTTGTCCATCGCTGGATTTTGATAACTTTTGCGGTCATTTATCAATCAGTCATCAACCTTGTTTTGCAGATACTGTTCTTGCAAGGATTCCAGGTCCTCTTCACTGATGACGCCGTTGTTGCGGTGTGTACCTGACAGAATCCACCTCCATAAACTTGCATTTTCGGCGTCAGTGGCGATTTCTGTATAGCCGCATGCATGGCCATCTGAAGTCCACCATGACGTCCGTACATGTATAGTCCCGATCTCATCCACGTAGGAATGATATGGGCGATAGTACCTTTGTTCTTCGCCCGGCAAAAGCTCTCGCTCAACATGAGATTCCCAACCGGCTGGAGGTGTTGAGATGAACTCCCTTGGGGAATGGTGGCCGGATTTTTTGTTGGTGCAAAGGACAAAAAACCACTTACCATCTGCTTCAAATCGAACCGTCAGCAACGCTCGACAATATGGACACGGAATGGATTCGATGTCCTCGATCGTGGCCCCGCGAACTACTTTTTGAACGATCGCGTCCAAGGGGACGATACGAGATTCTCTTTTGATTCCGAACCACCCCAACACTCTTTCCAGCGTCTCCCACATGGTGCAATCTCCTCGCTGACATCCGAAAGAGACGATCTGCCTTCGTTGGGGCAAGTTGAATACCAGAATCAACTCCTATTCCAATTCAGTCTCTGGTTCGATTTCCGGAGCTGGCGGAACAACAGGCGTTTCAGCCGCGATCTTTGCCAGGGCCGCAGCCGCTCTTGCGGCCTCTTCGTCAATCACATCACCAGGAATCACCGCACAGGACACAAGCGTGTCGTCCTGATCCAGGCGAATGATTCTTACGCCCTGAGTATTACGGCCGATGGTGTTGATGTCTGAGGCTCGAATACGCTGGATCTTGCCGCGAGACGTTACCATCAGCACTTCGTCGGAGTCGATGACGCTCAGCACATCCACGACCTTGCCGTTGCGAGCAGTCGTCTTGATGTCACGAAGCCCTTTGCCGCCTCGACGCTGGCGACGGTACTTCATGTTGCTGCCAGGGCTGGATTCATCACCCGCTTCTGCTTCCACAGGCTCGTCAGCGACAACGGCGTCATCACTCGGTGCTACAGAATCATCAGCCGGTAATGCTTCGTCCGGAGCAACGTCTGCAGGTCCGAACGGAGTCCGCTTGCCATAGCCGTGTTCGCAGATGCTGAGTAATGTGCGTTCAGGATCTGCCACAACCATACCCACAACGATATCGCCCTTCGACAGATTGATGCCTTTCACACCGCGAGTGGCTCGGCCCATCGGGCGAGCGTCTTCGTGATTGAAGCGAATCGCCATGCCGGTGGATGTTGACAGAATCAGATCGTTGTCGCCTTCGACAATTCGCACGTCGACCAGAGCATCTCCGTCGTCCAGACGAATCGCGATGATGCCGCCCTTCTGAGGTCGACCGTAGGCTGACAGCGCGGTCTTCTTGATGATGCCCTGGCGAGTCGCGATGACCAGGTATTTGTCATCCGGGAAGTAACGCACGTTGAAGCAGTTGGCGATACCTTCGCCTTCTTCCAGCGTCATTAAGTTCGCCAGCGCACGGCCCTTGCCGGTTCGTGGCTGCAGCGGAAGATCGTAAACCTTGATCCAGTGAACTTTGCCCTTGTCCGTAAAGAACAGCAGAAAGTCATGAGTGCTGGACACGAACAGATGCGCGATCGGATCTTCTTCGTCCGACGTTGCGCCTTTGATGCCTTTGCCGCCACGATTCTGAGCTTCGTACACATCCAGCGGAGTACGCTTGATGTATCCTCGCTGAGACATCGTCACGACCATCGGCTGTTCGGCGATCAGTGCTTCCTTGTCGTAGTCGCCGAGTTCTTCTTCCGAAATCGTCGTGCGGCGCTTGTTCGGGAAGCGAGCTTTCAGCTCTTCCATGTCGGCTCGCACAACCGCTCGAAGGTTGGCTTCGTCAGACAACAGTCGCAGGTATTCTGCGATGTTATCGAGCAGATGCTGATGTTCAGCGACCAGCTTTTCGCGTTCCAGATTCGCCAACGAACCGAGTTGCATCGAAACGATGGCTTCGGATTGATTCAGCGACAGGAAGTAATCGGTCGCTTCGCCGTTCTCCAGAACAAACGCCTTGAAACCGTCCTCGCCAAGAGCTCGTGAAACCAATGCCGACGGGATCGGAATGGTCTGCAACGCGTCCTTCGCAGCGGCGCGGCTGGCAGAATCGCGAATGGTCTTGATGATGCGGTCGATGTCGATCTGAGCCAGCAACAGTCCTTCGACGGTGTGTTTTCGCTTGCGAGCTTCTCGCAGCATGAACTCCGTACGACGGCGAATTACGTCGACGCGGTGGCGAATAAACGCGTCCAGCATCGAGCGAATCGGCATCAACTGCGGACGATTCCCGTCCAGAGCCAGCATGATGACGCTGACGGTTGTCTGCAGCGGGGAGAATTCATAAAGCTGATTCAGTACAACATCTTTATCGGCATCGCGCTTGAGCACGATATGCAGACGCACCTGCCATGATGGAACGTTGCGGTCCGTCAGGTCGACGATACGCGAAATGCCGGCGATGCGTTCATCGCGGACCAGCACTTCCAGCTTCTCACGGATGCGGTCACGAGTTTCCTGGTACGGAATTTCTGTAACAACGATGACGTCGGCTTTGCCTTCCGTCTCGAAGTGCGTGCGAGATCGCAGAGTCAGCGTTGAACGACCTGTAATAAACGCCTGACGAATGCCCATCGTTCCGCAAATGATGCCGCCGGTCGGGAAGTCCGGACCTGGCATCGCGTCGAGCAATTCATCGAGCATCAGATCGGGATTATCGATCACTCGAATGACGGCCTCGCAAACTTCCGCCATGTTGTGCGGAGGAATGCTGGTCGCCATGCCGACTGCAATCCCGTTCGAACCATTGACCAGCAGGTTCGGAAAGCGAGCTGGCAAGACAACAGGTTCGAGACGATCGTTGTCATAGGTTGGCGTGTAGTCGACGGTCTCGCGATCAATGTCGCGCATCATCTCGGCGGCGGCTGTCGACAGGCGAGCTTCGGTATATCGCATAGCGGCCGGAGGAAGACCGGCGAGCGAACCGAAGTTCCCCTGCTTGTCGATCAACACCTCACGCATGACCCAATCCTGAGCCATGCGGACGAGCGTAGGATAAATCGCACCTTCACCGTGAGGGTGATAGTTACCGCTGGTGTCACCGGCGATCTTTGCGCACTTCTTTCGACCGCCGGTTGGGCCGAGATTCAGGTCATTCATCGCGACCAGAATTCGTCGCTGTGATGGCTTCAGACCATCTCGAACATCCGGCAAAGCGCGACTGATGATGACGCTCATCGCGTAAGTCAGATAGCTGGTCTGCATCTCACTTTGAATGTCCGTCCGGAGCACTCGAGGATCAATTGGCAGACTGCTGTCGCTTTGAGGATTGTCGGTGGACAAGCGGAAGATCTCCTAAAATGACTGAGCAATCGCAAGTTCTTTGGCGACAATGATTTATGTCGCACTTTGGCCAAGCGGGAATTGTAGCAGAATCTGCCGGTTTCTCAATTCTGTTGGCCGCACACTGTGCAGGGAAAAACCGAACTTGACCCGTTTTTCAAAATCGCCGTATAACCCCGTCTAATCGGCCACTTTTTCAGGCGTCAAGCCGCCAAAAGTGCTGATCAGCCTGCCGGCCATTCGTGCCGTGTGAACGTTGCCATCATCGGCAACACCCATCCCAGAATCCTCTCTCTCCTTCTCAACCCCCATCGTTCCGAGATGACTCACTTCTCAGGAGACCTCGTCATGCAGGATGCACCTGTGTCAAACATTACCAAGCCTGTCACGCGAAATCGTACCGGACGCGGCGGCATTCTGGTTGGCGGTACTCTGGTGATCGTCATTGCTGCTGGAATCGGCATGCAGGTCTGGCGTGCTCGCAGCAGCCAGGCTGCTGAACAGAAAGCGGCAACGGCAGCGGTTCCTGCGGAGTCCGAAGCTCAAAAGACGGCGTTTGCTCGCGTCAACGGCGAAGCGATCACTTACGAAGCTTTGGCCAAAGAATGCGTCGCCAAGCATGGCAAAGAAGTTCTGGAGAACATGATCAGCCGGACCATCATTCGTCAGGCCTGTGCGGAACATGGTGTCTCCGTTTCAGAAGCCGAAGTGGACCAGGAGGTTGTTGAGATCTCAAAGAAATTCGGTCTGGCAGTTGATCAGTGGTACAAGATGCTGGAAGCTGAGCGAGGACTCAATGCCGAACAGTATCGCCGCGACATTATCTGGCCGATGCTGGCACTGAAGAAACTGGCGGGCAAGGAAGTCACGATTACTCGTGAGATGCTGAAGATGGCTTACGAAGACAACTACGGTCCTCGCGTGAAGGCTCGCATGATCGTGCTTGATAATCCTCGCCGCGCTACAGAAATGTGGGAGAAGATTAAAGAGAATCCGGATGACTTCGAAAGTCTCGCTCGTGATTACTCTGTGGAAGCCAACAGTCGAGCCCTTGGCGGTACGATTCCTCCAATTCGCAAGAACTCCGAGGGAACTCATGAAGCTCTGCGGAAGGCCGCGTTCCAGTTCAAGGAAGTCGGAGAAATCTCCGGCATTATTCAGGTTGGGCCAAGCCAGTACGTGATCCTGAAGTTCGAAGGCCGAACAGAACCGATTGAGCATTCAGCAGATGATGTGGAAGCTCAGCTGCATGCAGAACTGGAAGAGCGCGAAGTGCAGAAGCTCGTCGGGGAAACTTTCGAAAGCCTGCAGAAGGCGGCTCGAGTTGACAATTTCCTGACAGGTGAGTCTCGCGGCCGCGTCGAAAAGGCGTCGCGAACTGCTACCGCGGCTGATGAGCCAGGAACTCGCTAACGCAGATTGAAAACTCAAACGCCCCCGATCCTGCATCGGGGGTTTATTGACAAAACTGGTGAGCGGCTCGGCGCTAGCCGCCGGTGTTGCGCAATACTGACACCGGCGGCTAGCGCCGTTCCGCTCACAGAACGAGAGCCCGTTGATGGACTGATTGGTGTCCCGTACACCAATCGCTCCGTCGACGGGCTTTCCTTATTTCTTGGCGTTCAGCACCCGGTTGTAAAGCGTTCGGTGGCGCCCCACCATTTGATCGACGGAGTGCTGAGTCTCGATCAGTTGTCGGCCCGAAGTGCCCAGCTTTGAGGCGAGCTCCGGAGATTGCAGAACTCGCGCCAGTGCTTTTGTCAGATCTGGGCTGTTTCCGAGTGGAAAGATCAGTCCGGTCTCTTCGTGACGGATCAGCTCAAGATTGGGAGCAATATCGCTCGCGACACAGGGAACTCCAAGGCTCATCGCTTCCATCAGGCTGTTTGACATGCCTTCAAATTCACTGGGCAGGACAAAGGCATCAAGAGCTTTCAACAGCGGCCATGCGTCTGCTCGATGCCCCGTAAAGATAATCTTCTCGCGGCAGCCCAGTTGGCTGGCGAAGGCCGCGAGAGAATCACGTTCGGGGCCTTCACCAATCAGCACCAGACGAGCATGCTGGACGACCTGATGCAGCAGTTGAAATCCCCAGATCAGATCAGGCAGTCGTTTCTGAGGAGCCAAACGACCAGAGAATCCCACGACGCGATCCACAGAACGCAGTCCCAGAATTTCCCGAGCCTGCTCCCGAGTATAATTCTCTGGTGGGCTCGGCATCGCATTGGGAATGACGGTGATCAATTCTTTCGGCACACCCACCGATTCATAAAACGAAGCCACACTGGCGGAGTTGGCCGTCATCGCGTTTGTGCGACCGATGAGTCTTCGGTCCATGGCCAGCTGCCACCCGCTCTTCCACGAATCCACACATCGTTCTGAGACAACAACTTGGCAGCCCGCAGGAGCAATTCCTGGCAATCTGACGTAAGAGTTGGCTGCAAATAAAAACGATTGCACGACATCAGGCTTGAAGGATCGTAGTGAATTCCGCAGACGCAGATATGTCAACGGGTCGAATCGAAATCGTTTGCCGAGAATTTCCACCGAGATCCCGGCTGCTCGCAATTCCTCGGCAAACGGGCCGCCTCGATTGAGTGCGATCACGTGAACTGAAAACTCATCTCGTGGCAATCCCTTCGCCAGCAAAGTCAGCTGACGTTCAGCACCGGACTGATCCAGCGTCGGGATAACAAACGCAATTCGAATCAACTTCTTCTTCCCAGCGACGTCGAAGGCATCAATTGCCTGACAGAAACATTCCGGGAAGTGTAGCACGCGATTCGCCGAGCATCAGTCAACAGCCCAGTCATTCAGAATTGCCCCGGAACTTTGGACAAAGGCAAGCTGATGCGGATCGAGCAGTGCGTTTCGAAGGTCGACGAGATAAAAGTCGACACCGCCAAGTACCGCTCCTCGAAGATCGGCCCCTTTCAGGTTGGCCTTGCGGATCTCTTCGGGAGCTTTGAAGTTCTGTTCGGTGTATTCATCTGTGTAAAAACCAGTCCGTGTTCCTTCGCTGGCAATAGGCGAGGACAGCAATCCTTCGCGACTGGAACCCATGTGAAACGTCGCAAATGAGAGATTGGCGTTGCGAAGGTCGGCATGCTCCCAGTCGATTTCGCCGAGACGAGCCCCGGTCAGGTCTGCGCCTCTTAAATCGGCATACTGCAACTGCGAGCCTGTCAGATGTGCACCGACGAGGTTCGCTCGAGCCAGCTTCGCCCTGGGCAAAAACGTGTCGTCCAAAATGCACTTCCGGAGTACTGCCCCTTCCAAAACCGCACAATCAAACTGACACGTGCGAAGGTCCAGCGATTCAAGCAGCGATTCACTGAGGTCGGCGCCTGTAAAGTCACAGACGTCAAGTTTTGAACCCGAAAACACTGCGCCTCGCAGCATTGCGTTGCGAAACGACGTATTCTGGAAGGTGGAGTTGGTCAGAAACGATTCCGTGAGTTCTGCACCGTCAAAACTCGCGTGCTCCAGGTCACACTCTTCGAAGACTGAGTGCGCCAGACTCGCATTTCGAAAGTCGGCCCATGTCGCATCACAATAATGGAATTGTGCGGTCGTCAGCAGACTCTGTTGCAAACTGGCTCTGCACATTGAGGTGGAATGAAACTTTGCGAGGTACAGATTTGCCCCCGACAAATCCGCATCATTCAAACTGGCGTTGCTGAAGTTGGTGTTGGAAAGATCGATCCCTGTCCAGTGGATTCCGTTCAGAGTCGCCTCCGTGAGATTTGCTCCATTCACGATCTGGCCGGGTCGCCACGTCGGGTCAATTGCCACTAGTATTGTTGCGGCAGCAGCGTGAAATCGATCGTCAGAGCTGCGTCTGAGAATGTTACGAAGCTGAGCGAGCACGTTAGCCTGGTTCCGAAGTCTTTCAGCGATTTCCGGCAATAGATCATCCGGCAAGCGATGCTGTAGAATCATGTAACTGTGTTCAGAACACAATTGCTCAGCGTAATGCTCACACGCGAGCAACCCTTGAACAGCATCGAGCGAGAGTAACTGCAGAGCTGATGGCGGCAGCAATTCTTCGACTCGGGAACAGAGGGCCTCAACAAAATCCCTCAGCCTGGCATTTCTTGCCCACGCCAAATGGGTCAAATTGCTTCTGTCATGATTGCTGAGATTTAGGGAATCCAGAAACTGAAAGATCACGGCTCGGGCATTCGGGAGAGATTTATCTTCGGCCAGAGCATCAAGAATCATGGTCAATAGTCGAGGATTGCCTTCGCAGAATCGGATGTCGGAAACTCGCGCCATGACGGACTGGCAATCTTCGGGGTGATTCAGCAGCAAATACTCGATGATGTCGTCGCGGCCCCATCGTGCCAGCGTGAAGTTGTCAAATTTTCGGTGGGAACCCCTGACGGCAGTCGCAATGACTAACTCGTCGTGCGATGGATTGAATGCGGCTGAAAATGATATGCTGCCCGACGTGTCAACAAACCGCAATCGTCTCTTCCAGTCGGGACGCGTTTCTGCCAAGCCCGACAGATATTTCAGAGCCGTTGTTTTGCCGCTGCCCGACGTCCCAAGTACCAACAGGCAGCCGCGATCGTGACGCTTCAGCCGGGCCTCAACAATGTCCTCAAGAAGGCGCAGGTTTCCGTCGCAACCCACGACGCGGGGGCGTACGAATCCGGGTACGGGATTGCTCATACCACACCTCCAGATGAAACAGTTCGAAACTGTGTTCGAACAAGGATCTCAACCGTAAAGCGTCTCTGCCTGAACGTGATTAATCTTGCGGCAGCGGAGTTTGTCGCCAGCCAGCTTTTCTCCGGCTGGATCGATGTAGACTCGCCCAGTTCGTCCGGGTTTTACGCTCATCACATGAATATTGAAGATGAAAGCGCCGTCCTCTTTCGCCGTAAACCAGTGGACATTGTCCTTCAGGTCGGTCACTGTGGAAAACGATCCCGGTGCAAACGAG
>JBILXT010000295.1:0-9197 GCA_044378235.1 Planctomycetaceae bacterium
AAGAACCGGCTGCGATTGCCAATGAGGCCTTGTTTCTCTCAACGAGAAAACGACTTCACGGCCGAGATCAGCAGGGTCCCAGATCTCAAAATAACTTGAGCGGAAATATGTCAACTCATCTGCTGATGACGGCTCGAACAGAGGAACCTCTATCAATTCCGTCAACCGTTCTCGGGACTCCTGAGGCACAGGGAAGACCTGCTTGTCGCTGTCGGAGTCTTCAACGCCAACTCGCAATACCTGATGGCGAGCGACGATGCGCGAGAAAGCAGCCTTCTCGTTACCCTGTAGCGGCAGCACCGTGCTGGATTTCCAGGCGAGCTTTGCCGCTGCAGGAAAGTCACGCTGTTTGTAATTCTGCTCGGCCGTTTCAAGGAGTGAAACAACCAGCTGTTGAAGTCGATTCTTTGATTGCTGAATCAGCTCATGATCAGGCACGACCTTCTCAATACGAGCAATGAGGTAGCGGACTTTACGATAGTCTTCTTTGTCCATCGCTTCCTGAATCATCGGCCCTACAATCTGACCGAAGCGAGGACGCAGTTCCGGGTTTTGAAGGTTGCGGGCAGCCGCCTCGTCCAATAACGCCAAAGCCGCATAGGCATCACCTTCGTTGGCTCGGATCGTTGATTCCGCGAGGATCAGCTGCTCGAATCGAGGAACAGACTTTTCCCAATTGGGAATTTCTCTCTCAACGTTCAGCAACAGCTCATAAGCCTTCCGAATATCCCCCTCCTTGATAAGTTCATCAACTCGAAGCAGAATCAAATCTTCGAAGAGGAGAATATGGTCAATCGCCGACATGGGGAGACTATATTCTGTAAGTTGATCCCCGATCAGCGTCACCACCAGTCTTTGCAACTCCTTCATCCGCTTGACACGATCCTCACGTTCCTTCTGGTTCTGAGGTTTGCTCGTCTCAAGTTTCTTATATTCCTCGGCCATCTTTTTCAGGGTGTCAGGGCGAGGGAAGATCGGATTTACCACGATGACTGTACGGTCCTCCGGTGCGGGTGCAGGAAGCACAATCCAGTCGAATTCTTTATCATTTTCATCGGCGGCAAATAACTCTTCCGCTGTTGGAATCGGCATATCAATGAGCTTCGGCAACTCGGCCCGATCGACTTTTTCGTCGGCAGTCCCGTTGCCGACCAGAACAAGCAGCAAGCCGACAGCAACAAGACTCGCGGGAGAGCCTGTCAACGATGCAAATCCTGGTATCGTATAACGCAGTTTATGACTCATGTCGTTTCTTTGAGAACAGCCGACCCTGTAAACCGAAGCAGGCCAACATCCTGACTAAAGTGAGTTCGTATCGATCAGATACAAGCTGCCGTCATACCCGACCACAAGTGTCTGACCATTCATCAGCATTGGTCCCTGCTGCACAAATTGCCCGAGTGATTTTGAGCTGAGAGTCGTCGCCCCGGCAGCATCCAGCTTCATGATCATTCCGTCACTCCGAGCAATGAGAAATCCGTCACTCAGTGGAAGCGGAGCCCCTGCCAGAGAATTTCCGTCAAGTCGGAAAACTCCGGTTTGAGGGAGTGAGTCTTCGATGTGAAAGACTTTCACTTCCTGATTCGCGACTTCCACAAAAACGTATTCCCCTGCAATCTTTGGGGCTGCACTGGGAACGCCACCCAGATCAACCTGAGCCAAAACCTCAAGGCTTGAGGCCTGCATCAGCAGAAGCTTACCCTCAACAGTTGCAACCATCAGAAAGCCATTCGCAGAAGCCGGCGGCACCTCGATAATTTGAGGCATTTTTGTAACGCTGACTTCAGTCAACTGAGGCTTTGGCGTTGCACGATACTCAACCCGAATAAAGGAATTGTCGCCCGTTACTGCCAGGACCTGATTCGCAGAAATTGCTGTCAGCGACTTCCACGGTTGCTGGCCATCCGCCGTCTGGGACGAACGATAATCCTCGGCAGCTTTTCCCCCAGCAACGGCAGAAATGTGTAGTCGGCCAGGCATTGCAAAGACGACACCACCGTCCAGTACCACAGGAGCAATCTGCGGACTGTCCGGAAGCACCCATTTCCGTTCCAGTTGCCCGGTGTTCGTAAAGGTCCACATTGATGGTTCAGGGTTGCCACACCATGCTGCCGGGCGACCGTCTTTCAGGACAACACCCTGAACGGAGGTCGACAGTTTGTCAGGTAATCGAAAGCGACTGACAGACTCCATGGTGAAACCACCGGACTGAATCTCTGACATCTGAGCCCGATAGGTTTCTCCATAGTCAGTGACTGCCAAAAGCGACTGACCACCAGCCGATGGAGCAATTGCAACGAGATTGGACCCCAGAACGGTTCGCCATGTTCCCTTCATCTGTTCTCTGTCGGCCCGAGTGAGAAAGGTCGAATTGGAATTCGGGTTCCGCGTAGTCAGGTAAACAGCTTCGTCCGCGAACTGGATGGGCTGCACATGAATACCTTCCGCAGTGATTCCAGGGTCAAGCAGTACGGTATTGGTTCGAGTCTGAAATTTCCGGAGATCACGACCACCCATCCAAAGCTGGCCTCCGGGCCCCGCCAACAAGAACATCCGCGTCTGCAATCCTTCTTCAAGCTGATTAGCGCCGACTTTTGCCAGCGGTGGTTGTCCGGCATCATCTGTTACTCGAAACGCAGTCACTCTTTGTGGGGTTGACGGAACAAACAACTCGTAGCCTCTTAAAAGGCACGGATCATTGACCTGACCCTCTACGGTGTCTTCTGCAACGGCACTGAGTTGACCGGCATCATCCATCTGCAATGTCTGAATCCGAGCCTTTTCCGCAGAGTTGTTGTCCACCATCAGGTAATAACGTCCGGCGGTAACCACTGGAGCCTTGATACTCCCGGACAAATGCGGAATGTAAGACACTGCAAGACAAGAGAACGGGTTCAGCCCAATCGTGTAGACCATAGTCTGGTCACCAGGAATCACCAGCCGCAGCGAATCACTGGAGACTGCGGGAGGGCCAATGACTGATTGGGAAAACTTCAACTTCGCGATCGCTCGACCATTGTTCGCCGCAATCTGCCAAAGTTCACCAGCCTGAGTCGTCACGTAAAAGTTATCGGCAATCAAAACGGGTGCACCAGTCGGGCGGCTTTCCACACTTTGACGCCACAACAGTTGTCCATCTTTCTGTGACAACATCTGCAACTCTTCAGACATCGTGCTGTAGACAAGCACTCCGGCCGGATCGATGACTTTCACAGGGATCGGTGAAAACGGCGCATTGTCTCCAATGGGACGTCGCCAAAGTGGACTGCCCGTATCGGCGTCTACGGCAAAACAACTATCCATACCAAACGAAAAGACAGCTCGACCCTGAGACGAAAGGTCAGTTGTCGCCTGTGTTCGCAATGCTAAGGCTAATGAAGGGACAGTCAGTTCATTCTCAGCAGGAGCAGAACCATCTTTCCCGATCTCCGTTCGGACAACAAACTCTTTCTCTCGCCCCAGGATGTCCTGTAGAACTTTAGCAACGTCCTTGTCATCCTTCAGCAACGGGTACTTGGTGATCAAATTGTTACGAGTTCCGATGGCACCCATCGTATCGCCAGCTTCCAGTTGCTCCTTGACTTTCGCGAGGGTTGCCAGGAAGTCATTCTTTTTTGCCACAGAAGCGGAAGCCATTCGTTGCCGATCCACCAGCGCCTGTTCGCGAGCTGGTGCTATTCCGCCTTCGCCGGAATACTTCCTCAGTAACTCCAATGATTCAACACTGACATCCAGTGCTTCCTGCGACTGCGCAACTTCTGCCACATAAGCGCCGGCATAAGTCAGTCGATCAGCGTACCGTTTGAGATTGTCTTTCTGAGCGTCAAATCCTTCCAGCTCGCGACACTCTTCGATCATGCTCTTTAGTTCTTTCAGTCCTCGAATCACATCGGGGGTTTCTGTCAGAATGAATTTCTCAACGCGAGCTCGATGGAGGCCAATCTTTGCGACCGGAGTCATACTTGTCTTGGGATAGATCGAGATGAACCTCTCGAATTGTCCTTCAGCATCCAGATACTTCTGCTGTTCCAGAGAGGCGGTCGCTTCTTTGATCAATCGATCTTCTGTGTTGCGTGCATTAATGAACCAGAAAATCGCTGCCAGAATCGATCCGCCGACAGTGCAGCCAACCAGCAGCATCACGACCGGCGAGCGTGCAATCTTCTGCTGACCGGGACGTTCCGGTCCCCCAGTCAGTTTCTCGGCAAGTTCACTCAGTTTTCCACGGCGAAGCTGTCTGCGTGCTTTCTCACTGATGACTTCTCGCGACTGCTCGCGATCATCGGCTTCCACTTCTTCAACTTCATCTTCATATTCTTCAGATGCCACTTTTGATTCCACTTCTCACTTGGGCGAGGCCGGAAAGACGGCAAAACACACCAGACAGAAAATGACCTACTGAAACTCCACAATCTTGTTTCGCACGCGAGTGAATCCGGCCTGAGTTGCCGCATCAATCACCATAATTCGCATTTCATGAATCGACTCCGGGTCGAGTTCAAGATCCAGATCACTCACTCCAGAAGCAGCATTCTTCTCTGCTGTCAGAAGCTCCAGGATTTCCTGATAGTTTGTTGCCTTCTTAGTGTCCACGTACATCACATTGTTGGGGTCAACCTGAACTTTCACGCCCGGGCTTTCGTCCATCGGAACTGTGACATTCAGAGAAACGCCTTCAACATTCTTTGCGGGCGGAACGTCGAACGCCTTCTGCATACTGAACGATGCTGTCACCATGAAGAAAATCAGAAGCTGAAATGTCACATCGACGGCGGGTGTCAGGTCGATGAAGTCGTTCGGAGGGGCGGATGCCTTTCGAACATACGGTGTATCATCGTCATCGTCGACAGTCACCACTGCAGCAATGGCCACCTTCTTCTTTGGCTGCTCCGCTACAAAGTTCTCTGCCGCCCAGCGACTGGGCATCACCGCTGTCTGATTGACCGGAGCCGCCGCAGTCAGCTCAAGTCCGACATCATCAAAGCCCTCCGGAGGAATTGTGCCCCCCGCTTTAAGATGTTTCGCACGCTCTTCTTCTGCGAGCTTTTCAAGCTCTTCCAGCCGAGGAAGTTTGACCAGATCCAGTGACCGACCCTGTTTGTGCGCAGTAACCAGCTTTTTCAGATCTTCAAGGACTTCATCGGCCGACTGATATCTGAGAGACCTTCGCTTCGCCATCATGCGATGGACAACTCGACACAAGATATCGGGCAGCGCGGGATTCTTTTCCTTCAGTGGCGGCGGTGGGTTCTTCAGATGCTGCATCGCGATTGCCACTGGGTTCGCACCCTTGAATGGCGTTTCACCGCACAGCAGCTGGTAACACGTGACTCCAAAGGAATACACATCAGATCTGGGGTCGAGCTCGCGGCCACTGACTTGTTCCGGGCTCATATAAAGCGGCGTGCCCATCGTCACGCCCTCTTTTTCGCTTCCCGAGCCGTCGCCCAATTGAGCAAGACCGAAGTCCGCGACCTTCACTTCACCTTTCTTGGTGACAAGGATGTTCTCCGGCTTGATGTCTCGGTGAACAATACCAGCCTGACCAGACGCTTTGAGTGCGGCAGCAACCTGACGAATCACGTGCAGGGCTGAAGAGATATCGGGCTTGCCGCGTTCTTTGATGATGCTCGCCAGATCTTTTCCCTGGACATACTCCTGGGCAATGTAGTGCAGGTCGCCTTCCTGGCCGATGGTATAAACCTGAACGATATTGGGATGATTCAGGCCGGCCGCCATCATCGCTTCTTGCTTGAAGCGACTGACCATGTCCTGTCCGGAGTGAGCCATCAGAGAAGGCTTCATGACCTTCACGGCAACATATCTCTGCAGCGTGGTTTGTTCCGCGAGAAATACGTCGGCCATTCCACCGCTGCCCAGACGGCGCAGCAGATGAAACTCGCCCAGTTGTTTATCAGTCAGGTCTGTCATGAGAAATCAGGTCTGCTAACGTCGGTCCTGAACGGCAAAGTGATAAGTCACGCCTTCGATTTCGCTGATTATGGTCTCGACCTCTCCCGTAAACCGGTTCGGAACAGTTCTGTCAGCCATAATCATGACATCAATTCCCTGGGTGCTGGCACCAGCGGCATCGCCGATTCTGGCTCGAAGCTCTTCCAGAGTGATCGGTTTCTTTTCTAGTTCAATCACCGGGTCAACAGTTGCACTGACAGGAGCCTTTATCACAACCGTAATGACCTTGGCGGTTTCAATTGACCCACCCGAACTCGACTTTGGGATCTCGGCTGGCGGATTCCCCTGCATGGTTGATGTGACCATGAAGAAGATCAACAACTGGAACGTCACGTCGATCATCGGCGTAATATCAATTTCTGTATCCGGCTCCGGATTCTTCTTTCGCACATACGGTTCATCATCGTCTTCAGCCGACATAGCTCATCCAGCATCATTTTGAGTCAGGAATTCTGGTTCAGACAAAAAGCTACGCCGATCTATCTGGCTTCCTGTGACCGGGCCGCTGCAAATTCATCCAGGAACAAACCAGTTCCCTCGTCTACCGATTCCTGCAATTTCTTGATACTGTTTGATGCGGCTGACTGAAGCACAATCAATGGAATGGAAATCGCCATTCCGGCTGCGGTCGTCCACAAAGCGAAGCTGATGTCCGCTGAAAGTTCCTTGGGATCGACGCCGGATGCCGCAGCCCCTGCGATTTTTGCAAACGCATTGATCATCCCGAGCACCGTACCCAGCAGACCCAGCTGAGGACCGGTCTTAATGCTCGTACCCACCCATGAATTAAGCACTTCGAGGCTTGCCAGCACATCTCGCTCAAATCGCTCTCCAACGATCTGACGAACCTTTTTCATCGGCTCACCACGATTTTGAATCGCCAGCAGGGCCAGCTGGGGCAACGCCTTATTCCAGACGGCAGGATCGTCACAAACCTGAGCGGCCCCATCGAAATCTCGTTTCTCGAGGCGTTCAGTCAGATCATCAAGGAAAGCCTGCTCAGCTTCAGCTCCAGGGAACTTCTTCTGCTTTACTCGTCGTAGCAAAAGTATCCCGCAATACATCCCTAATGCCGCACAGGCTCCAATACCGATCCAAATCGATTGTTCGACCAACCACATGAATGTCGAAACTTGTGCCGCTGCGAATGTTGAGGGCATAAGAAGTAAATCTGGAAGACTGATCATTGGACATCCCGGAAAATCAACAACGAACGTAAAAATGCAATATCTGCCAACGAGTTATCTCAACTGCTGCCGAGTCACAACAAACTCATACCCTGTCCCGGCTTTCTTCACCTGAAAGTAAGTCCGACGAATCTCAGTGGCCGCCTTATTGCCATACTCGAATTCTTTCGTCGCCAGCATCTCTTCCGCTGCTGCAGGATAGAAATGCATTACAACTGCTGGCGAAGCATCAATCCCGGCCTTCTGAAAAAGCTCAAGATCCGCTGCACGACGCTGCTCGCTGCCATCCTGCCAGCTCATGAATAATCTTTTTTCCGAATCCCCGGTCTTGACTTCACGTGCTGCCGGGGCCGCCTGACTCAAATTGCTGAGGTAAACGAGACGACTTTCGCTCTGAAATAAAGCGCCCAGTTCGATGCCAAAGAAGTCCAATTGGGCTGCGTAGCTCTTGAGATCGCCTTTATCACCGAATTCTACGAACCATCGCTGTTCGCGCTTTGCTCCACCTCGTCCTGGCCCACCGCTTCCCAGAGGCCGCCCGCCAGTCCCTTCTGCGCTCCCGGGAATTCCCGTAGTCTTCTGATCCGTGTTCTCATTGGGAGCCACCATTGTTGCGGCGTTGTCAGCCACCTCAATCACCTGTTCGGTGACTTCTTCCAGTTGAGTCACATCGGTTTCCTCATTTGCCATGGAAGGATCCATCGCTGCATCCTCCGGTGAATCAACGTTCGGTGTCGCATTGGGATCGCCGTCTTCCCAGCCACCGTCCCCCGCAGGCAACATGGTGACCTGCTTCGAGACAGGCGTGGGCAGTAGATTGGAAAGCCAAATAAACAACATGACCATAAATGCCAACCCGGCGCAGGTGGCGGTTGTGATCAGTATCGAGACCGCAACATCGTATTTCGTCAGCTTTATGTGAGGGGCCAGCGTCCGGCGGTTGCGACCAGATGTGGAATTGGCAGCGGACATGAAAACGCCCTATGACCCAGGATTGACTTGAGGACTGTGAACCGACGACCCCGAAACTAACTCACTCTGAGGCGGGTTCTAGCGAATTGCCGACTGCCTGACAAAGAAGTCAGAGGCTTTAAGGACAGGTTTAGGAGACTGTACAGATCGACAATCCGTAGTGTCAACGAATGAGTCGAGCAAAGAGCCCCTCAGAAAGGAGTATGTCCGTTTACTGTGTTCCGAAAACTCAATCGGGCGAGTACGATGTCCAGAATGGCATGCTTTTCCGGCTTGTTCCACGAGATCAATTCCCATGAAATTCAATTCTCTGCTGATTCTGGCGGCCTGCTGGCAATTCGGTTTTCTGAAAGTTCAGGCGACAGATCTTGACCGAGCTGTCTTTCAGCCAGCCATTGATGAATCTTCCGGGAGCAACAAGTCGGGGAACGAAAGCAGTAAACAGCCACCCCAGTCGAAAGTCGCATTCCAGCGGATGCCCATTGATCAGGCTCAGACTCGCCTGCTGCAGTGGCTGGCCCTCGCAAAAGTCGATGAACCAACAGCCCGAAAGGTCGGTGCACTTTGGAACGATAAGTCGGAACTACAAGCGTTGACTGCTGAAGACGCTCTTGACCGCATAGTAGACTCACTGGCGGTTGCGGATGAGTCGGCTCGAAAAATTATCGAAGCCTGTCGATTCGGAGCGCCGTTTTCTCCGCCGAACTTCGAAGGTGTCCGCTCAGACTCCTTCTATCGAGACCATGTGCAACTCTACTACGCTCGCTGGTTAACTCAACACCGTTTCTACGACGAAGCTCTCCCAATGCTGGAGTCGCTGACTCCGGAGTCCGTGGCAGATCCAGCCAGCCTGTTTTTCTATCGTGCCATTTGCCGACTTCGTTTACTGAAACCAACAGAGGCCAGTGATGACCTTGCTCTGTTGTTGAACAATACACTTGATGTGCCATCTCGTTTTCGCACGGTGGCCGAACTCATGCAGGCTGAGGCTGGTGATAACTCCTCCGGACTGCCGGAAGTGGCCAAGTTAATGTCTGATGTGCAGCGCCGACTTGATCTGGGAAA
>JBILXT010000296.1:0-9183 GCA_044378235.1 Planctomycetaceae bacterium
TACCGAGTCCGATCCCGGCATTCAGTATGCGCTTCTGATTTCTTTGGGAGACTACAAGGATCAGCAGATTCTCAGGCTCGATGATGTTCTTGGGTTCATCGCAGCCCTGCATCGCGATACGCCGGATGCAGGAGTGCATTCCGCGGCAGAATGGCTGCTCCGTCGCTGGGGTGTTCCACAGCCCGCCGCGAATCTGTCGGCAGAGTCTGCAGAGACGGCCTATCCTGGGCCAAAGCCGCCTCGCCAATGGATGAAATCTCCGCCGCTGAATTCCTGCGATGGTCATACGCTGATTCGAGTTGCGGGAAAGACGGAGGCGTCAGTTGGTCATGACTTTCTGATCGCTGCTCACGAGGTAACGGTACAGCAGGCTCATGAATTTGATCCCGCACTTTATAACAGTGACGAGTATTCTCGAACGCCGGATTCCCCGATGTCCGTTGTAAAGTGGCGGGATGCAGCAGCTTACTGCAACTGGTTGTCTCGTCGTGAAGGACTCCCGGAGTTCTATCCGCCTGACTCCGGGGTGTGGGAAGCCAGTGCCGATGACTTCAAGAAGCCAGGCTATCGACTGCCGACCGTCTCCGAATGGAAGCTGGCGGCACTGGCCGGATTTGGTGGCGAGCGATTCTATGGGACTGATGTTTCGCTGCATGTTCGTTACAGTTGGTGCTTTGACAACAATCCGGACTACCTCCGCTCGATCGGGATCACTGCGTTACAGCCGGATGGCACCATCATTGTTGTTTCCAAGCCAATCGGACTGCTGCGGCCTAATGATTTTGGATTGTTTGATGTGCATGGAAACGTGGCCGAATGGTGCGATGACAGTAATCCTCTCAGTCGTGGAGAAAACGGCGAACCACTCCAGCGAGCGATTATGGGCGGGGCCGCAGGCGGAAACAGCCGCTACGACAATGTTATGGAAGTGCCCTTCATGTTGATGGATATCGAGTACAATTCTCACGGGTTTCGGGTCGTTCGAACGATCCCGGAACCGTGAAGAAACTGTAGCGTTACCAATGTCAGTTCGCTCTGAGGGCAGTCAGGCGCAACAACAATATTCATGCAGGACGGAGCAAAGCATCGCTGGTTGAATCGTCAGGAAGCTGAATTGCCCGGAATTGCTTCGATGGATCAAAAATGGATGGCAGGCTCTGCCGAGCCTATTCGATTCGAATGATTCTTTCGCCGCTCAGTATCTGACCATTGGGGTTGGTCGCCCGTACCTGAATCAGATGCGTGCCCGATTTCATGGATTCAACCAGAGTGGCCTTCCACAGGTGAGGACACACCATCGGCTTGGCCAGAGGTCTCCACGCGGGCTTGCCGGGGAGAAAGGTCTGCTCTTCGTTGTAGAGCGTCTGAAACGTCGGATCGGTTTCGTTCTCTGTCTTTGTCATTGGCTGCCACTCGCCACCCTGAATTCGCCACTCAATCGTTGCTCCCGGAATGGCGTTAAACACATTCGCGCGGAACTCGGTCTTTGCCACATCAGATGTAGGAACGACTTCCGGGGCTGTAATCCGGATCTGCTCATCGGCTCCTCGGCGGGCAGCACGATAGTCAAGCAGATACTTGATTCCATCAAAGTGCATGATGGTATAGCCGTTCGGCGTTCCGTCAGCACACATCGTATGAGGAATCCCATGTTCATCAGGTTTGCCTGACCACCACGCACCGCAGACTGTCACGTTGATAATGTGATGGTGAGGCTTTTCTCCCGGCCAGCCATCTTCTTTCCCCATCAGCACATGTTCGTGGTGATGAGTGTGCCCGGCCAGAGAAATACAGTGTTCGCGGCCTTCCAGAATCTTCAGCAGTCGGGCTCGACGCGGTTCCAGCCACGGAGTCGACTTCACCAGCGGGATGTGCATCATTGCCACGACCATGCGATCCTGCGGAACCAGCTTGAGATCATTCTCGATAAAGTCCAGTTGCTCTTCGCTGAGGCCTGATCGATAGAATTTCTTATCGCCTTCCTTCATCCAGTGTATGTCATCGACAACGACAAAATGGACCGCACCATAATCGAATGAATAATAGGCTGGACCGTAAACGCGTTCGTAGGTCTCATCGCTCAACTCATCATTCTCAGATGCAAAATTGATGTCGTGATTGCCGATCACGTTGTACCACGGAATACCGATTTTCCCCAGAGTTCTGTTGAAGCTGTCAAACAGGCTCAGATCATCGAAGAGAATGTCTCCCAGCGTCACCCCGAAAGCTGCTTTTACACCCACCAGATCTTCCACCACATCATGCGCGATGTAGTCGATCTCTTTCTGATCGCGCGGCTGCGGATCCCCAAAGAAAATGACATCAAACGCATCAGGTTCGTCGACGGGATGCAGAGGAAAGTCTATGCTGGTCGGAAGCGGTCCGGTCGGTTCGACGCCGGGAAAATCCAGTTTCGGAGATCCCTCCGGCTTGTGAATGTAATAGAACCGCGACACATGGTTCTCATCCTGAACGGTGCGATATCCACGCGGCTTGATGACGAAGACGATTGTGTCGTTGTCAACCGGCAGCGAATACCGTCCGTCTGCATCTGTGGTAACGACTTCTCGACCGTTCGATACCTTGACGTCAGGCAGTGGCTTTTCATCCGCATCCCTGACATGGTTCTGATTTGCGTCCACGTAAACGACACCAGTTGCCGTTTTTGCCGCCGCATCCTGTCCGGCTGTTGCCCAATTGCTGATACCTCCTGCAGCAAAGGTCAGAGCCGAGCACACGAGCAATGCGTAAGACAGTGTTCTGGGTTTCATGGAGGACTTTCTGTAATGGAGGTCCGTTTGGCCACGGTGGACTGCGTGGCTGTGAAGGAAGTTTCCAGAAACACTCCGGAAGCACAAGCGACGGCGCGGGCGGAATTCCAGTTCCGATAATCCATCGTCCTGCTGGCACCATTTCAGCGGCGAACATGAGGATCCAATTAAGATCGCCGAACAAAACTGGAACTGGCTCCCGGAGAGATCAAGGAAGAAGCTGAGAAGAGACGGTGGCGGTGATAGGAGCAGGTTTAATCCTTACCAGTGCTGCGAAGGCATCCGGCGGGGTTCTCAAATCCTCCGAACTTCATGGGGTGTTTCGAAAGCATGACCATGAATGGCCGAGCCCAACGGCCGTGTTAATTCTGACAGGTTTTGCGCGAACGGTTGGGACACGGATGATTAATTGTTCTGCCCGACTATACTGCAGCTCACATCGACTCAAAATCTACTTCTTTTGGCTGATCAGTCATGTCCGAAAATTCCAACGTCTTTTGCGGTTGTATCCCGGCTTTGATGACTCCGTGTTCTGCTGACGGAGTTCCCAACTTTGATGCGCTGGTTGCGACGGGCAAAAGTCTGATCGCCGCGGGAATGCGAGCCGTCGTCTATTGCGGCTCAATGGGTGATTGGCCGCTGTTAACCGATGAACAGCGTCAGGAAGGTGTTCGGCGTCTGACAGAAGCCGGCGTGCCGGTAGTGGTTGGCACCGGTGCACAGAATCCTCGCATCGCAGCAGCTCACGCGGCACACGCGAAGAAAGTTGGCGCTGCAGGACTGATGGTGATTCCGCGAGTTCTCTCCCGTGGCACCTCGGCGGCTGCTCAACGTCATCACTTTGCCGGCGTGCTAAAAGCCGCTGAAGGTCTTCCGGCCGTCATTTACAACAGTCCTTACTACGGATTTGAAACTCGAGCGGAACTGTTTTTTGATCTGCAGCGAGAGTTTCCAAACCTGGTCGGATTCAAAGAATTCGGTGGAGCCGCGTCGCTCAGCTATGCCGCCGAACATATCACCAATCGAGATCCAGGTCTGACACTGATGGTCGGCGTGGATACTCAGGTGTATCACGGCTTTGTTCATTGCGGCGCCGCGGGAGCCATCACCGGTGTTGGCAATGCTTTGCCGAAGGAAGTGCTGCGACTTGTGGCTCTCTGTGAGAAAGCCGCCGCGGGTTGCCCGGACTCACGTCGTCTCGCTCAGGAACTCAATGAAGCACTGACCGTGCTGTCGACCTACGACGAAGGCCCGGATCTCGTGCTGTACTACAAGTATCTGATGGTTCTCGAAGGGCATTCCGAGTACACCCATCACTTCAACCCCACCGACGCACTCAGCGCCAGTCAGAAAGAGTTCATCCGAACTCAGTGGCAACTCTTCCGCACATGGTGGAGCAAATGGCCGGGGGCGAAGTAGATCGTGTTTTACTGCTTGAGTGCTAATTGTCGTTGGCCTCGGGCTGCTTCCCGGAAGCTCGCTCAGTTGATATGTAAAAGGCGGCCGCCCCTCTGAAGTCGTCGACCCTGCAATGGTGCAGGACGCCCCGAAAAGAGCGCCCTGCATTTCTGTAAACATCACTCAGTCACTGATTCCTGTACATAACGAGCCACGGTTTCCTGGAAGCGTCGCTTGCCGTCTTCAACCACTCGGCGGATCTCTTTGGCGTTGGCTTCGCTCTCTTTTCTCAGGTCGGCAATCATCGTTAATGATTCGACCTGGAAATTGCTGATTGCGTCGACAAGCTTCTGAACGCTTTCCGCCTTCACCGTTGAGCCATAACCCGCCTTCATCGCGGCTCGTTCCAGTTCACGCCCCAGGTCAGCGACATCTTCCAATCCCTTGTTCAGGCCTTCCTTCATCGCCTCGGTCGCGGCCGTCACTTCATGCAGCCCCTGCTGACTGGTGTAAACAGTCCCCAGAATCGTGAAGACATGTTCGTTGGTAGTAAAGAACGTCACCGCGCGACGATACACGCTGTCTTTGACATCGTGAGTTTGCTTCAGCTTCGTGACCAGAGTTTCACCGACGTCATATCCGATCGCCAGATTCTCCGAGATATCTTTGAGAAGCTGATACGTCCTGTCTTCATTCTGAAACGCTTCACGAGCTTCATCGCGAGCCAGCTCCAGGCGGCCTCGCTGAACAGTATCCTCACCCTGAAACTGATCAATTGCTGTTTGAGCCGCAGCCAGTGTCTGCTTTGCCTTCTCCAGTGAAGGCTTCTGCTTCTCGTAGAGCTCACAGCCGATGATCTCGGCTTCCTTTAACGCGAAACGGAAGTCGATATACGCATCCATGATCGCGTCTTCGCGATTGAGCTGATCCTTGGTGTCCTTCGAAACGCTGCGATACGTGTCCGCAATCGTTTCGAACCGGTCACTGGGGGTGCCACGTCGAATCTTCATCCACCAGTTCTGGAATCTCTCCGAGCGACTGATTTTTCCGTCCGATAACTGAGCGATCAGCATCTTGGAATCTTCACGAACGGAGTCGAACATCTGGGTGATCTCAAGATAGCGATTGCCGATCTTGATGTTCTCCACGTTCTCCCGCACCAGCCGATTGAAGGTGCTCATGTGTTTAATCACATCGGCAATCGCCAGCGTGCGAGCTTCGTCGACATGCTTCACGTCTTCCAGCAGGCGAATGAGCTCCTCTCCCGTATCACCGGTTGTCGAAAGACCGAATTTCTTCAGCACTGAGATTGCTCGGTCCAGATAATGTCGCATCGTGCTGATCGGCTGAGTACCAGCCGACGACGTAGCCACAGGAATCTCGGCCGGGATCATTTCGCCAGAGGGATTGGAGGGTGACGGGCTCATAAATATAACCTTCTGGGAAACGACTGAGATGCGGAAACAAGGCTGAACAGCGAATCTTACGAGCACTGCTTTGATTGTCTTTGACTACGGTATCAAACTCCAGCGTTGTCGCAACGAAACGCGGGGCGAATTATTGAAGACGACCATTCTGATGCAGTGTATGATCACTCCATCATTCTGAATCCTCGTTCGCTAATCATAGTGGCTCGCTCTTTCGCTGATTTATGAATGGCAGCGTTTTGCTCGTTCAACCCGTGGCCGACAGGCCAGGCATTCTCTGCTCCTGGCCTGTCGGCCACGGGTTAAACGATGCGACTTGCGAGACAATAGACGACATCATTTGTTAACATGTCCGCTATGCCAGAACACTCGATAACACAACCTGGATCACCCGCAAAGAATTTTGCCAGGGATCTCACGCTCGTGGAAACACTGCGTGTGCTCGAAGTCGCTCGCGGCCTGCGGCAGGAGCGTGAAGTTGCCGAGGTTGCTCTGGCCCGAGATGAAATTCGCTCTTTGATGCGAAAACGGCTGATGGACGCCGCGGTCATCACCGGCGATAAGATTACTGAGTCGGATGTTGACGCGGCAATCGAACAATACTTTGCGACTCAGCACACTTATCAGGATCCGCCGATGTCGTTCAGCGTTCTGCTGGCTCATCTGTGGGTTCGACGGTTTTCACTACTGTTCATGGCAGGCCTGATTCTATTGGCGTGGATTGTTTTCACATGGCTGTTCTAAGTTTGTCCCTCCTTCGTTTAACGGCAATACCGTTCAAAAAGTAGCGGAGCAGCGCGAGCTGCCCGGTGAGTGCCCGTAAGAACACGCACTCACCGGACGGCTTGCGCAGCTTCCGCTACTTGAATGGCCATTCGTTGAACGGTATTGCGTTTAACGGCAAGCCACAGGCGACTGTGCTTTCCTCACATCGTGTACCTCAAACTCGCAATCTGATCACTGCATTCACTCACTACCGATTCCTTGCAATCAGCCACTTCTCAATGCCAGTCCCCGGAACCGAAATCGTTCGCCGAATTGCTGACTTCGCCGCTTCTATCAACGGCAGCGAGAAAGATGCCCGCGCTCGCGCGGCGGCGGTTTCGAGCGAGATCGAAAAACTGCTGGCCGATCAGTCCGATGCCTTTCGAGAACTCGCGCAGCACTATCTGCCGCGACTGGACGACGATATCGAACGCGATGGCTGGCAGGAGATGCGTGGCGTTCTTCGAGATATCATGCTGCGACGTGATGACTCCAGACGCCAGCTGGGAACACGTCTGCAGACGGCTTCAACTCAACAGTCGTCGGCCGAGATGCAGTGGAAGCAGCTTTCCGAACAGTTTTCCGCAGCCGCAACAAAGGCGGATAAACTGGCAAAGGAACTGACCGACAAGCTCACAGTAGACCCCGATCTGCAGCGACTTTCTCGCGAAGCTGCCGAGGGACAAGCACGGCTCGAAGAAGCCTCGGCCAACCTGGGCGATGTTGAATCCGAAGCGAAAGCCAAGCTCCCGCCATACGAACACAGCCGACTGTTTCAGTATTTGTGGGACTCCGAGTATGACACAGAACGCTATCAGCGCCGCGGGATGTCTCGCCGAATCGATCGCTGGTTGTCGCGACTGATCGACTATCCCGGCGCCGCCGCCAGCTATCGCTTTCTGACATCAGCTCCCAGAATGATGAAGCAGGTGATTGCTGAACAGGAGAAGGCCGTCACAGCTCGCGTTAAAGAAGTTCAGGCTCGTCAGTCAGCGGCTGCCAATGCGTTGGGACTGCCGGACTTGCAAACCATCGTTTCGCGTCTGAAAGCGGAAGTTGATCGAGCATTCGCGGCGATGGATGCCGCACAGAAGCTTTGCGTCACTCTGCAACATGAACAGGCTCAGCTCGACTCCCCGGATTCTATCTTTTACCGAGATGCATTAACGGCGTTTCAGGCGTTGTTGCAGAAAACGGAACGCTCCATCGTCGCCGCGCGAGCTGCCAATACGCCGGAAATGCAGGATGATCAGGTGGTGGCTCGCCTGCGACACATTGACGACGTCGTCAGCCAGAAGAAGTCGCAGCTCGATCAGCATTATGCCGCAGCGGAAGCGGCCGAGAAACGCACGGCACGAGTCAATGATTTGCTGTCTCGATGTCGACGAGCACAGTTTGGCGATCCGCAGCGGATCTTTGAGGATTCCTATGACCTCACTGCACGGCTGAATGATCTGGCGAATGGTGTTGTGTCAGGTGAGACGATGTATCAGGAGATGTATCGCATTCAGAAGATCGATTCCCCGATCGCCGATCAGGCTTCGGCGGCGATTAATGGGCCGATGGGACAAATCCTGATCAACACCATGGCTCAGGCCGCCGGTGCAGCGCTCGGAGTCTACGCCGCCCGAGCCGGCCAGCAGCACCGCCTGCCTCGAAATCGCCAGTAATCGCATGCGTTCTTGTAATACCCTCCGCTATGCGATCGCAGATTTCTAATCTCGAATCCCGACCTTCGCGTCTTCGCACCTTCGCGTGCCAATCACCTGCCTCTGCCCTTTATTTTGCAATTTCCATTCTCCAATAATCATAAAGCATTCCCCTCTCCTTGTCACATCATCCTCCGCATCTCTGCCATCAATCGGCTCTCCCGGCATTCAATTCTCGATCTCAAATTTCAAATCTGAAATCGCCACCTCCGCGCCTTCGTGTGCGAACCCCTGTCTTTCAAATTTGAAATCTCAAATCTCAAATTCCAATGTCCTCACCTCTGCCCGTTCATCCCACTTCGTGCCCCCGCGTGCAGAAAACTCGCTCTTACCGCGCCTTTATTCTTCAATCTCAAATCTCCAACAATCGACAGCCACAACTCACCCATCTCGGCTTGTCGCTGAGATTGGCCTCAGTAACTTATTTTTCCCATCTCAGTCCATCGAGCGCCTACGCGGGGTTTTTGCCGCATTATCAGGGTGTAGGAAGGGGAATATTGACGACACTCCCAATTCCCCCTAAACTCACATCGTAGGCGGGGATAATCCCGGAAATAACACATTATCCCGGTCAAAACGCCGGAGAATTATTATTGTTATGCCAGCACAAACAAAATCCACTGCGCGTAAGAGTAAAAATGATGACTACCTCAGCCAAGTCGCTCGTCGGAAAAGGACGCTTTCAGTGGAACGCCGGTAGCTGGTTTGGTTCGTCCCTTGGCTGTTCCGCGTGGATGATTGTCGCCGCATGCTTCTTGGTGTTTCATAATCAACAGACTCTTGCGCTCGTTCCCGCTACTGCTTTTGTGATCTTCTTGTTCGCTTCACTTCTCCTCTGGGCGCGTCGAGACCGCATTCGTCCTTTTCCCGCTTTGATGATGCTGCTCGGCTTACTGGCAATTGCGACCCCATTCGTTTTGATCGCCGTGCCAACATACGGCCCGCGTGACGTACTAGCTGCCATGAAATGGCCTTCATCGAAATGGCCGACTGTTCTTGGTTGTGCGCTATCGCCTGGAATTATGGTTTGGTTCTTGTTCCTCGAGCGATCCGTAAGCACGACGGAGAACGAAGACAAATGCAAATCTACAATAGTGGCATAACCAATAAGGC
>JBILXT010000697.1:0-2552 GCA_044378235.1 Planctomycetaceae bacterium
GGGCTCGAACGAACAATTGTACCTCCGTGTTGACCGGGGCCGGGGCCCATTTCGATCTCCCAGTCCGCCTGAGAAATCAGCGCGCGATCATGATCGATGACGATGACGGAGTGGCCTGTCTGCAGCAGAAAATCAATGCAGCCGACGAGGCGATCGATATCCTGCATGTGCAGGCCGACGGAAGGTTCGTCCAGCAGAAACAGGGTGCGTCCGGATTTCGCGAGCTGAGCGGCCTTGCGATTTTCTGCCGCGACTTCACCGTCGGCCAGCGGGATCCCGGCCAGCATCGCCGCGATGCGAAGTCGCTGAGCTTCCCCACCGGAGATCGTACTGAGCGGTTGCCCGAGCTGCAGATATCCCAATCCTGTCTGGCGGATTGCGTTCAATCGTTGCTGGATACGATGGTGGCCGTTGAAGAACGTAAACGCCTCGTCCGCCGTCATGTTCAGAATGTCAAAGACGGAGCGATCGCGGTAGCGGATCTCCAGGACCTCGGGGCGAAATCGTCGTCCGCTGCATTCTTCACAGACTGTTTCGATGTCCGCCAGAAACTGCATCGCCACTGTCACGACGCCTCGCCCTTCGCAGACCGGGCATCGTCCGCCGGAGGCCGCATTGAAGCTGAACATCGCTCGAGAATAATTTCGCTTGCGGGCTTCGTGAGTTTCCGCGAGCAGAATTCGGATGTCGTCGAAGACGCCGATCCAGGTCGCGGGGATGCTTCGACGAGATCTCAGCACCGGGCTTTGATCCAGCAGCACAATATGATCGATGTTGGCTGCTCCCTGCATGCCATCGATCGTGCCGCTGGTTTCAGGCGGCTGAGGCAATTGCAGATGCTGACAAAGTGCTGGGAAAAGCGTATCAACGATCAGCGAACTCTTGCCGCTACCGCTGACGCCAGTCACGGCACAGAAAACACCGAGAGGCAAAGCGGCGTCGAGACCTTTAATGTTGTGGCATTGGACGTTCTGAAGTCTGAGCCAGGCATCGGGGGTTCTTCGGGAGTTGACGGTCTTTGCTGAGGGCAGCGCCTGATTCTGTCGCAGTTTTTCGGCGGTCAGGGTTTTTGCAGCCAGCAGTTGATCCACGGAGCCCTGAAATTCGACTCGCCCGCCTTCCGAGCCTGCTCCGGGGCCGATTTCGATCACTTCGTCGGCGGCTGAAATAAACTGCGGATCATGTTCGACCACAATCACCGTGTTGCCCGCTCGTTGCAGATCTCGGACGCAGTCGATGATGCGATTGGTGTCGCTGGCATGCAGTCCGGCCGTGGGCTCATCCAGAACATACAGCGTGTTGATCAGGCCGGAGCCCAGAGCCGAAGTCAGCATGACTCGCTGAGCTTCTCCGCCGGACAGCGACTTCATGGTTCGATCAAGCGAAAGATATTCCAGCCCGCTTTTACGGAGGAAACTCAGGCGGCGAGTTGCGTGTTCCAGAGCCGAACGCAGGCCGATTTTCATTTCGGCAGTCAACGCGGCGAATTGAGATTCCAGCCAGGCAGCCAGTTCGTCGAGCTCAAGCTGCGCAACTTCGGGCAGTGTCTTCGAGCCCCAGCGGATGTTTCTCGCGTCTTCGTTAAGCCGAATTCCCTGGCACGACAAACATGTCGTATTGGGTAGGGCGGTTTTCTCGGCTGTGCCTGTTCGTTTCGACGTTGGAATAGGAGCTGTTTTTTGCTGTCCGGTCCCTTCGCAATCGGAGCAGGCTCCGAGCGGCGAAAGGAAGTTGAGCAGATCGGCGGAGAGTTCAGGAAACTGGCGAGCGCAGTTTGGGCAAGCTCGCCGATTCGAATATCGCAGGCACTGCCATGCGATCCCGTCGACCAGCATTGTTTCAGAACTGGCTGCTTCAATGCCCGCAGAGGCCACGGGTTCGACCAGCACCAGGCACGCCGCGCTCGAAAGGGAGCTGGCGTTCTGGATGGCTTCGGCGATTCGAGTCGCCGCATTGGAGTCTGCTTTGAGTCGATCGGCCACGACGATCAGCGGCGACTGAGCCAGCGACAGATCCACGTCTTCGAGCCGTACAGTTTTCTCCCCGACGATGGCTCGCGGGAATCCTTGCCGGACCAGGTCCGCCGCCAGAGTCTTTTCGGTCGCTGAATCTAATGAGATCACCGAGCAGATCTGGATGCGGCAGTTGGCGGCCTTTTGGAGAATCGCTGCGGCCGCGTGTTCGGCGGAAATCACATCGATCGGAATCTGGCACGTCGGGCAATACTGTCGACCAGCCTGCGCGAACAGGATTCGCAACGAATCCAGAACCTCAGAACGAGTTCCCAGCGTATTTCGGGCACCGTCGGAACGAAGTTGCTGGCGAATGGCGATGGCTGGGGGCAATCCGGAGATACGATCGGCCGCCGGTCGTTCAATGCGATCAAGAAATTGGCGGGCTGACGGCGAGAAGGTCTCGATATACCGTCGCTGTCCCTCGGCGTATAACGTATCGAACGCCAGGCTGCTTTTCCCGGAACCGCTGAGTCCACAGATCACGGTGAGAGAGTGGTGAGCAATCCTCAGGGAGATGCCCTGTAAGTTGTGAACTCG
>JBILXT010000698.1:0-2548 GCA_044378235.1 Planctomycetaceae bacterium
TGGTTTAACTCCGGAGTGATCTCGTACAGCTTATCGCTTGACCCCTTCGGCATATGCGGCCCGTAAGTCACTACCCAAAGGCGTCCGGCCCAGGGCACGACGGCCCCGGTCCCACATTCTCCCTCATCATTGAACATCGCGAGATGCGGATAGATGCCCGATACCTGAACGGGAACTTCAGCCGCAACTCCTGTTGGCAGAGAAACTGTGAAACAGCAGAGACAAAAAAACAGAGAGGCTGCAATTTCACGCAAAAACAATGAGGTGATCCTTTGATACGAGAAGCCAACAGATCTCATTTCTGGCGTTTACTATTGCCTGATCGGCATCTGGCCAATCACGAGATCCAGATGGCCCTGCAGACGCGGCTTTTCTTTGTCCGGAGCATTGGCGATTGCTGTCGTCAGCCATTCTTTCGCTTTGTCCCATTGGCCATTTTCTGCATAGGCGGCCGCCAGGGTGTCGAGCGTGTTCCATTGACTGTTGCCAGTCATATCGCAGGCCTGAGTCGCGAGTTCCAGTGAACGTGCTCCGCTCCGCACGCTGGGTTCCGTTGCCGTTGCAAGTAGCCAGGCGAGATCGTTGATGGCTTCATAGCTGTCCGGATTGGTTTTCATAGCGAGCTCGAGGTCAGCGATTGCCTTGCCATATTCCTTCTTAAGCTGCAGCGTGTAGGCTCGATTCCCCAGTGCGTCGGTGTAATGAGAATCGATTTTGAGTGCCGCTGTAAAATCCGCAATCGCTTCGTCGTACTTCTTCATCTTCTGATGAACGATGCCGCGATTATTCAACGCTTCGGGATACTCGGGGACAAGTTTCAGTGCAGACTGAAGATCGGCGAGTGCGAGATCTAATTCTTCGGTCTCAAGATACGCGAGAGCTCGATTGTTGTAGGCCAGGAAGTTTTTCGGGTCCATGACTACGGCCCCGGAAAAGTCGGTCACTGCAGACTTGTAGTCACCTTTGAGATAGCTGGCTTGTCCACGATTGTTCAATGCTCCCGCGTTTCGCGGGCTCTTGCGAAGGCTTTCCGAAAAATCAGCGATAGCATTGTCGTAGTTTTCGTGAGCGAGGAAGGCCACGCCGCGGAGATGATAGTTCTCGGCGGTTGGCATTGCCTTGATTCGCTGAGAAAGGTCCTCAATCGCAGTGTCATAGTAGACCGCTTCTTTCTCCCAGAGCCAGCCTTCTTTTTCTTTGATCCAGAGCCACTCGCCGTTGGTTTGCTGGATTGTGAAAACTTCCCCAAGATAGGCTCGCCAGACAACTTCCTTTGGAGTTTTCAGCTCCGCGCCGGCTTTGGAGATGATGATCTTCTTGTTTTGGCGTGGGTCCGCTGGTTGCTGCCCGCTGACGATGTTGATTGAACATACGGTCAACAGAACAAAGGCAACAACGACGAGGTGGCGAAACGACTTTTGCATGGGACGGCCTGTCTTCATTCAATCCGGGAGCCCGAATCCGATCGGCTTTCAGTAAATACAGCCACGTCTTTCCCTTGAAAAACCGCAGCTCTCACGCGCGTTGTATATCAGATTTACCGAATCCGCTTCGATGGGAATTCTCCGCAGTTTTTCGGATTCGAAATACCCGTACGGAAGACTTGGGGATCCTGGGGTGTTGGGAAGCGTAGGCAGAGGTCTGTTGGTGTTTAGATGTGAGATTAACGCTATGGCACCAATTGCGAATCCTGATTGATTGCCAGGCAAAAGGCAGTGATCAGGTCAGACGCGTTTTCCAGATCGGATTCCGCAACAAGCTCCACTGGACTGTGCATATAGCGGTTTGGAATCGTCACAAGACCCATCGCGCAGCCGCCTCGGCTGATTTGAATGGCGGCGCCATCGTTGCTGGCCGGGGACCCCAACGCATTAATCTGAATGGGAATCGATTTTTCCTGAGCCTGCTGGATGAGCAAATCCACGACTCGAGGGTTGGCGTTGGGGCCTCGGACGACGACGGCTCCTTTTCCAATTTCAATGCGACCGAATTCGTTCTGATCTATTCCCGGACAATCGGTGGCGTGAGTAACGTCCACGGCGATTGCAACGTCCGGATTAACCTTAAATGCGCTGGTTGTCGCACCTCGCAGGCCGATTTCTTCCTGAGCCGATGACACGGCGACGACTTTGGCGAACGGATTTCCCTGAGCAATCTTTCTGAGTGCTGTCATGATCACCCAGATTCCAGTTCGATCATCCATGGCGACTCCGGCTAGTCGACCATTGCGAAGCTCTCGCAGGCAGGGTTCTGGTGTAACTGTATCGCCGATCCTTACAAGAGAACGAGTTTCTGATTCCGAGGTAGAGCCGATATCGATCCAGAGTTCTTTCATTTTCGGGACGGTTTTGCGTTCTTCCGGATCCAGGAGATGAATCGGTTTTCGAGCGATGACTCCCGGAACTGGGCCGGTCGCCGTGTGAACCAGCATTCGTTGGCCAAGCAGAATCTGCAAATCCCATCCGCCGATCGGATTGACTCGGATGAATCCATAGCTGTCGATGTGCTTAACGATCAGGCCTATCTGGTCACAGTGAGCGTCCAGCAG
>JBILXT010000699.1:0-2540 GCA_044378235.1 Planctomycetaceae bacterium
CGGGATGCCGTCGACGTGCTTTTGGTCAACGAAGGTGAACTGACGTTTCTGGAGATCGTGCAGGCCACGAATCGCAACGCGGACTCGCTCAGTAAAACTCACGGCATCGCTCAGTGGCGTGATGACCACTGGCACGAAACGCCGACTCGTCCGCTGGCCGATCTGAACTTGTTGCCTTCGCCCTATGTCATGGGCCTGGTTCCTCATGGAGGTCTTGGCGTTCTGCAGACTTATCGCGGTTGCCCTTATACATGTTCGTTCTGTGAATGGGGCACGATGGAATCTCCAAAGCGAGTTCGCACGGCGGAGCATCTGGCGGAGGAATTCAACGCCATGGCGAATGCTCAGGTCACCGGCGCGCTACTGGTGGATGCGGGACTGAATCTCAACGGTCGCGCTTTTGATCAGCTTGAGATTGCGGCTGAACGAACCGGGTTCTTTCACAATCGAAAACTGATCTGTGAAGTGTATCCGGCCAAGGTCACCGACCAGCACATTCGGTTTCTGTCGAGCGTTGGAAATCCTCTCGTTGGCGTCGGACTTCAATCGTTCGACAATGAAGTGCTGGCTCATGTCGAACGATCGTTTGATGAACAACGGTTCGAAGACAACATGGCGCGACTGACGAGTGTTTCGCGAGTTGCCATCGAGATTATCATGGGGCTTCCCGGCGATAGTCCGGAACAATTCCGCCGCAGCTTTCACCGCGCACGAACTTTCCCGTGTGCTCTGCGAGTTTACCACTGCTGCGTTCTGCCATCGGCTTTAATGGTCCGATCACCAGCGGAGCACGCGCTGGACTACGATCCTGTCACGTTGAAGATGCGGTCATGTCTCGGCTGGTCGCGTGAAGCCATGCAGCAAGAATGCGAATTTCTTAATCAACAGGCTCAAGCCAATCACGGCCAGGTCGGCGATTACTTCTGGGTCTTCTCGGCTCCGAACAGCCAGGGCACCAAGCCACAAAAAAACAGGGCGATCGTTTAGCGCTCAAATGAGTGCGAAACGATCGCCCGTATCACCAGTAGAATTAATCTGCCCCTGGCGCTATTCAGCTTCAGCTGCGGCCGCTTCTTCTTCAGCGATAGCCACACCTGATGTGATGTGTTTCAGATCCTGAATCTTCTTGCGAATCTCAGCAACGACAGCAGGATTCTCTTCGAGATAGACTCGAGCTCTATCGCGGCCCTGACCGAGCTTTACGGATCCGTAATTGAACCAGCTTCCGCTACGATCGATGATCTTGTTTTCGACAGCCAGGTCCACAAGATCCGCCTCGTAGCTGATGCCACATGTGCTGTACATGTCGACTTCGGCCACTCGGAACGGCGGTGCCACCTTGTTCTTGACGATCTTCACACGCATCCGCATGCCAATGGTATTTTCACCTTCCTTCAGCTGATTGATGCGTCGCACATCCACGCGACATGAGCTGAAGAACTTCAGAGCTCGACCACCGGGAGTTGTCTCCGGGCTGCCGAACATCACGCCGATCTTCTCGCGAATCTGGTTGATGAAGATGACCGTCGCTTTAGCTTTGGAGATGGCTCCAGTCAACTTTCGCATCGCCTGGCTCATCATTCGAGCCTGAAGGCCCACGTGAGAGTCTCCGATTTCGCCATCAAGTTCCGCCTTGGGAACAAGAGCAGCCACGGAGTCGATGACGATGATGTCGACAGAATTTGATTTGACAAGCATTTCTGCAATCTGCAGACCTTCTTCACCATACGATGGCTGGCTGACGAGCAACTCATCCAGGTTCACTCCCAGACGTCGTGCCCACTGCGGATCGAGAGCATGTTCTGCATCGACGAACGCCGCAATGCCGCCTTCCTTCTGAGCATTGGCGATCGCATGCAGAGCCAGTGTCGTCTTACCACTGGATTCCGGTCCGAACAGCTCAATGATTCGGCCGCGAGGAAATCCGCGTCCACCCAGAGCGAGGTCGATCGACAGCGCGCCAGTGGAGATCCCGGGAAATCCACCGGCATTTTCTGAAGGGCTCAGCTTCATGATGGAGCCCTTGCCGAACATTTTTTCAATCTGCCCAACGGCGTTGTCGAGCATCAACTGGTCTTCGCTGGCGGCCTTCGTTGTGGGAAGTTTCTTCGGTGCTTTTGCCATGGATCCAACTTTCGAAAACAAGGGTCTTATTGAGGGTCTGCGAGGGCTACCAATCCGGTTTCGCGCCATAATGCTCGGATTGACTCCAGTCACATCCAGGGAGTCTAGCGAAACCACACCCAACAGGGAACTTTCGTAGCGTAGGAAATTGCGGTAGATCAGAGCGGCATTATGGATCGATTCCGTCAGGAATTCCAATCCACTTTTCGCGGCGATTCTACGCACCCGCGGCCAGAGAAATAGCCCCCAAACATGCGAACTTTTTCCCCACCGGGTTTACCCCGGTGGTTTACGTCACGAAGACCGGAGAACACCAGTGGCGAGTTCGGCGCGCGACGTCGACCCCTTCGGCCTTGTGCCGAAGGTGAGAAGGTGTGGCAACCAGAAAAGTTTTCCTTCCCGACTCCCCAATTCCC
>JBILXT010000297.1:0-9135 GCA_044378235.1 Planctomycetaceae bacterium
CGACGGGAGAACTTGCCGACGGCGGCGGAATTTATTCGAAGTCAGGCGGGGGTGACGCTGACCAGCAGCACTGTCTCGGGAAACAGCAATACGGGATATAACGGAGACGGCGGCGGGGTTTTTGCGAGTTCTGGCGCGGTGACCCTGACCAACAGCACCGTCTCGGGAAACAGCACCACGGGAAGCAACGCCAAGGCGGCGGGATTTTTGCGTTTAGTGGCGCGGTGACGCTGACCAACAGCACCGTCTCCGGAAACACCACGGCGGGAAGCAACGCCGACGGCGGCGGGATTTATGCGTATTCAGGCGCGGTGACGCTGATCAACAGCACCGTCTCGGGAAACAGCACCACGGGAAATGACGCCGACGGCGGCGGGATCTATACGAATGAAGGCGCGGTGACGCTGACCAACAGCACCGTCTCGGGAAACAGCACCACGGGAAGCGGTGCGAACGGCGGTGGCGTCAGGGTCGATGACTCGGTTGTGACCATCGTCAACAGCACCATCACCGGCAATTCTGCTGCTCGGGCGGGCGGCGGACTGGGGATGCTTGTCGACGGCTCGGACAAGATACTCACGATTCATAACTCGATCATCGCGGGCAACACCGCCGGGTCGAATCCCGACTTCACCGCACCGACAAACCCGACAACGAACCTGGAAGTCCGCCACAGCCTGATCGGCCGCAGCGACGGGACGAGTCTGACAGCCTCAGCAAATCCAGACGCCAACGGCAACCTGATCGGCGGCACCACCGATCCCACAAAGATCAATCCCCTGCTCGCACCGCTCGCGAATAACGGCGGGCCGACTCGGACGCATGCGTTGCTGACGAACAGCCCGGCGTTTGATCGAGGCAGCAATGCCCTGGCGGTCAATGTGTCGAATGCCAATTCTCCGCTCACCACGGACCAGCGAGGTTCCAACTTCTTGCGAATCGTCGCTGGCACGGTCGACATGGGAGCCATCGAAACACGGACGCCGGATGGCACAACCGGGGCTGATGCCTTCGTGCTGACCTACTTGAGCACAAGCACCTCCGGCAGTGTCGTTGTGACCGTGTCCACAGACGGTGGTCCGGTCGTGAATCTCGGCACGTTTCCCATGAACTTACCGCTGATCATCAATGGCCTGGGCGGAACCGATTCCGTTCGCATCGTGGGGACCACTGGAGCAGACACCTTCACTGTCAACACCAGCACCGGGCTGATCATCAATGGCTCGAGTTTGACTCTCACCAGCATCGAGAACCGAGCTCTGGCCGGGGGACTCGGGAATGACGTTTATAAATTCGATGTCGACTCTGCCCTGGGATTGTGGAGGTTGGATGAAGCCGGTGGCGGATTGGACACAATTGACTTCTCTCCAACAACGACTGTCGGAGTGTCAATCAATCTGGGGAAGATATCTGCTCACGTCGTGCATGCCACAAATCTGAATCTTACACTGGGCCTGGCAACAGCATTCGAAAACGCGATTGGTGGGGCTGGTGCAGACACACTGATTGGAAACAGCCTGCCGAATACTCTGATCGGTGGTGCCGGAAACGATAAACTGACAGGAGCGGCAGGCAGCGATAACCTGTTCGGGGGGTTGGATAACGATACCTATGTCTTTGCTGCGACGTCAGCCGCAGAGGCTGATCAGATCCATGAGAAAGCAAACGAGGGACTCGATACTCTGGATTTCTCCGCGATGACAACGAATGTCATCGTGAGCCTGGGCACTTCGAATGTCCAGACCGTGCATTTAAATCGCACCGTGAAGCTGAACACCAGCAGTACCTTCGAGAATCTGGTCGGCGGCAGAGCCAACGACACGCTGACAGGCAACAGCGTGGCCAACACACTGATCGGCGGTGCCGGTAACGACAGTCTGACAGGCGCAGCTGGCAGCGACATTCTTTTTGGCGGGTTGAATAACGACACCTACCTCTTTGCCGCCGCAACCGCGACCGAGGCCGATCAGGTTCATGAGAAAGTCAACGAAGGCACCGATACCCTGAACTTTGCCGCGATGACAACGGGTGTCGTTGTGAGTTTGGGAACTTCCAGTGTTCAGAATGTGCATACCAATCGAACTCTGAAGCTGAGTACCAGCACGACGGTTGAAAACCTCACGGGCGGCAACGGGGCTGACACGCTGTTTGGGAACACCGTTGCCAATCGACTGATCGGAGGCAACGGGAACAACATCCTGGTCGGCTCCGACGGCGCTGACATTCTGGAAGCAGGAACCGGTCGAGATATTCTGATTGGCGGACTGGGATTGGATACTCTGACGGGCGGCAGCGGGGATGACATCCTGATCGCCGGTCGCACAACTAACGACACCAGCGCGGCGAACTTGAATACGCTTCGGACCGCCTGGATTTCAGCCTCGCCTTATGCCACTCGCGTCACGAATCTGCGAGCAGGTGTGGGGAGTCCTCTGGTGTCTCTGAAAGCGAAAGTTAATGTGCTCAACGACGCCGGCGAGGACGACATTCTGACGGGCGGAGCCAATTCAGACTGGTACTTCCGAGCGGTCGATGATGCGATCACGGATCTGTTCGCAGGGGAGTTGATCGACGTCCTGTAACGGTCCCTTTCTGGCGGCAGACCAGTTCGAGCCGGAGCCGCTGCTGCGTGAGATGTCGCAGGTCGCGTGGGCGTCGCTCTTCACGGTGCCGGAAATGACGGTGCCGGAAATGACGGCGGCGCTGCAAGGTTTGCCACTGACGGTCATCTCCAACGAATCGCTGGTTGAGTACGAACATACGCACCTGCCACGCGACGCCTGGCCTCCGCCGGGCTGGTTCATGTCCTGGACAACGAGCAAGGCGATAATGCCGCTGGAAAAAGGTTATCCGGCGATCGACCTGCGATGGATCCTCTGCCGCCGCAGATAGGGCAAATGACTTCACCGGAAGGCTCCACCAATCAACAACTGAGCAAAAATCCAGTGTTCCACTGTTTTGTCCAGCACGCCCTCTGCGGACAATGCCCCACTGGGAGTCTCCTTCGCCGGCTGCTATGCGGCGGGACGACAAGGTTTAGAGGTACCCCCGCACCGCTACCGTCAGGCCCGCTTTTTCTTCCCGGGATTTCTTTGATGTCCATTCAAAACTGGCTGAAAACCTTAACTTTGGATCTTGCACGACGATCTGCCAGGCGAGAATCCCGGAAAACTCGAACATCGTCTGGGCAAGTCGTACTGATGCGGGATGACTCCATGCGTGCTGCAATGGTGGAGGCGCTGGAGTCCCGGACTTTGTTGTCGGTGGATCCGGTCCTCGTGAAGGACATTGTGATCGGAGCAGGCGGATCGAATCCGACTAATTTCGTTAACGTGAACGGGACGCTGTTTTTCACCGCCAATGACGGGATGAACGGTACTGAGTTATGGCAAAGTGACGGCACCGCCACCGGGACCACTCTCGTCAAAGATATCCGCAACGGAAGCAGCGGCTCGGATCCGAGTCTTCTGACGAACGTGAACGGGACGCTGTTCTTCCGCGCCAATAACGGGCTGAACGGTTATGAGTTGTGGCAAAGTGACGGCACCTCGGCCGGGACCACACTCGTCAACGATATCAACAGCGGAAGCAACAGTTCTTCTCCGAATTTTCTGACGAACGTGAACGGGACGCTGTTCTTCCGCGCCAATAACGGGCTGAACGGAATTGAGTTGTGGCGAAGTGACGGTACGTCCGCCGGCACCACACTCGTCAAAGATATCCGCATCCAATCAAGTTCGAATCTGAATAATCTGACGAACGTGAACGGGACGCTGTTCTTCCGCGCCAATGACGGGGTGAACGGTTATGAGTTGTGGCAAAGTGACGGCACGGCCGCCGGCACCACACTCGTCAAAGACATCCGCAGCGGAAGCAGCGGCACCGAGCTGCGTTATCTGACGAACGTGAACGGGACGCTGTTCTTCAGCGCCAATGATGGGGTGAACGGTTACGAGTTGTGGCAAAGTGACGGCACGGCCGCCGGGACTACACTCGTCAAAGATATTCGCAGCGGCGACTTCAGTTCGTTACCGCGTTATCTGACGAACGTAAACGGCACACTGTTCTTTAGGGCCGATGACGGGGTGAACGGTGAGGAGTTGTGGCAAAGTGACGGCACGTCCGCCGGCACCACACTCGTCAAAGATATCCGGAGCGGTAGCTACAATAATTCGTATCCCCGTAATCTGACGAACGTGAACGGAACGCTGTTCTTCAGCGCCAATGACGGGGTGAACGGTGAGGAGTTGTGGCAAAGTGACGGCACATCCGCGGGCACCACACTCGTCAAAAATATCTTCGGCGTCTACAGTTCGGGTCCAAATTCTCTGACGAACGTGAACGGCACGCTGTTCTTTCGAGCCTCTGACCAGGCGAACGGTATTGAGTTGTGGCAAAGTGACGGCACGTCCGCGGGCACCACACTCGTCAAAGATATCCGCAGCGGACACAGCAACTCGTATCCGAATCATCTGAGGAACGTGAACGGGATGCTGTTCTTCAGTGCCGATGACGGCACGAACGGTACTGAGTTGTGGTCAATGCCGGTGAACTCACCACCTGGGTTGACTGCTTTTGCGGCTGCTGTGGATACCGCCCTTGAGGACACGGAAGTCGAACTGACGTTTTCCGAATTGGCAGCTCAGGGTGATGAATCCGATGCAGACGGCACGGTCGACGCATTCATCGTGCAGGCTGTCACGAGCGGAACCCTGAAGATCGGCACAAGTGCAGCCAGTGCCACCGCTTTCGCGGTGGGTTCTAATGACAGAATCGACGCCATACGTAACGCCTACTGGACTCCTGCTGCGAACGTCAGCGGCAACGCCATGGCGGCGTTTAGCGTGCTCGCTCAGGATAACATTGGTGATAATTCCAACCTTTCTGTCACAGCAAGTATCACGGTCACTGCAGTGGCCGATAGGCCGAGCGTGACCAATGCGACGACAACCGAAGAAGTTCAGTCCACGAGTGGTCTGGTGATTTCACGCAACTCCGCTGACGGCGCGGAAGTGACGCACTTTAAGATCACCAGCATCACGGGCGGTTCGCTGTTCCAGAACGACGGGACAACGGCGATCGCCGACAACGAATTTATCACGTTTGATCAGGCCAACGCCGGGCTGAGATTCACGCCTTCGCTTGATTCCACGACGACCGGCCACTTCACTGTGCAGGCATCGACCAGCAATCTCGATGGCGGGCTGGGTGGATCGACGGTCACAGCAGGCATCTCGATTGATCCCGTCGCCGATACGCCGAGCGTGACCGATGCGGCGACCAGCGAAGACGTGCAGACCACCAGTGGGCTGGTGATCTTACGTAACGCGGCTGACGGTGCGGAAGTGACGCACTTTAAGATCACCAGCATCACGGGCGGTGCGCTGTTCCAGAACGACGGGACAACGGCGATCGCCGACAACGAATTTATCACGTTTGCTCAGGCCAACGCCGGGCTGAGATTCACGCCCTCGCTTGATTCCACGACGACTGGCCACTTCACTGTGCAGGCATCGACCAGCAATCTCGATGGCGGGTTGGGAGGATCGACTGTCACAGCAAGTATCACGGTCACTGCAGTGGCCGATAGGCCGAACGTGACTAACGCGACGACTCTGGCGAATACACAGACAACGTCTGGTCTGGTGATCACTCGCAATGCCGGTGACGGCTCGGAAGTCACTCATTTCAAGATCACCAGTATCACCGGAGGCACGTTGTTCCAGAACAACGGCACAACACCCATCGCTAACGGGACCTTTATTACGGCGGCTCAGGCGAATGCCGGTCTCAGGTTTACTCCCGCACAGAACTCGCTGGTCACGGGGCATTTCTCCGTCCAGGCGTCAAAGAGTAATGCAGACGCCGGACTGGGCGGCAGCATCGCTGTGGCCAACATTACGATCACGGCAGCTCCGATCGGGACTGCTGGTAGCGATGTCTTCGTGCTGACTTATTCCGGGACTGCGCCGGCGGGAACGGTCAGCGTTACGATTTCCACCAATAACGGAGCTGTGACGGCGTTCGGAACATTCCCAATGAACGCTCTGCTGACGATCAATGGCCTGGGTGGAACAGATTCCGTCCGCATCGTGGGCACCAGCGGAGCTGACAAAATCAGCGTCAACAGCAGTACGGGACTGGTGGTCAATGGTGCAACCCTGATGCTTACAAGCATCGAGAACTGCACTCTCGCAGGAGCAGCCGGAAATGACGTCTATCAGTTTGACGCGGATTCTGTACTGGGCTTGTGGTCGCTGGATGAAGCAGGCGGAGGAACAGATACGATTGACTTCTCTTTCACTGCTGCGGGGGTGGCCCTCAATCTTGAGACCGCGGCATCTCAGGTCGTGCACACTTCAAATCTGAGTTTGATTCTGGGCGCTGGCACGACTTTTGAAAACACTGTTGGCGGTTCCGGAGCGGATACTCTCATCGGCAATAGACTCGCCAACACAATTTCTGGTGGAGCTGGCAATGACAAGCTCACCGGGGGTGGCGGTTCCGACGTGATGTTCGGTGGTCTGAATGATGACACGTATTTCTTCAGCGTAGCATCATCCTCAGAAGCTGATCAGGTTCATGAAAGAGTCGACGAGGGACTCGATACTCTGAACTTCTCGGCGATGACGGCGAGTGTTGTTGTGAGCCTGGGAACGTCCAATGTTCAGAACGTCCATACCAATCGTACTCTGAAGCTGAACAGCAGCAGCACATTCGAGCATCTTCAGGGTGGTTCCGCTGGCGACACGCTCACAGGCAACGCTCTGAATAACACGCTGATTGGAGGAGCCGGAAACGACAGCCTGACTGGTGCAGCTGGCAGTGACACGATGTTCGGTGGGTTGAATGACGACTCCTACCTCTTTGCCGCCGCAACCACGGCCGAGGCCGATCAGGTTCATGAGAAAGTCAACGAGGGCACCGATACGCTGAACTTTGCCGCGATAACAATGGGTGTCGTTGTGAGCCTCGGGACGTCGAATGTTCAGAATGTGCATACCAATCGTACGCTGAAGCTGAATACCAGCACGACGTTTGAAAACCTCACGGGCGGCATAGGGGCTGACACTCTGTTCGGCAGCACCGTTGCGAATCGGCTCATCGGGGGCAACGGGAACAATATCCTTGTCGGTTCGGATGGCAGCGATATTCTGGAAGCAGGAACCGGACGAGATATCCTGATTGGCGGACTCGGCCTGGATAAACTGAACGGTGGCAGCGGTGATGACATCCTGATCGCGGGGCGAACAACGAGCGACACCAACGCCGTGAATCTGAACACGCTTCGCACAGCCTGGATTTCTGCCAACACGTACGCCAGTCGCATCGCTAACCTGAGAGCTGGAGTCGGCAGTCCGTTGGTGTCTCTGAAAGCGAAGGTCAATGCGCTCAACGACGCCGGCGAAGACGATATTCTGACGGGCGGTGCCAATTCAGACTGGTACTTCCGAGCTGTCGATGATGCGATCACGGATCTGTTTGCCGGTGAATTAATCGGGGTGCTTTAACATCCCGGAAGTGCGGTCCGTTGTTGTAGTGCCCTAACATCGCCTGGCTCCGGTCCTGTCTGCTGACGATAGCAGGGATCAGAGCCAGGCTCATGTGTTCCTGTCGCTCCGCGCTGGCGGATCGGATATTCAATTCAGAAAGAATTGCTCCTGGCCTTAGGACTTTAGTGGCCGATGCCCAGGCGTAGCCGCCAGCAATCACAACGTCGGCTGCAGTCAATTGTCTCGCTGAACTTCCACTGGGGCGAGCTTGGTATAAAGTGGGATCACCGTTGGCAGATTGATTCCGGACTGCGCAGAGTGAGTCGAAATGGCATCTTGTTCGCACAGTGTGCGACGGCGTGGCACGGCACCAGCGTTGTCGGCTTCAGACTCGGATTAATTCCCAACGCAACTTTGTGCCAGGAAACGGCTCGTTCTGGACTGGTCTGAAGGGAATATCACTACTGCTTTGCCAATCGCAATTTTGGGGTAGTGGACCTTGCTAAAGGTCTTCCTCTGTTGGGATCTTTAGCAAGATTCACTACCTCTACCCCCGTTCTTTATCTTGGCAGAGCACCACCGATTCCGAACAATTCACCGACCCTCATCGCTTCAATGAGCGCGGACTGTGTCTCCGAAAGTCCCTAAGGCGAAGACGTTGTGAACTTCGCAAATGTCGTCCTCCGACAGGCCTCCACCCCCGGCGGCACACGCCTTGCATCTGCCCTGTCTTGCCACTGTCAATCTGTTGACCGGGGTGCGTGAAAAGCGATCTGAGATCTCAACTTCTGGCCGTCAGAGGTTTGATATTGTCAGACACGCGGCAATGCGCATAACCACGAGTACTTTGTGAGGATCTGAGTTTCGGGGAGTGGACCTTGTCAAAGGTCCTGCAGCCAGCGGATCTTTAGCAAGATCCACAACGTCCAACCCGAAGTCCTTGTCCTGACGAAGCACCAGGCGTGTTGTTCACGGCGGATCATCTTCATCGTTGCAGAGCAAGATCATTTAAGGCGCTCTGCGGCGTTGGTGTCAATTCGCTATTCTGGAGGCCATCAGACGCCATGAATCGTGTCACAATTCTGTCGTGCCTTAACTCTCTTTTTCCACTGTTGCCGTACGCCAAATTCAAATCGCGGCAGCGGCGAAGCTTGTCGCGCTTCTCAGGGCCGCTGATGAGGCCTGAACAGTTGGAAATGCGAGTCTTGCTGTCCGCAACTCCTGTCGGTCCGGAGTTCCGTGTCAACTCCCACACGTCCTCGTATCAGGACACTTCAAGTATGGCCATGGATGACGCCGGAAACTTCGTTGTCACCTGGACAAGCGATGGACAGGACGGCAGTGGTTATGGAGTTTATGCACAGCGATATGATGTATCGGGAGCATCGCTGGGAACAGAGTTCAGGGTGAATACCACGACGACCAACTGGCAAATGGAATCTTCGGTCGCGATGAGTGACGCTGGAGAGTTTCTGATCTCATGGTCGAGTGCCGGGCAGGATGGCGACGGATTTGGCATCTACGCACAGCTCTATAGCGTGTCGGGCGTTCCAGTAGGCGGTGAGTTCCGCATTAACACAACCACTACGGGAAACCAGCGATATTCCACAGTCGCCAGCGACGCTGACGGAAACTTTGTTGT
>JBILXT010000298.1:0-9131 GCA_044378235.1 Planctomycetaceae bacterium
ATGAACGACGTTCTCCCCCACGCCTTTCAACGCAGCCAGTCCGAAGGTGATGCGTCCGTCGATAAAGCCAAAGTCAACCTCAGAGCGATTGATATCCGGCCCCATGATCTCGATCTTCATGCGGCGAGCATCATCAATGTGTTCGCTGATTCGCTCGGTGCTTTCCATTTCACAGCTCAGCAGAGCCGCCATGAATTCGACCGGATAATGCGCCTTCAAAAAGGCGGTTTCGTAAGCGATCAAACCGTAGGCCGTCGAGTGCGATTTGTTAAAACCGTAACCCGCGAACGCGACGATCAGATTCCACAGTTCTTCGGCGATGTTTTCCGCGATCCCGTTCGAAACCGCTCCAGCGACGTATTCCGCATGGAATCCGTTCATCACCTCGGCCAGCTTTTTACTGATCGCTTTGATGCACTTATACGATTTCGAAAGTTCGATGTTGCCCACTCGATTCAGAATGCGCATCACCTGTTCCTGGTAGACCATCACGCCGTAGGTCTCAGCCAGAACTTCGTCCACCACCGGATGCACCTTGCGAGGAGGTTTACGTCCGTTCTTCACGTCGACGTATTCCATCACCATCCCGCCTTCCAGCGGACCCGGGCGATAGAGAGCTGATGTCGCGATGATGTCCGCGAAGCAGTCCGGCTTCATCTTGGTCAGCAGGTCACGCATCCCGCCGGACTCGAGCTGGAACACGCCCTTCGTTTCACCGCGCTGCAGCAGCGCGAAGGTCTTGGCGTCGGTGAGATTATTCTTGACCTCTTCCAGGTCGAAGCTCGGGTTCGAGCGTTTTACGTTCTGAACGGCCTTGTCCAGAATCGTCAGGTTTCGCAAGCCCAGAAAGTCCATCTTCAGCAGGCCGACTTTTTCAACCGTCGGGCCGTCCCACTGAGTAATGATGTCGTCTTTGCCGGTGATCGTCTGCAACGGCAGAACCGTGTCCAGCGGTACGTCCGCAATCACCACACCGGCCGCATGAGTTCCCGCGCTACGTGCCAGACCTTCCACAGCCATGGCGTAGTCAAGCAGTTCCTTGGCCAGCGGATCAATGTCGTAAGCCGCCTTCAAATCCGCACTTTCCGCCAATGCGTCTTTGAGCTTGATATTGAGCGTATCCGGGACAAACTTGGCCAACTCGTTGACTCGCGCCAGCGGCACGTTCAGCGCCCGGCCGACGTCGCGGATCGCGTTCTTGGCTTTCAGAGTTCCATACGTACCAATCTGAGCAACGTTGCGGGCCCCGTATTTTTGCTTCGTATAGTCGATAACCATCTGCCGGCGATCGCGGCAAAAGTCGATATCGATATCGGGCGGTTCAGTTCGACTGGGGTCCAGAAAGCGTTCGAACAGAAGGTCGTATTTCAGCGGGCACACATCACCCAGTCGCAGCAGATAAGCCACGATCGCCCCGCACGCCGAACCTCTCGCACCGCAGGGAATGCCGTTGCGGCGAGCGAATTCAACAAAGTCCCACACGATCAGAAAGTAGCTCGCGTAGCCTTTGGATTCGATAACGCTCAGCTCATACTTCAGTCGATTCCAATGTCCGTCTGTCAGTTCTTCGCCGTAGCGTTCATGCATGCGTTGATGACAGAGATCTCTCAGGTAATCAATGTCGGTCTGCTGATTCGGCGGACGAAAAACCGGATACAACTTGCGATCACCCAGCTCGATGTTGACTCGATTCGCAATTTCCTGCGATCGTGCCACAGCATGATCCAGTCCCGGGAAACACGCATACATTTCATCCGGCGTGCAGACGTAGAGCCCATCGTGCTCCATCTTCATGCGTTTTTCGTCATCGCGAGTTGTTCGCGTATTGACGCACAGCATTACATCCTGAACCTTGGCGTCTTCCTTGCGAAGGTAGTGAGCATCGTTCGTGGCGACCAGCGGCAAACCGACGCGATTCGCCAGGTCCACCGTGAGATCCATGCAGTCTTTCTGAATCTGAAAGCCGGCATTCTGAATCTCCATGTAGAAGCGATCGCCGAAGACGCGTGAGTACCATTCGACCAGCTTCTTCGCTTCATCCTGATCATCGGCCAGCAGCAAGCGAGACAGCTCCGAAGACGCGCAGCCGGAGAGACAAATAATTCCCTCGTTACATTCTTCCAGGATCTCACGGTCAATTCTCGGCTTGTAATAAAATCCTTCCAGATACGCTGTGGAGGAAAGACGGATCAGGTTATCGAAGCCTTTGCGGTTCATCGCCAGCAGTGTCAGGTGCGATGATGCTTCTTTCTGGCGACTGGAAGTTCGATCAGACCGTCGTCCGGGAGCGACATAAGCTTCGTAGCCGAGGATCGGTTTGACGCCGCCTTTTTTGCACCCGTTATAGAATTCAATGGCCCCATACAGGTTTCCATGATCCGTAATGGCGATGGAATCCATGCCGGATGCTTTGACATGCTTTACGAGCTCTGGAATGCGGTTTACACCGTCCAGAAGGCTGTAATGCGTGTGGCAATGCAGGTGGGCAAAAGGGCGAGTTGAAACAGGGGCTGCCGGCGTCGGGGCAGCAGGGGCGTCAGCCATTTTGATCGATCCGTCCGTACATGTGGTTTCTGAAAACAGTCAGTCGAGGGAGTTCTGGAACCAGGATTTGGGCCCACCAGACAGGACGATTTGTGCACATCCTGTGAGGCCCGGGATGCTTTCTCGGCTCTGGAGCCTGCTCCTGCCCGCGAAATAACCGCACTGACTTCAGTCAGTCGCGGACGGAACAGGAATATTCATGATTGGAAGTCAAGCCTGTCCACGTCTTCAACGGGCCATTGGTCTCCAGCGCTTTGTCAAGCTTTAATTTTGGGGTAGTGGACCTTGCTAAAGGTCCTCCTGTATTGGGATCTTTAGCAAGATCCACTACCTCCACCAGCGCTCTTTATCTTGACAGAGCACAAGGTGGCCCCAACAAAACCGGGACAGGGCCCCTTGCTTGTTTCAATTTCCATTGATTTCGCAAACCTGCGGGAACCAGTCCCGGTTTTGTTGGGCGTTCTCAGTATATCCGGGCGAACCGCGATCGAGAATCGAGCGACACATTCAGGTTCCCACGAACGATGATTTCAGAATGCGACCGGCTGCAAACTGTGACAACTCCGCCGATGCGATTGAGTTTCTCTCGCTTGGAGTTGCCAATCCGCCATCTGCGACTTGGCCCCGGCCGACCCTGTGTCGGTCGACCCCAGGTTTGGCGACGACAAACGCGCCCCACACGAACTCCACGGTCCCCCGTCGCCGTTATGCCGATTGAGCCGAGGTTGGACCACTCTCCCCCGCGGCATCAATTGCCGGAGTATCATGCTGGTGTCTCTCAACTCGAACCACAGCGGCAGATTCCGCCACGCCATTGTGATGACGCGGTTAACAATCATCGACAGTCATGCTGCAGGGCAGAACCTGATGCCGATAACGATACTAACGCGCCGAGATATGGATTTCCGAACGATGCGCGGAGAATGAGAAGGATCGAGTCATGTGCGGTATCGTCGGTTATGTGGGCTTTCGGCCAGTTGCGGAATTGCTCCTTGAAGGCCTGCATCGACTGGAATACCGCGGCTACGACAGTGCCGGAATCGCTGTTCAGTATGGCAATACGATTGAGGTCCGCAAGAAGGCCGGTCGCGTTTCGGAACTTGGCGGATTGCTGAAAGCCCAGCCGCTCGTGGGCCAAATTGGCATCGGACATACTCGCTGGGCCACTCACGGAGCCACCACCGATCAGAATTCGCACCCGCACGTCGGCGGCAATGGTGAAGTTGTCATTGTCCACAACGGAGTGATTGAGAACTACGATATTCTCCGCAGACAACTGCAGACGCTGGGTTACGTGTTTCGATCCCAGACCGACACTGAAGTCGTTGCTCATCTGCTGGCTCATAACCTTGATGAGCAATCCCGATTGAATGGTTCGCCGGAAGATCTGGACGTTTGTCTGAAAGCCGTAGAGGCAACTCTGAATCTGCTCAAGGGAACCTACGGGCTCGGGATTCTGTTTCGAGAACTCCCGGATACCATCATCGCGGCTCGTTGCGGCAGCCCTCTTGTGATTGGGGTTGGCAAGGATGAATACTTTCTCGCCAGCGACGCCAGCCCGCTTGTCGGATACACGAAGGAAGTCGTTTACCTGTCAGACAACGAGGTGGCCGTGTTGCGTGCTGACGGCCTGCGAATTGATCATCGCAGCAACGGCAGCGTGAACGTCAGCGTCAAAACCCTGGAACAGGTGGCCTCCGACACGGATCTCGGCACGTTCGAACACTACATGCTGAAGGAGATCTACGAACAGCCAACGACGATTGAGAACGCGCTTCGCGGCCGATTGGACAATGAAGAAGCCAAGGCTGTGATCGGCGGCCTGAATCTTTCACCGAAGGATCTGCGGCGAATTGATCGAATCGTGCTGACGGCTTGCGGCACCAGCTGGCATTCCGGTCTTGTCGGCGAATACGTGCTGGAAGAATTCGCTCGCATGCCCACCGAAGTGGAATACGCCAGTGAGCTGCGATACCGCAATCCTCCGATGAGTGATCGCACACTGGTCTTCGCGATTACTCAAAGTGGCGAAACAGCCGATACTCTGGCCGCCATGCGGGAATGCAAACGCAAGGGACATCCGACGCTGGCGATCTGCAATGTCGTCGGCTCCACAATCGCACGAGAAGCCGACGGCGGGATTTATCTGCATGCCGGCCCAGAGATTGGAGTTGCCTCCACGAAAGCGTTTACATCTCAGGTCACAGTCCTGACATTGCTGGCCTTGTATCTGGGACGGATGCGGCACATGTCGTACCCAGCCGGCAAACGTATCATCCGTCAACTGCGTGACATGCCGGAAAAGATCAGCAAGGCTTTGGAATGCCACGACAAAGTGCGTGAAGTGGCTGACAAGTATCATCAGTTCAACAACTTCCTTTACCTCGGCCGACTCAACAATTTCCCGGTCGCCCTTGAAGGCGCGTTGAAGCTGAAGGAGATCAGCTACATCCACGCCGAAGGTTATCCGGCCGCGGAAATGAAGCATGGTCCGATCGCCCTTGTCGATCAGCAAACGCCAAGCGTCTTCGTGATTCCTCGCGGAGGCATCTATCCTAAAGTCGTCAGCAACATGGAAGAAATTCGAGCTCGTCGCGGGCCGGTGATTGCGATTGCCTGCGAAGGCGACACGGATATTGCTCGCATTGCCGATGATGTGATCTATGTGCCGGATGTTGAGGAGTACCTGCAACCGCTGGTCTGTGCAATTCCTCTGCAGTTATTGGCGTATCACGTGGCACTGCTGCGAGGCTGCAACGTCGATCGCCCGCGCACCCGCGCAACCTGGCGAAGAGCGTGACGGTGGAATAGACGTGGAATAGACCCCAGCATTGCGCGCGACGACGGGCTTGCTCAACGACCTGTCAATGCTGTTCGCGAAACTCCTGACTGTTAAGCAGGCTCCAGACGAAATCCTCAAGCCGTCGCCGCTGCTCGTTCGTGTCGGCATGGCTGACGCGTTCGATCCAGCCGGATAACTCCCTGGGCTCCGGGAGTCTGCTGAACGCGCGAAGATAGAAGTCGCGAATGATCTCCTCCGGTGGGTGCGACAATTGCAGATGTTGATGAAGACGACCTTCCGGGTGCGTGATCCGAGCATTCAGCAGGTCGCCATTCAATAGATGCAGTTGCGTGGCGACACCGTCAGCCGCCGCAGTACTTTCATCACATCCGGAAACTCGCGAACATTGCCCAAGAACATCCAGTGGCTCCGACGTCTGCACCGGATCAATCACCTCAACGGCACGGGTTCCGCTCGGCAAACCGGGGAACTCGGCGGGAACTCCTGTCACATCGCTGATGGCATCCAGCAGAACCTCTGCCTCAAGTCGTCTTGTGAATGCATGCGAATAGAATCGATCGTCAGACGCATTCTCCGGTCGAACAAGCTGGCTGCGAGCATACGTGCTGCTCAGCGCGAGCAGCTTCAGAGTGTGTCGCAGATCGTACCGATGTTCGGCGAAGTCGTCTGCAAGTCGTTGAAGGAGTTCAGGGTGAGTGGCAGGATTGGTTTCTCGCAGATCGTCCGGAGGTTCGACGAGGCCCCGGCCAAACATCGCTCGCCACAATCGATTCACAGTCGCTCGCGCCAGATAACGCTCCGCATCTGTGGACAGCCAGTCCGCGAACGCCACTCGCGGATCTCCCTCCGTGGGCAAATCGCGTACTCCGGGAATGCGAGGAACGGCAGGTTGTCCAGTGCGAAGATTCGTCACCGCGCCGTATGCTGATACACGAACTTCGCGACCGCGTTCGAGTTTTCCGAAGACTGCCGCAAGGCCATGGAAATCGTCCTGCGTCCAGCGATCCAGCGGATGATTGTGGCAGTTGGCACAGCCCAGACGTACTCCCAGAAACACCTGCCCCACGAGTTCGGCCTGGTCTCGAGGATCTGCCACCATTCTCGAAAAATTCGCTGGCCCGTTTTGATGTGAATCGCCAGTCGCCGTCAGCAGGTCACGAGCCACATGATTCCACGCCCTCCCGGATTGCAATTGTTCTCGCAGCCAACCTGAATAGATGCCAACGATTTCCTTTACCTCTGGCAATGAATGAATTCGCAGCAGCTTGGCAAATCGCAGCGTCCAGTAGTCCCCGAAGGCATCACTGTGAAGCAACTCATCAACTTTCTTCTCGCGTTTCTCCGGATCCTGATCATTCTCAAACGCCGACAGCGCGGAGATATCGGGCAGTCGTCCCGTGAGGTCCAGCGTCACGCGTCGCAACCAAAGATGATCCGGTGCGGCGGCGGACGCAGGGATCCGCAAATCGAACAGCAGTTTCAAAACTTCCTCATCGACAAGATTAACGCGGCTCTCCTGAGACTGATTCACTTCGAGATCCGTCAGTGGAACAATCAACTGCACTGGAACCACACGGTCGAGGAACCTCGCGACAACGACATGTTGCCCTCTGCGCAGAAGATGGGCTTGTGGCTGGTCGTTATCAGTGGCGATGGAAACAGAGGCGGGATCTGTTGATGTGAAAACGGTCCACGCCGAGACATCTTCCACCTGGCCATCAGTGAATCGAGCGACAGCCTTCAGATCCAGCTTCGCAGGAAGATTCTTCACCAGTTGACGCGTCGGAGAAACCTCCAGCGACGCAAGCTTCCGTCTCGCTCCTCGCTCTGCGCCACCCCGAATCCACTCCTGTATGATCTCGGCCCCGGCACTGTCTTCGGCCAGTGCGACATCGCCCCCGTGTTCAATCTGCTCACTGGATTTCAACAGAATCAGACTCCGCTCCGGGCGGACACGGTGGATTCGTCGTCCTTCCAGCGCGAAGACAATCTGTTGATAATCTGACTCTGCATCAGCCCCCAACAACGATAAGCGGAATCCTCCCCGGCCTGCCGCTGCTCCGTGACACGCTCCCGAATTGCAGCCGGACTTCGTCAAAATCGGTATAATCTGGCTGTCAAAATCTACAGCCGATGTTTCACCGGCAAAGGCAAAATTCGCGAAGAGAACGGAGATCAACAGAAGCCTCGTGAGACTCATTGATTTTGGTCTCCGGGGACTGCAGAAGGTTCAGTCTGTCTCGGCGATTCTGTTGACTCTTTGCGATCAGATGGGTCTCCGCCAGGCTCTGCTTTGTCTTCAGGCCGCCCATATTCCGTGGCCCACTTTTGCAAATACTCCTGACACTTAGCTGTTCCGTAATCTGTCAGTTTCCCCGCGTCGATGATCGTATTTGCGATCCGTCCGACTTCCCTGCGGACCGCCTCATCTTTCTTCGCGGCTTCTTCGACTTTTACTGCGGCCCGTTCGACTTCATCGACAGTCGCATCACGACGAATCAACGGCCCCAGCAAGGGACGCATATTGGGAGCATCGGCCTTTCCTTTACCATCTCGCGCGGCCGAATCGCGAGTCATCGCTGGCATGCCTTCAAGTTCTTCAAGCTTCGGCAGTTTCTCGCCGGTCAGCGCGACGAAGGCTTCAAGAATCTTTGGAAGGTCAACCTGCAGACTCGGTTGTACCAAAGCAAAATTCGCTGTAACACGGCCCTTCTGCCCGACCAGTATTGTCAGCATCACATTTCGATTCAGCCCATAACTCCCCGGGCCTTCCTTTCCATCCAGCGAAACCGCCACTGGGGCTTTGGGAGCCAGGGCGTGGCGAATACGTTTCAGAGTATTCTCAGCCTCGGTTACATCATCGTGAAGAAGAATGACGCCGGTCGTGACTTTATCAGCCGCCTTTTCCGACGTGTACTGCGACAGGATTCGGACCATACTCACAGATTGCCGGTTCACATCATGCACGAAGATCAACACAATCGGCTGATCGTCAGCCGAGGTGACAAAATCAACCTCCTTGCCGGCGGCCTCATCAAAGACGCCTCGAGCAACAAAGGCCGGCAACTTTTCGCCCGGCTGCGGTCCGGAAAACAACGGCTCATCCGCGACCGCCATCAGTGCGCTAGAGCAGACGCAGACAATGGCCGCATTGGCGACAAAGACGGCTCTGAGTATGGCGATCAACGCGTATCGCATGTTTCAAGTACCTCTGGAGTGATACGGCAGTCCGATGGCCATAGGGCTTTTGATGCCCGCAGGATAACAAGGCTAGGGGCGAATGTATCTGACAACCAGGGAACGACGCCAGTCGCAGCGAAGCTGGTTGCGGAATTTGAGTCGCCCGTTGATGTCACTCGCCGTTGTTCCTCAGGCACAGCCTCAGCGGGGCAGAATTTAATCAATACGCCGGGCGGCAGCCGATCGACGAAATTTGAGTGAATCGAAGAAGCAGTTGCGATTGGCTTACGCGAAAGGGTACACTCTGGGAAGTTAACGCCAGCGATGCTCCGGACCTGAGAGACCAGCCAGCCATATTCCGAGAACGGCCGAGGAATCTGATGACAAAAAATCTTCCCGATCGCTTGCTGACCCCTTGTGCCTCGTTGTTGGCTCGTCGTGATGTCCTGAAGTTCGGCGCTCTCAGCGTCGGCGCGACATTGGTGCCATCGGATTGGGTCGCAGCCGGCGAATCATCAACAGCGTCGGCATTAAAGGCGCGAGCGGACTCGGTGATTTTTCTCTGGATGGGTGGCGGCGTTACTCACATCGATTCGTTCGACCC
>JBILXT010000714.1:0-2535 GCA_044378235.1 Planctomycetaceae bacterium
CCAGGTTGAACCCAGTCTTCTGGCAAATGCATCACCAGCTCCGCGTATCGCCACGCTTCCTGACCCGCCGGAACCGTCATCGGCAGGTCACTCATCCCCTTTGTGAACAGCACCAGATACGGATGCATCTCATTGGGCGGAATAATGTGAACGGCGACTGAGATGCCGTCCATCAGAGGCAACAATTCCTGCACCACATTCTTGTCAACGGGGCCGAAACGCTGCTCCATATAGTCAATAATGGGCTCCGTGTCTTCAACCGCAGGAGACTTCCCATCCCTGTACTCCTCCGGCTCCCACAACGGAACGTCAACGCCCTCTACCGGCCGATGACAGCCGTAAGACTTCAGCAACTCCACGATCTCAACGTGATCTCTATCGTCAGCCTCTGTGAATGCATTGATCAGTTCGCCTGAAGGAATTCGGTAAGTCGCATGAGGATCAATCGCAGTCGTGAGCAAAAACGCAACAACATCAAGATGACCTTCTCTGGAGGCGTTAAGCAAGGGGTTGCGCAAAGCATGTGTCGTGTCGAGCACCGAACCGGCCTCAAACAGGTACCGTACAATGTCAAGCTTGCCCTTATCTGCGGCGTAAGTGATCGCAGGGCAGTCAAGGTCGCCGCCTCTGCGATTCACGTCAGCCCCGCGATCCACTAGAAACTCTACGATTTCGAGGGTTCCGGCTCTCGCTGCGTAGTGCAATAAACTCCCCATATAGTCGTCGCACTCGAGATCACTCGGCTCAAACCCTTGCTGTATTGCTGCTAGATCTCCCGCTTCGATCGCTTCAACGAATTCAAATTTATACTCCATCTGTGTGTCACTTCCTCAGTTTCCCGATCTGCGATTTTAGGCCCAGTTCTTTCAGTTTAACGATCGTTTTCTGTTTCCCACGCTTCGCCTTCAAAAAATCTAGCAGGGCCACCACCCGTTCAATCGCAGCATTAGTATCCATACCCTTCGATGGTGCATTTAGGTAAATGATTGGGGGGTAAAAATGAAGACGGCACACGTCACGCAGCCATCTTTTCCCCTGCATCATTTATCACCAATACCGACCAAAGCTGAAATTCAGGTCCATGGCAACAAGCGGGTGAAACCTCTGTTCGCTAGCCATCGACGCGTCGCCAAAGTTCTTCGCGACTAATGGCGATCGACGGATCAGCCTTCAATTCTGACGACCGTCGGGCCACTTCGGTGGCTTGCCATGGATGCAGGACGATGGGTTTATCGGAAGCTCCGATGTCGTCCCATAAGAGTTCCACAAGTCGCAGTTTCTCTGCGATAGGCAGGCTTCTCAGTTCTTTCAGATCAATGCTTATTCGAGCCCCCCAAGGTACGCTCAGGTACCTACATGCAGCACCGCTATGACGTCAGGGCGATTGTATCGGCCGCTCTGCGTTGGCGAAAGCCGCATGTTTGTCAGAGCAAATAAATCGTCGGACCGCCTCTTTGCGATCCGATCAGAGCTTACAGCAGCGCTACGCCACATATAAGACGGCCATTGCCGACGAAGTCGCCGGGATAGCAGACTTGGCATTCCGGCTGCGGGACCAATGTTACAGGGCAGCAAGGACAGAACAGGTCGTTTCGCTGTTCCATAGTCTGCGAAGTGCAAGCGGCGAGGATGAAACAGCGGGCCGCCGTCGACGATCTGAGACAGATCGACCTACGTAGACCGATCTGTCCTCAGATCGGGGAGTCTGCACAACGCTATGCAACGCCGCTGAACATCAGCAGAAAAGTTGGGAGTGAGCTTGCTGTTCCATAGGCCTGCGAAATGCATGCGGCGGGGCTGAAATTACAGGCCGCCATTGTCGATCTGGGACAGATCGACCCACTTTAATCCCAATAGCCCTCAGAACGACTGCGGCGGGCTCTTCACAGGAATCGGCTGCTGTTGCTGCTGGCGATAAAGCCCGTTGGGCACTCCCTGACCGTGCGGCTGATAAAGCTGCGGAGCACTGAGATTCGAGACTGGCTGAGAAAGCATGTATCCGGACGGTTCCGCAGAGCTTCGCATCGCGGACAAGCTCTGCACAATGGTTACAACAGCCAGTGACAACGAACACACACTGAGAGCTGCAACCTGAACATTAAACCGGCGAGCCAACGTTGGGGTCGTACGACGTTGCTGAATCTTCTGAGACACGTTAGCCCAAACAGATCGAGTTGCCGAACCAGAATCAGGTCGAGTCGCAGGGTCATCTCGCAGAACGTACAGGGCGTTCATCGCTCGAGATGTCTCGGTATGATACACGCGGCATTCTCCGCAATGTTCCATATGACCGGCCAACAGACCCTCTTCTTCCGCTCGCAGGTCATTCCCGACGTCCAGATGAATCAGATGTCGTGCGTCAGAACATTCCATAGTGGCATCCCGTATTCAGCGGCTAATCAGCGATCAACACTCAGAACAGAATTTCAATTACTCATCCGATGCAGCTTGTTCCCGGCTCGTACGTCGTTCTCGACGTTCCCACGATTCCTTAAACATCTTGCGAGCTTCTGCCAGTCGCCAGCGAATCGTGGC
>JBILXT010000700.1:0-2529 GCA_044378235.1 Planctomycetaceae bacterium
GATTTCCAGGACCATCTGCGGCAGTATCTTCAGAATGCAGTGTGCCTGGCTCTACGCTTCTCGGACACCCGGCGATTCAGATCGATTCCCCGGAATTGATTTCGTGATCCATGTCCAATGCCGGCGAAGAGGAACACGGTTTGCCAACAACGACCGCTGGAACCCCAGCGACCGTGCAATGGGGAGCGACATTCTTCAGCACCACGCTGCCGGCTCCGACCTTGGCCCCTTCGCCGATTTCGACGTTGCCCAGAATCTTCGCGCCGGCTCCGATCAGAACACCTCGGCGTACTTTGGGATGACGGTCACCGGTCGCTTTGCCTGTTCCCCCCAGAGTCACTTCGTGCAGGAGTGAAACGTCGTCTTCGATGACTGCGGTTTCACCGATTACGATGGATGTCGCATGATCCATCAGGATGCCTCGCCCAATTCGGGCCGCCGGATGAATATCGACGGCGAACGCTTCCGAGATCCGGTTCTGCAAATGCAACGCCAGCAGTTCTCGCCCCTGGCCCCAGAGCCAATGAGCGATCCGGTATCCGGTCAAAGCGTGCACGCCTTTCAGAAACAACAGAGGCACGAGGCTGCATTTGACCGCCGGGTCACGTTCCTGAACCGCTCGAATGTCCGCGCAAACGGCGTCGATGATTGTGGGGTCTTTGGTCATCGCTTCCTGAATGACTTCTCTCAGCTGCATCGCGGTCAGTGTGCTGGAAGCCAGTTTTCCGGCCAGGTGAAAACTGATCGCATCCTCAAATCGATCATGGTTCAGAACGGTCGCGTGCAAAAAACTGGCCAGCATCGGCTCCGTCGCCGCTCGCTGCAAAGCACGTTCGCGTATGGAGGACCAGATGCAGGTATTGTCAGAAGACTTAGGGTTGCTCATTGAAGAATTCAGAATCCGGCGAAGTTTTGAGGAACAACTGGCGGAACAGTTCACGCAGTCTGCGTTTATTGCGCCGTCATTGGGGCAGGAGAAAAAGGAGCCTGCCGTCTGTCTGGTCGAGGTGTTGACGACAGAGTATGATGAAAGAAGGGGGTATCGTCACGGTTGCGGTGCCACGTTGTCGAGCAAAACTTTAAGGCGATAGTATGAAAAATCACATTCTGCGTTCGGCGATGATGTTTACGGCGGGAGCCATTACGATGGCGGCCGTCATGTACGCGGTGCCGGCCAAACCGGCTCAGGCACCCGTAGCTCATGGAAATGACAAGTTCTCCATGGCCACGGTTCCATTGCTCGAGACGGGCGTTAACGAAGCAGTCTTTGTCCTGAATCACCTGACGGGGGCTCTGGTCGGCAGTGCTCTGAACGAGCGAACCGGCACGTTTACTCACCGATATCTGCACAACGTGGCGGCAGACTTCCAGACCGGCTCCAAAGATCCAAAGTACGCGATCGTCAGTGGTCCGGCAAATCTTCAAAGCACCGGTCCGAATGCTCCTGCGTTCGGAGTCCTGTACATTGCAGAACTTTCCTCCGGGAATGTGATTGCCTATGGGTTTCCTCGCCCGAACAATCGTAATGCCGGAGATCTGGCGATGGTGAAGATGGACTTCTTCAAGTTTGCTGACTCAGTTGGCAACTGATTTTGATCGGCACTGCGGAATGAACAGTGACAAAAGCACTTTCAAGTCGTCGGGTGGAAACATCCTGCTGATATGTGCAATTGTCACTGTTCTACTGATACTCGGCAGTGCGCCGCTGCAGCTGTTGTTATTGAGTGCACTTTCGGGGCCGATTGGCTTCCTTCTGATCATTGGCTCAATGGTGATTCTTCAGGTTCCGCTGGTTTGGATCCTGATCCGCTTCGAGGTCTTACCGAAGGTCGCATTTGGAAGTCCTTCCGATTCCACTTCGACCGAATCATCCAGCCTGAACGCACCCGATTCGACGTTGAACATTTGAAGCCAGGTTATCGACGAGAGACATCTTCTTGTCTTAGCTGCTTATCGTCGCAGGAGCTTTTTCCATGGCGAAGAATAAGAGTGCTCGTGCATCGGCATCGTCAACAAAAGATCAGTCGGTCGCAAAGTCACCGCGACACTCGATCGGCAGCTATCTGATTCAACGGCTGCAGGACTACGGAGTGCGAGATCTCTTCGGGATCCCGGGCGACTTTGTGCTTCAGTTTTACGGCATGTTGGAAGAAAGTCCCATCCGAGTCATCGGGACCACCAACGAAGCCTGTGCCGGATACGCGGCCGACGGCTATGCTCGCATCAACGGCATCGGCGCGGTTTGCGTGACGTATTGCGTGGGCGGACTGAGTCTCTGCAATTCGGTCGCCGGTGCTTATGCTGAAAAGAGCCCGGTGATTGTGATCAGCGGCTCGCCAGGAATGAACGAACGTCGCAGTGATCCCTTGCTGCATCATCGCGTCAAGGATTTCAATACTCAACGCGAAGTCTTTGAGAAGATCACGGTCGCATCAGCGTCACTGGAAGATGAGCTGACCGCGTTTCGTGAGATCGATCGCTGTCTGGCGGCGTGTGTTCGCTTCAAACGGCCCGTGTTTCTGGAGCTTC
>JBILXT010000701.1:0-2528 GCA_044378235.1 Planctomycetaceae bacterium
CGGTGTCAGCACTGCACGAGGCGTCATGCTGGCCAGTTTTCGAGCGGCAGCGACGCTGGAGTCGACAAGCACTCGCAGATCGACAACCCATGGCCCTTGTTCCGGCATCACGAATTCCCAGTGCGGCAGAATGCAGACACTCTGGTGAACCGCTTCGAATCCACCTTCTGACTGGCTGATGGTTTCAATCGGCATGGTCCAGAAGCCACCGGCACGAGACGCCTCGATCGACACGTCCAGCCCCAGCCATTCATCGACCAGGCTCAGACGATCAGCACTCGCCAGATCCAGAGTCGCATCCAGTGTTCCAAGACGCTGACCAGTGCTGTCGTAATAATAGCGGTCGTTCGCCCCACCTGGCATCGCAGCAAAGTTCAGCTCAACGGCCAGATGCAGAGGAACATCTTTCGCAAAGCCCGACACCTGATACTGAATCAGAATCTCGTTCGGCCGATCGGCCGACATGACGACGATCTTGCGGATCTCACCGGTCAGACCACTCACCGCACCACGCCGCCGCATTTCAACGGCAATCTTCTGATCACCCCTGCGAATGCTGGCTTCGTATGTGCCCGTCGCGAAGTCTCCGATCAGGCCTTCGCCTCGACGAAACTCTTCGAAGCTCAACTGAGGCTGCAGGAACAGATCGACAAGACTCTTGTGCGGCCAACTGTCGTAGACAATCTTCTTGTCGAGATCCGGCTGCTTGAACTTCACATCGCGAGAGATCGAAGCCAGATCCGCATCTTCGTCCGATTCAACGTTGCGACCGAAGTCAATAATTCGCTGATGATACGGTTCCGGACGGCGATTCAACGTGGCCAGCAGATTGACTCCGTTCGCCCGCACGTCAAGCTCATACATGTGGCCGCCGGTGGCCGGCGACAAAAAGGCGGCCAGGCGATGATTGCTGAGCTTCACTTCCTGTCGTGCATCGAGATTATAGTCTGACGTGGCGACATCAACCCAGGCTCCGGGCTCACGAGTGACTCGCTCCAGCAACGTGTCCGCTTCAATCAGCTCGTGATAAATCGCGTTACGAAGATGAGGCAGATAGAGCCCTCCGAAAGCTCCGTGCCAGTAACTGCAGTTGCACTGGCCGCGATAGAGATGTGTGCGAGCATCAATCAGGAGTTCTCGCTGATCGTCATCCAGCGTCTGATCGGCCAGCATGACACCCAGTCGATTACTGACGTCGATCATCCGAGCGTACATCTCATTGCTTTCCGGATAACGAGTCCGGAAGTTGCGCCAGAAGCCGCCGCGAGTAAACCGGACCAGTCGCTGCCAGTCCGCATCGTCTGCATTCATGCGGGTCAGTGAAACGAACTCTTTCTGAGCGGCGGGGGGCAATACCCACTCGGTCATTTCGCGATAGCTGGCATCCGGCAGATAACAACGTCCAATCGGCGCGACGTGATCCAGCACGCCTGAAGGAGTTGTCACCTTCAGCCACGATTCATTGTCTCTCAGCAAGTCAAGAAACTTACGGAGCCAGCGATCTTCGTAGACGTGTTTGTAGGTTTCAGGCCATGACCCAAACTTTTCACCATCATCACCAAACACAATTACGGCATCGTCATACTGCGACGCAATTTCACGAAGGTAGTCGATGCACTCTTCCGGTTTTGAAAACGGAACCAGATAACGCAGCTTTTCACTGTCTGGAAACACAAACAGCAGGCGACCTTCATCCTCGGTCACGTAGTAACCGGCCAACTCGTTCTGCGGAATACCGGCGCAGCGGAAGTGATAGTCGTCGATGATGGTGTACTGAATTCCGGCAGCCGCGATATCACTTGCAAATGACTGCTCCCAAACTCGCTCCGGCAACCACATCCCGCGAACGTTGGTGTTGAACAACTGATTCAGGTGCTGCGTGTAAGTCGAAATCTGCCCGATGCGGTCACGACGCGGAATGTTGGCCAGAATCGGTTCATAGAACGCACCGCCGATGATTTCGACCTGCGAAGAGGCGACCATCCTGCGGAGGCGATCAATGTATTCCGGATGATTCGGCTCCAGCCATTCCAGCAGACTGCCAGAGGTATGCAAGCCAAACGGGATCTCCGGATAGTCCTGCATCACGTCCAGAAACGGCAGGTAGCTGTCCCGATATGCCTGCTCAAAGACGCCGTCAAAATTCCCCACCGGCTGATGGTTGTGAAACGTGAGGACCAGCCGAACTGAACCCGCCATGGAACAAACTCCAGATTCTGTAAAACCGCTGAATTCAGCAGGAACGATACAGAAGATCGGATCAGTTAGGCGAGGTTAGTCGGCCCAGGCAGCATGATTCGCAAGGAATCAGCAGCTTGAACGCGACTAAACCCTACGCAAATCAAGGTCTCCTAAACCTCACTGCCCGCCTCATTCTTCCCATAACTCCCATTAATCCCATCATTCTGGCAAAACGCAAATATGACTCCTCTGGCTCTCCAACGATTCAGGAAAGTCACTGCGAGCATGTACACCACGGCTTTCGCGTCGTTCCAAAGCGGCCGCTGCCATCGCACGCCCAACCAACA
>JBILXT010000036.1:0-31806 GCA_044378235.1 Planctomycetaceae bacterium
CGACGGATCCGCAGCGAGGACAGGTGACTCGAGCGTCTGCATCCGGCTCTCGGACAAATGCTTTATTCATTTGCAGGGACCGCACAAAAGAAAACCAGACCAGACATCGTTGTCGAAGATGTCTCGTCTGTCCGTCAGAATTTATGCCCTTCCTGCGGGCCATCTTTCGTGAAGGTCAGGATTTCTGGTCCTTCCTCCGTCATCAGAATCGTGTGTTCAAACTGAGCTGACAGCGCGCCGTCAATGGTCCGAACAGTCCACTTATCCTTCTTGTCGACACGTGTCTGCCATGCTCCAATATTCAGCATTGGTTCAATGGTGAAGCAGGTTCCCGGGCGAAGAAGATCTCGATTCGATTTCAGTGTCGGGAAATGTGGTATGCCAGGTTCCTGATGAAAATCCCGACCGATACCGTGTCCCTGATATTCACGAACGACCGAATAGCCCGCTTTGGTCGAGAACGTTTGAATCGCACGACCAATCTCTGTGACGGTTCCACCCGGTCGAGCTGCGTGAATTCCAACGAACAATGCATCGTGAGTGGCCTGCACCAATCGGCGAGCACTGTTACTGACATTACCAATCATAAAGGTTTCGGACTGGTCACCATACCAGCCATTCACGATCGTGGTGATGTCGACGTTGACGATGTCGCCATCCTTCAGAGGTCGAGTATTCGGGATTCCGTGGCAGACGACTTCGTTGACGCTGGTGCAGATCGTTTTGGGGTAGCCCAGGTATCCTACGCAGGCGGGCACATGTCCGTGGTCGAGCGTATATTCATTGGCCAGCTTATCAAGTTTCTCCGTGGACACACCCTCTTTGACATGCGGGCGCAAGAAGTCCATCAACTGCGCATTGAAGCGACCGGCTGCTCTCAGTCCTTCTCGCTCTTCTTCTTTCAGGTAGAGCGGTATGGGGGTATTCTTCACAGCTGGCAAGAGTCAACATCCGAAGTGAAAGTGGAGACAAACCTGGAGTCATGAACAGGCAGAAAAATGATGAAATCTGCTCACTGCCACCTGTTCGGAAGGGCGATTATTGTGCCCCGATCTGCTCTGTCAATCGGTCGGACACAATACTTGTCGAATCCTCGGAATCTCGGGGCCCTGGCCAGCAACGAAAACCTGGAGTTGGTGTTGGTCGATGGGGAAAAGGCAGTGGATTGATCGGATTTCGCTCGTTTCCGAGATGAGAAGAGCAGACCCCGGCAGAACCATCGTGGCGGGAGATTTTCGGAATAATGGCAGCTCCTCGCGGGTGGCAGGTAACACGCGGGGTTGCCAAAAACTGTTGCAGCAAAGTTTGCTGCCGTTCTAATCGTTGTACGGGAATACAACACCCGGGTTCGCAGGAAACGTCTTGCGGTGTGTGCCCGCAGGATCGATTCAATCAGTTCGACAGGTAACGAATGTATGCGGGTTCCGCTGTTCGTAGTCGCCAACGAAAAGCATGTGAACCGAGACGTTTCCAGGTTTTTAGTCCGAGCAGTGCAAAGTCCGAAGATGTTGCCTGACGAAGACAATTACAGTTACCAGACGACGTGTCGTATGTTACGATCCCATGGACGTGAATGTAGCCGGCAGGTTGCATCAGAACTCAGGGATCACTCGCGGAATTGATCTGTATGAGTGGCCGAAGCGGGAAGGATGTTGGGTACGAGCCATGTTGACAATTCCTGGTCAAGCGCATCGATACTGTGATGGAACCACGCGTCGCAGTTTTCTACAGGTTGGCTCTTTGGCAGTTGGCGGCTTGTCGATGGCCGATCTGCTTGCGGCCGAAGCGGGTCGCGGGACTCCAGAGTCAGCTCGGCATAAATCCGTAATTATGGTTTACCTGTCTGGCGGCATGCCTCATCAGGATACGTTTGACCTGAAGCCTGATGCTCCGGCCGAGGTCCGAGGTGAATTCAAGCCGATTGCGACAACGGTGCCCGGCGTTGAATACTGTGAACTGCTGCCGAAACTGGCGAGTGTTGCAGATCGGTGTGCTATCGTACGTTCTATTGTCGGTCAGCGGGATGAGCATTCCAGCTTTCAGAACCTGACCGGTTACACGATGGGCGAAGTGCAGCGTGATGGAATTCCGAATTTCGGATCCGTGGTCGCTCGAGTTCAGGGCCAGACCAATGAAGTCACTCCGCCGTTCGTCGATTTGTTCCCCACAATGCAGCATCGACCATACAACAGCACTGGCGCGGGATATCTTGGAAGCGCGTACAATCAGGTTCGTGCGGACGGCGAAGATCTGGCCAGTATGCGACTGCGATATGTAGAGTCTCAGCAGTTCGCGACTCGTCGCAGTCTGCTCAGCGAACTCGATAGTTTTCGTCGTCGAGCTGACATCACAGGCGTCGGCAATATGAACGAAAGTTACAGTCGCGCGTTTGACGTGCTGACCTCATCTCGCCTGGTCGATGCTATGAATGTTGACCTCGAAGACAAGAGTATTGTGGAACGCTACGGTCGAGGCTCCTCAAAACATCTGGGTGACGGCGCGCCGACGTGGAACGATCAGCTGCTGATTGCGCGTCGACTGGTGGAAGTTGGTGTTCGTGTTGTGACAGTCGCCTATGGTTTCTGGGATACTCATGGAAATAACTTTGCTCATCTACGAAGTCATTTGCCTACGTTCGATGTTGGTGTCTCTGCGTTGATCGAAGATCTTCATGCTCGCGGGCTTGATCAGGATGTGTCGGTTGTGGTCTGGGGCGAGTTTGGACGAACTCCGAAGATCAACGACAAAGCTGGCCGTGATCACTGGGCTCCAGTGCAGTCGGCTCTGTTCGCCGGTGGCGGAATGAAGGTCGGGCAGGTCATTGGTTCGACCGACAAGACAGCGGCCTACGCAGCTGACCGCCCGATTCATTATCGTGATGTCCTCGCGACGATCTACCACAACCTTGGCATCGACAGCACCAACTATGTTCGCGACGCAGCCGAACGACCGGTGCGAATCCTGCCCGAGGAAGCTCGCCCAATTCGCGAACTGGTTGGCGGCTAGAGTCGTATCGATGACGTTTCTGGTCCGCAGCAACGAAGTTATGGGCAACGGATTGACCAGGGTTTGACATGCAGGTCGAAGGCAATTCTCAACGGGTGTCTGTTGCAATCATCGGGCGTTCTCATGCCAGTGAGTTTCGTGGCCTGGTTCGCCAGATTCAAAACTCCCGGGCCATGCAGATTACTGGGCAGTTTGAAACCATTGAGGAATCGCTCACTGCGGGTCTCGCCGAACACCTTCCGGCGGATGTTGTGGTCATCCTGCAGGCGTACTCGGATGAGTATTCAGCGGCAGATGCCGGGCGGTTGATTGGTCGCATGTTGTTTCGGCGAGTGCTCTGCTGTTATGGCCCCTGGTGTCTTTCCGACGGGCGAACTCACGAAATCTGGCCGGTGGTGGCTCGTGTTCCTGTCGCGTCTGCATGGAGTGTTCTTGAGCAGGAAGGTCGTAACATTCGGGCCGGCGTGGCCGCGTTGTTGCCGATGGCTGCAGCGGAAGAAGTTTTCGCACAACGAGCAGTTCTGGAATCCGTTGACTATCCAACAAGCTATGATGTCATCCTGATTGCATCGGACGATCGGACCCTGCGGGGAACGATTGCGGAGATGCTGCGACACACCGCGAATCAGGTGTTTGACTGCGGGACTGGTGTCACTCAGATTCAGCTTGCGCTACTGAAGCTGGATGCTGCGGATGCAACTCACTCCAAAGTCCGCGTGTTGCTGGACATCGATGGACAGGAGAACCGGGAAAGCGAATTGCAGGCGGTGATTCGCTCGAAGTGTCCGGCATGTCATCTGATTCGTCTGACTTCGTTTCCCCAGGCTGTCTCTGATAACGGCACGTTTGATCAGATCGTCGACAAACTGGAAGTGACCGCACAGCTGATGACTAGAACGTGAACGACGTGCGACTCTTGAATTGACTTCTACGCAATGCGCGAGCCATTAGCGATGGTCTGCGGGCCCTTGACATGCACGAAAGGGCCAACGGTGCAGTCATCGCCGATGACGACATTGCTGTCGATCACCGTAAATGGGCGAATGACGGTGTCGCGACCAATCGTGACGCCAAAATCGATATGAGTCTGCGCGGGGTCTTCAATGGTGACGCCGGACAACATCAACTGCGTCTGAATCTGCTTTTGAATGCTGGCAGAAACCTCCGACAACTGAACGCGCGTATTCACCCCCAGCGCTTCCTCAATGGTCAGACTGCAGGTCGCAGCGACCTTGTGGCCCTGATCCATCAGGATTCGTGGACAGTCGGTCAAATAGTATTCGGACTGACTATTATTGGGCTTCACGCTCTTCAGAGCGGACAACAACAATGGCGTGTTGAAGGCATAACAGCCCGTATTGATTTCCGTAATCTTCCTCTGTTCCGGGGACGCATCTTTCTGCTCGACAATGCACTGAAATGCTCCGGAGCTGTCACGGACAACTCGACCGAGCCCGTCATTATTTCGAGTATCTGCAGTTCCGATCACGCAGGCCGCGCCGGCTGTCGCCTGGCTGTCCAGCAACGCTTTCAGAGAACTTCCCTGCAACAACGGAGTGTCGCCGGCGAGAATCAGAACGGAACCTGAGTGGTCCGCGAGATGCTTCTCGCACATCATAACGGCGTGGCCGGTCCCCTTTTGTTCGGTCTGCTCCGCAAATACGACATCACGGTGATGAGCCAGCGACGATCGGACCAGATCGGCCTTGTGGCCCACCACCACCACCAGCCGTTCGGCCCCGGCACCCCGAGCCGCATCCAGGACATACTCAATCATTAAGCGTCCGCAGACCGGGTGAAGAACCTTAGGAACTTCGGACTTCATACGAGTGCTCTTGCCGGCGGCAAGAATTACAGCGACGGGAGCGGGCATTAAGAGAGCTCAGGAAGGGGAGAAGGGGAGAATTTCTGCGACTGACCGTTCCGACACCAGAAAGGGAGATCAAAAGCGAATACCGATCTGGCCAATGAAGCCGCTGCCGATGTCATAACCCGGGGTTGAATTCGCGAACTTGACTTCGCGATTGAAGACCCAGCCTGCTTCAATAAACCAGTTGTAGTATCCGGCATCCATCTTGAAGCCGCCGAGAACTCGATAATCCTCGCTCTCAAACTGAGTGTCTGAGACAGGTCCGTTGTTAAAGGAGCTTTCGATGCCGTAAGCTTCGACGTGGTATTCAGCTCGAACATAAGCCCATTTGGCCCAGTAGGCTTCGTTACCCAGAAAGACACTGATGCGTGCTTCGGGATACATGAGCTGCCATTCCCAGTAGTCGTCACGATAAATCAAACCGGCCCACGGGATAATCCGGTCATCAACGCGATCCCAGTACTGAGCACCCAAACCCAGAGTCCAGTATTGATCCAGCTGGAAGAACAGAATCCCACGTCCATCTATCTGGAAGCCCTCTTTCCAGAGGTCAGCATTCAGGTCAGTATTAACCGATGGTGTTACACCAAGACTGATACTGAAAGGGCCGGCCTGCGGTGTCTCCAGTTCGAAGTCGATGCCAAAGCGATAGAGATCACTACGTTGCATGATCTGCCCCGCCGGACCGTCCCAATGGCGATAGCCGAATTGATTCGTCCAGTTGAGAATCCAGCCGGGAAGGAACGGAGTCCCGTAGGCCAGATCGTAATCCACTCCAAAGATCCCCACATCGCCGGATGCTCCGGGAGCCGGCCCACTCACATTCTGACTCGGCATCCACGAGACATCGAGTCGGTTCTGCCAGCCAAAGCGATATGGCTGTGCGCCGTTGGCTCCGTAGGTTGTCATCCCCTGCGGCGGAACACCCTGTGTATAACCTCCATAAGGAGACTGTTGCATTCCGTAACCATATTGACCATACCCCGGCTGGCCGTAGCCAGGCTGAAGGAACGGATCACTGACAACCGGAGGCGAAAAGGCATTCCAGGTCGTGTCATTTTGATAGATGGGAAGCGACGGGTCAGGCGAGGTAATGATCTGGCCACTGTTTTGCGGAATCGTTCCCAGTGGAGTCGTCGTGGAATTAATCGACGAGCCGCTGGCTGATGGCGCGGAGGAAGAACCGGCATCCTGCGGAATCGGTACGGCCGAATCGCCAGCCTGAAACACCGTCATTGCGGTCATCGTCGGCTGATAAATGCTGCCGCCGGCATATTGCCCGCCCGCATACGGCCTTTGCTGCCCATAGAACGCGCTTTGGCCGAACACAACTGGCGAGACAGCCAGAAACGTCACCGCTGCGACGATCGAAGTCAGTGTCTTGTTCACAGAATCACCTGCCGGGAGAAAGGAGAGGCAAATCTCAGGTGGGTGGCCATGATGGCCGTTTTTCAGGTCGCGAGCCCCGAGAATCGGGAGTTGAGAAAGGAGAGTGTTCGCGACTTGAGAGAGATTCTGGAATTCTGCGGATTCGGCAGATTACGTCAACATCAACTCTTTGTCTCCAGGCAGTTCTTACCGATCGAATCGCCGAATTGCACAGAATTGCAGCGAGCTTCGGCGTTTTCTGCCGCTTCTGTTGGTGTTACCCTGCGGCGACGTAAATCTGCTGTTCCGTTGACCTTGAGATCTGTTATGCAGCCGGACGACAAGCTCTGCTATTGCTTTCATGTCACCCAACGAAAAATCGTGAACTTCATTCGTCTTCACCAGCCGCGAGTTCCCAGCGAGGTGAGCGAATGCGGCGGTGCAGGGACCGGATGTGGCTGGTGCGTTCCCTTTCTCAAAAAGCTGTTCGACGCTGCGGCCGCTCAACGCGAAGCCGCCATTGACATCAGCCCGGAAGAGTATGCTCGCGAGAGAGCCGACTACGTCAAAGCGGGTAAAGGAAAACCACCAGGCGGTCGCTGAGAATCCTTCTCCAACTAATCCGGCTTTCGAGGTGTTCGCAATGCATCTCGAATCGATCGAAAGAAGCCGGAAAACGAACCGCGACTTGTTGAACTGACACTTTGTCCTCTGGCATGCTTCAGCAGATCGGCCAGCAAGGTATCCGCATTGGCATAGCGATCCGTCGGATGTCGAGCGATACAGTTCAGAATAATCGTTTCCAGCCCCTTGGGAATTTCACGACACACATCGCGCGGTCGAACAGGCTCCTCTTCCAGAATCTTGCGGATCAGTTCATCGCGATCCGGATGGTCAAACACTGGCCGTTGCAGGCACAGTTCGTATAACGTTGCACCAAGGGAGTACAGGTCACACGCTGTGCTTTGTTGTCCCATCAACCGCTCCGGAGCCATATACTTCAGTGTACCGGCGATGGATCGATCACCGGACGATGTGCGAGTCATCTTTGTCACTGGTCGATTTGGGTCAACCGCCGGCAGAGGCTGCGACAACCCAAAATCTGACACCCAGACTCGTCCTTCAGCATCCAGCAGAATATTGCCCGGCTTGATGTCATTGTGCAGAATCTCAGCCGCATGAGCTGCTCGCAGAGCCTGAGTTGCCTGGATTCCAACCTTCACAAAACTGGCCCATGATCTGCGCGTCAGTCGACGATCAAGATCAGACGGAGAATCCTGCACTTCGGCAGGTGAAACAACTTCGGCATCAACGATCAGACGCGGTAGTCGATGCACCTGCTGGCGGCGTATCTCGCTGACAGGAATCACCCCTTCATGTTCTCCGAGTCGAGCGATGATTTGGTCGATTCCTATGCCATTGACGAATTGCATAACGAAATAGCAGTACCCGTTCTCCTGTCCATACCGAAAGACAGGAACAATATTGCGATGGCGCAGCTTGGCGGCGATACGAGCTTCTCGTTCGAATCGTTCCACCCATTCTGGCACCACCGATACTCGCCACGGCAGAATCTTGACGGCAACAAGATGCCCCGAATGCAGATCGCGTCCCTGATAGACGACGCCCATACCACCGCGACCAACCTCCGTCAGAAGTTCGCAATTTCCAAGTCGAGTGAATGGAAATCGTTCCGGCATATTGCGACGGATCGATTGAGCTTCTTTCTGAATACGGGCATTCTCGAGCATTGCGAGAACCGGAAACACTTCGCGAATCTTTTCCGCGTGCGGCGGAAATCTGCGAGCATACAAGTCGACGGATGGACTCTTCCCTGATCTTAATTCGTCAACAAACTGCGACGCCAGCAGTTCGAATGGAACTCGCGAGCGAAGTTCGTGGCTTTCATCTCCCGCTGGAATGCCCAGCAGATGAAAACTGGTGTCTTCTGAGTCCTTCTCAGTCATGAAGTGATGATCCGACGCTGGCGTTTCCACGACGCCTATTTTTGTTTCTCCTGCTTCCTTCGGCCACTGGCGGAATTGGCAGGGACCCAGGTATTCGCACTGGTCACTTTAATCTCGTGAACTTCTTCGGCTGAGATCGGTTGGTTGGTTCCCGAAACAACAGGCCGACTGTCGCCCGCTTTTCGAGGTTGATAGTCGGCAAGACCATCATCTTTGTTATTGCGTCTCGAGGAAAGAATAAAGCTGAGATCCGCCGATGGAACTTTTCCAAATCGTTGCAGGACTACGAAGACGATGAACGCTCCGACAATTCCCCCAACGGTCCACATCGCCATGGGAAGTGATGAGGGCGACATTGCGGCGACCGTAAACAGGCTGCAACCTCCGCCCAGAGCGAGGATGAAAACAGAGGCCAGGAGGCTTCCTGCATCGTTTCTACTGCCGTGCCCGCGCCGTCCCATCGTGACTCTCGTCGTTCAGTGTCCTGCCTGTAACCCGTCCAATTCTTTCCGCTGATCAATTGAACCGGCGTCGTGAGAACAACGCCAAACATCCTTCCGCAGCCTATCCGAACTTTACTCGCTGCGATCAGACGGCGCTCACCAGATTCTTTTGCTCCAGCATTTTGTCTGACAAAAATAGCCGAAGTGCACTGGTCTGCACATTTTTCTGATTGTTGGTCCAGCGCCCCCAGCACCCTCCCAGAAGAGAGTTGTGTCTCAATCTGAGAGGGTCGCTTGCGGACTGCGGAATACTACTTTCCGGTACTTTTTGCCATCGAAACAAAGCGGTACAGACTTCCGAACGGCGTCGTGAAGTAGACGTCGCCCTGCTCGTCGGTACCGAAGCTCATGACCGGCAGAACTTCTGCCTTGCCGTCTTCGTCTCCATCAAAGCCACTAATGGAATAATTCGCCTTCACTTTGCCCGCTGCTTCGTCATAGTCCAGAGCCCAAAGCAGACCGCTGACGTAATCAGCGTAGATGTATTTGCCGACCAGCTCGGGAACTCGAGTTCCTCGGTAGACATTCCCACCCGTAATCGATTTGCCGATGGAGTGATGATATTCGTGGATCGGGTCGATCAGATCCGGACGATCGCCATCGTTGCCATCGGGACGGAACCAGTGCTTGCCTTCTCGCACATTCCAGCCATAGTTGCCGCCGGCTTTCACGATGTTGATTTCTTCCCAGAGATTCTGCCCGACGTCAGCAGCCCACAGAGTTCCGGTTTTGCTGTCGAATGACATGCGCCAGATATTACGAACTCCATAGGCGTAAATTTCTTCACGCGCCGGAGCCATCGCGCCGCGAGGTCCCGAGGGAACCTGCTTGCCGATAAACGGATTGTCTTTCGGAATCGAATACTTCGCATTCTTACCCGGATGATCGACGTCGATTCGCAGAATGGATCCCAGCAGCGTGGTCAGATTCTGGCCGTTCCCGTTGGGGTCATTGCCGCTTCCGCCGTCGCCCAATGCGATGTAAAGAAATCCGTCCGGCCCAAATTCAATTGTTCCGCCGTTGTGATTCCAGAATGGCTGAGGAATCCGCATGATCTCTTCTTCGCTCGCGGCATCGCAGACATTCGGATTGTCTTTTGAGACCGTAAATCGAGACACCTTCGACAGGTGAGCTTCCTCGGCCGACGTGTAATAAACGAACAGCTGTCCGTTTTCTTTGAACTTCGGATGGAAACAGAAGCCCAGCAGACCTTCTTCGTTCTGATTGTCGGCGTAGGTGCAGCGTTCGTCGATATCGAGGAATACCGTGGCCTCTTCGGTGTCCTGATCATTCTTCAGGACTTTGATGATGCCTTCCTGCTCAGCAACAAACAGGCGATTCGATCCGTCGCCCGCATGAGTCACGACGATGGGTCGTTCGAAGTCCAGATTCGGAAAAGCTCGCTCCGTTCCAACGGCGATCGGAGTATCCTTGATTGCTTCGTCCGCGCGAACGGTTGTTGAATTTACGACCGTCAATACGCAGAAACTCAATAACCCGCCTGCCAGAATTCTCTTCATGGCGTTCTCCATTCTCGTGTTCCAAATGCGACCTGACGACAATGCTACGGCCGCTCGAACCGTCCATTGTAGAGAACTCGGGATGATGTAAAACCGTGCAGCCGCTTTGCGGATTGTTGGTTTTGCCGCGAAAACTCAACGAATTCTGATCTTTCCCGAAATCCGAAGTTCGGATTATGCTCCGCCCGTCGATTGCGGCAGGATCTGCCGGACGCAAATTGGAACTGACAAAACCTGCTGGTTTGACCGGTGGAGTGAGTTAGCCCGAATCAGCTCAGGAGAAACGGAATTCTCACACGCTGATTCACCGTGTCCTGTATGCCCTGGATGTCTGTCCGATTGTTCTTCAGGCACGGAAGCCAAATATGAAGATGCTCATGCTGTTGGTGGCGATGTTCGATGCCGAAACCGGTGCGACGAGTCCGCCTGAGGTTGAGCTGCTGGACTTTACCGCCAGCTATTGCCAGCCCTGCCAGCAAATGGTGCCCATCCTGCAGCGGATGCAAAAAGACAAGTTCCCCGTCCGCCAAATCGATATCAGCGAAGAGCCCGAACTGGCTCGCCGATTCAACGTTGATCGAGTGCCAACACTCGTCTTGATGGTGCAGGGCAAAGAAGCCAAACGATTCGTCGGCCTGACAGATGAGGCCGAGCTTCGCGATCAGATGAATCGTGCCGCGCGCCGATTGGCTGAAACTCGCGAACGCACCGAGGTTGCCGCTGCTGAACTTCCTGTTGGTCTCGGCATCAAGTCAGACAATGACGAAGCAACCGCAGTACAACAAGCGACAACGGAAGCTCCGGCAGAATCAAAGTCTTCCATTAAGGACGTTTTTCGAGAACTGTTTGGTGGCGCGAAAAAGAACACCGCAATGCAGTTTCCGACCCTCAGGGCTCAAAGCCCTGAAGCAGGCTCCGAAATGGACGGTCTGCTGATTGCTGAAGCCGCTACCGTACGAGTCAAAGTTGCGGGTGTCTCGTCGAAGGATGGCAAAAAGATTCAGGACGTCGGCACCGGCACCATCGTCTACAGCGCGACGGGACAGGCGATCATCCTGACGTGTGCGCATGTTTTTCTGGATATGTCGACGAAAGATGCAAAGATCGAGATCGAAGTTTTTGAGAACGGCAAGGCCCTGAGCTATCCGGCTTCATTGATCGGCGGAGATCATAATTCGGATCTTGCATTTCTGAAGATTCAGTCGACAAAGATTATGCCAGCCGTGCGCCTGACTGCAGCGGCTCCCAGCGTCGCTAAAGATCAGAATCTTGTGAGCTTTGGCTGCAACGGTGGAGCTGATCCGACTCTGTTGAAGACAAAGATCGTTGATATCAATCGCTACAACGGACCGGCTAACCTGGTCTGCTCTGTGGATCCGCAGAGCGGTCGTTCAGGTGGCGGCTTGTTCGATGCGAATGGAGCTCTGGTTGGTGTCTGCAGTTGTGCGGATCGCAAACTGAAGGAAGGGCTCTACATGGCCCATGCTCCAATTGTTGAACTCGTCAAAAGTCTGAAGCTGACTTCTATTCTGGCCACACCAGCTCCGACCGGTGGCGAAGACGCCGCTTCTTCTTTCGCCGCAATGCTGAACGGGGGTGCTGAGTCGAATGAAAAGCAACCAGCCCCGGTGAAAACTCCGAACGAAGCAATTGCCGCACTTGAAGAACCCGCTTTCGACGTGACTGAAGACGCTCTTGAAGCTGAGCCAGTAGAACCAGAAGTGGTTGTCGCGGACGATGAAGAACTGGGTGAACTCACTGACGCTCCGCTGTTCAATCCCAAAGAGGCTTCAGGCAGGAAAGATAGCCGCACAAACGAGGTTGTCTCGGCCACGACCGAGTCTGGTCCGGAGATTACTATTGTCATCGACGACAAGAAACCGGGATCACAGAAGCGCGTGATCGTGATTCCTCAGGCCAGCTCATGGATGCTTGAACTGCTGACTGGCGAATCTGAGGATTCGACATCGCGAGCAGCAACAGCGGCAGCTCGCCCATCGACAGAAGCCACCTCGAAGCGAACCGCGGCCAGGTCCGGCAAGTCGAAGACGTCGGCTCGGTCAGTGCTGCAGGCACCGTAGTCCTGCGACTTTTCAATTGCTGGTTGGACATTCTTGTCCGACCCCTATTGTGGTACAGGTCGCGACGGGCACGAATGCCCATCGTACCAGATGTCGCAAACAGCCAAACATTTGCACAAAATCACCACGCGGACCATTCAGACCGATTGAGCGAACTGGTTCACGGACGGTAATCTAGTCGAGCCCACACGTCTTTTTTTGTGAGCTCCCTCCGATGCATCCTCTGCACTGCGACCTGCCGTCCTCGACCGAAGCCACGCGCCGCATGTTCCTGAGTACTCAGGCCGGGCATGTCGGACTCCTTGCACTTGCTTCACTGCTGGCTGAGCAGCAATCAGGTCGCGCCAGCGAATCAACGGCCGTTGCGCCGGATGTAACTCCAAAAGCGAAGTCTGTGATCTGCCTGTTTCAAAACGGCGGTCCCAGCCAGATGGATCTTTTTGATCCGAAAACTGAACTTCAAAAGTGGCACGGCAAGCCTTATCCCGCCGGCGATCTGGAAACGCACTTTGACAAGCAAAAGGGCAACGTGCTGGGTTCACCATACCAGTTTCGCAAGTGCGGCGAATCGGGTATGGAACTGTGTGAGCTGTTGCCGCATACCGGTTCAATTGCTGACGAGATCACTCTGATCCGGTCGATGAAGACCGGGTCCGTCGATCATGAAGCGGCCTTGAGAATGATTCACTCTGGGCGCTTGTTTGCCGGCATGCCTTCGTTCGGCTCATGGATCTCGTACGCGTTAGGAACAGAGAATCGCGATCTCCCATCGTTTGTTGTGTTGTCCGATCCGGGTGGCCTTCCGATCGATGGCGAGAAGAACTGGAGTTCCGGCTGGCTGCCTGCAGTTTATCAGGGCACGGTGTTCCGGTCCGGCTCATCTCCTGTACTGAATCTGCAAAGTCCGGAAGGCGTTACAGCCGCCGTGCGTCGCAATCAGCTGGATTATCTCGGGAAGCTCAATCGTCGACACGCTTCGCGCTATCCGGAGAATTCGGAACTCACAGCTCGCATCGCAAACTTCGAAACCGCTGCTCGGATGCAGACTTCGGTTCCTGAACTGTTGGATTTATCCGGTGAGACGAAGGAAACACGAGAGCTCTACGGGCTTGATAATCCTGCCATCGAAGAATACGGAGCTCGCTGCCTGACAGCTCGCAAACTTGTCGAACAGGGCGTGCGATTTGTCGGGGTCTACATGAGCGGGCAACCATGGGATACTCATAGTCGCAACGCCGAAAGCCTTAAAGGCTTGTGTGCTCGCACTGACCAGCCATCAGCTGCATTGGTAAAGGATTTGAAGCAGCGTGGACTCCTTGATTCCACGATCGTCATCTGGACCGGGGAATTTGGACGCCTGCCGATCTCCCAGGGGCCCGACGGACGCGACCATAACCGCCATGCATTCTCGCTCTGGATCGCTGGCGGTGGTTTCAGGCAGGGCTGCGTCTACGGTGCGACGGATCCGTTTGGTTATGCGTCGGTGGAAAACATCGTCAATGTTCATGATCTGCATGCGACCATGCTGGCCTCGTTAGGGCTCGACCATACTCGACTCGCGGTGCCCTACGACGGCCGCGACACCAGTCTGACTGACGCCGAAGTAACGCATGCCCGAATCATCCCGGACTTGCTGGTTTGACACGTGACGCGGCCATAAGGCAGAGAACTCCGATCGCAATAACGCTATCCGTCAGCTGCCATCCAGTATGATGGAAAGTTATTGCGGCTCAGGAACACGAATCTCGATCAGCATCCCGGGGAGAAAGATCTCCGGAAGTGATTCGAGCGGTCGGTCATCCAGCAACGTACAACTCAGTTGCTGTTCGGCGGCGACTTCCTGAATCCTGCGGATGGCCGTGACGCAACCGTACGCGAGCCACATTCGGCCGTTGGGGCGAAGTCTTGTTCGAGCCCCCGTCACCAGAGATTTCAACAGCTGAAAGTCCGGGTCGTAGAGTGCAAATTCTTCGACGCTGACGGGTTTGCTGTTCTCCCAGGGCGGATTGGAGATAATCAGATCGAAGGTTGCCTCGGGCTCAATCACAGTCCATGCTTCGGGGTTTCGTCGCGGTACAAGTCGAGCCTCAAAGCGATCGGAGAATCCCATTTCTGCAGCATTGAAGCGAGCATTCTCAACGGCCTGCGGATTCAGGTCCGTCGCGACAACTTTCGATGCCCCGGCCTGCAGGCAACACAATGAGACGAGCCCCGAGCCTGTCCCGATCTCCAGCACTGTTGCCCCGCGCAATTGAGGATCGTTGAAGATTATTTTGCGTAGGCTGTCTGTGTCGGCTGGTTCCCAGAAGACCGACTCCATGATCGCCACATCGCGAGGCAGACCTTCGACCGGTTCCCACCGAACGATACCAGGAGTCTTTTCGGGATTTACCGTTTGTTCAACGACGGTCTGAGGGATCTTTGTTGCCGTCGATTGTGATGTCGATGAGTTGCCACTGCATCCTGTGCAGAGGGGACCGAGCAGCATTGCTGTCAGAAACCATCGGCCGTTGGCAATCGTTTGCAACATCAAACCACCAGAGCTTGAATCATGGTGAGGAAGGCGACGGAAGACTATGCCGCGTCGCGGATGTTTCCGGAAACGCTTCCTGCACTGCCTGACGACGATTCCATGCTGCCTGTTTCCCGTGAAGTAATCTGACTCAGGAGATCTCGAATCGCATGTTCCGCTTCCAGACGCTCTTTATGCCAGCGATTCTGAAGCTCCACGATTTGAGACTGCAGCAAATGGATTGTTGCGGCCTGTTCCTCAACCACGGAGTCAGTCGTCCGAGACGAATGCTGTTCTTCGCGAGCCGCAAACCACTGTTCCAGTTCGGCACGATCTCGACGGAACTGCTGCTGTCGCTCGGCGACATCGCTGGCTGCTTCTTCGACCTTGTCACGGTCCGCGTTGATCTGCATTCTCAGACGATCGAAGAAGGCCTGCACATCACCACGAGCCTGTTCAAGCCGTGCGCGAGCGATCTCCGGGGAGACAGCATCACGGACAAGATTGGTTCGAGCTTCTTCGATGACGAGACGTTGCTCAAGGATCTCTGACTGAGTCTGATCCAGCTCAGATCGCAGTCGGTTTAATCTCTGCGAACGATCTTCAAGTTTTGCCGCAAGATCGGCCATTGCCAATTCCTGCTGACGAACTCGTCGCTGCCGACTTTCAATATCCTGCAGAATTGCGTCGCGTTCTTCTTCACTGCGTTTCTGCAGACGCTGAATGTCTGACAGAGCCGCCGAGCGCGAGCGATCGATGATGCGAGATTCGCGGGCAATCGAGGACTCACGATCCGTCAATAACTGACGCACGTGTTCCAGCTGCCGGAAGCGAAGTCGATGCTGCTCAAGAAATCGCAGACGCTCACTGCGAAACAACTGCTGCTCACGTCGAAACTCACGGAGTTCCGCTTCAAGGTCTTCTTTCGCGCGAGTCAGATGCTCGAACTGAAAGCGATAACGACGCTGAAGATTGTTCTGTTCGGTCAGCAGGCCCTGACGTTTCTTTTCGATCTCTTCTTTCAGCCGCTGCTGTTCTTCTTCGACCTGTTGCCCGAACAGCTCACGCTGAGCCTGCAGGTCATCGGCCTGTTGAGCAATTTCCTGCAGTTGATGCTCATGAGCCAGCTGCCATTCGACTTTCTGACGATTCAGCAGGACGATCTCCGCCGTCAGATCTTCCCGTGCGCGTTCCGCCAGTCGCTGTTTTTCAACCTTCAATTCTTCATCGACCTGATGAATACGGTCTGCATAATCCTGTCGTTCGCGTTCCGCCTGAGCTCTCAGGCGATCGCGTTCCGAGTCCAGAATCGCACGCTCCTGGCTAAGCTTCATGCGATCTTCATCAAGCTCAGCACGAACAGAAGCCTTCAGGATGACTCGTTCTTCAGCGAGAGCCCGTTGAGCCGCACGCAATTCCGCCGCCTGTCGCTGTAACAGCTCTTCATGCTGTCCGACCTTTTGCAGCCGATGTTCCAGGTCCGCCATTAATTCGCGTTGGTCGGCTCGGTCACGAGCTACCTGAGCGGCAAACTCCTGAGCTCTTTGCTCAAACGCTCGACGTTCGGCCTCCAATTGCTGCTGGTCAGCCACAATCTCCGTGCGACGCTGCTGCAGTTCGGAGAAACGATGTTGCAGAGATTCTGCGGCTGCTGAAGCTTGAAGCAGAATCTTCAGAGCGTCCGATTCGCCCGCAAACGGATTAAGCGATTCGGGAGCATTTGCAGTGACCTGGACCGGCGCTTGCCCGAGCCTGGCCGCGCCAACGCCGGAAGCATCTGACGTGGTCAGATTCTCAGCATGGTTTTCCGCCATGTTCGGGACTCCTTTCCCAAACGACCGCAAAGACTCATCAAAAACGCAACAGCCTGGTTCAGTCAACCGAACTGCCTTACTGGTTCAGCCGATCAGACGAGGGTTCAGCAGATCCGTTTTGCATCCTGCAAATTTCAGCACGGATTAATTCCGAACCCCATCCACATGTCCTGGCAATTATGTCAACGCCTTATCGAGCATGTTCACAAAGTGCTGCTTTGGAGGGGCACCGACAACCTTGTCCACAAGTTGTCCATTCTTAAACAACATCACAGTGGGAATGCTTGTGATTCCGAAACCAGCAGCGGTCTGATGATTGTCGTCCGTATTGACTTTGCCAATCTTGACTCGCCCGGCATACTCAGTCGCCAACTGTTCGACCGTTGGCATCAGATGACGGCAAGGACCGCACCATGGAGCCCAGAAGTCAACCAGAACAGGTTCAGCAGATTCAAGTACTTCAGACTTGAAGTTTGCGTCAGTAAACTCGTGCAAATTACCAGCCATCACACCCACTCCTCATTGATTCAATTTGTTCGCCACTACAACCTGGCCAATATCTTCGTTCCGGAGTTTCCGGATTGTCGTCGTGATGCCGTGAAAACGGTAATTAATGATTGTGTCGACTAACGAGGCGTGATGGGTTCAACGATTAAAGTTGAGACTCCCACTTGTGCCCAGTTACCGCAAACCAACACTCACCGCTGGTCACTGTCCTCAATGCGAGGAAAAACCATCACATGCAGTTGGGCAGACAATCCAAGGCCTGAAGACACTGCAGCAACACGGATCACCGCCCGGTTCGGATTATTGGACAACGTTACGACACTGTCAACGCGGTTAGCGTTCACCATGTTGGACATTCCCCGCCATTTGCCTTTGCCAGACCATGGGCCGGCGCACAGCTCAGCTTCTCCTCCGCGAGCGGCAGAATCTGCCGAAAAGTTGTGGAAAAACAGGGATCAACGTTAAAGGATGGACGGGAAAAGTGGGGCGAGCTGAGGGCTTCGACAGCCGGGTACGGCTAAATCGGTAGCGAAAACGTTCACATCACCTTCACAATCGTGATCTTTATCGATGCTGATTGAGCGTGTCCGTGGTGGCATTCGGCACTTCTTGCGAATCCCAGGCTAAGATAATTGATTGTTGACTCCGCTCGGTAACGCAAGTCCTGCGATTATTGTAGGGTCGCGCTAAGTCCGGTTGCCGATGTTTGTTGTTCTTTGGTCGACCTTGCAGTCTCTCTTTGCCTATTCAGAATCGCGCCAGAATGTTCGGAGACCTTAAAAGCAGTCGAGTCATTCTTGCGAAGGGCTTCTTGTTTCTCGTAGCCGGATTGATGGCCGCAGGAATCCTGCTGGCAGAACATCCTGGCCTGAGAACCCTGGTGCTCCTGAGCATCTGCGTCTGGTGTTTTTGCCGATTCTATTATTTTGCGTTCTATGTCATTCAGAACTACGTCGACCCGAGCTACCGTTTCGCCGGACTTGGTTCCTTCGTGTATTACCTTTGGCAGAGGAGTCGCCGCTGATGCAGACGTCTTCTCCTGCCCGTTGGAAGGTCCTGCGAGTGTTTGGTTCGAGTTTGACTCTGGTTGGAATTCTGTGTTTCCTCAGTTCATTCAGTACTCTGGCGTTGTCGATGCAGGGAGCTTTCCCGATGCCGACCGCCGCTACGTCTGACGAGGAGCCTCAACAGGTCTGCATTATTCAGGATGGTCAAATCTCAGAGGCCAGTGGTATCGCGCCGAGTCTGCATCAGACGGACGCCGTGTGGCTACACAATGATTCAGGAGACTCCGCACGGCTGTTCCTCGTCGGTCTGGACGGGAAGACTCGTGCCGTTGTTACGCTGAATGTTGAACGGCCGATTGACTGGGAGGATATGTGTTCATTTGAAGCCGATGGGGAGAAATGGTTGCTGATCGGAGATACGGGAGACAATCAGCGGGTTCGTTCAAAGTCTGAACGATCCTGCGAACTCCTTTTAATTAAAGAGCCTCAGATCAAAACAGGTGACAGCAATCCGGTCGTTGCAAAAGTTGATGTGATCAGCAGAATTTCATTTCAGTTCCCCGACGGACCCGAAGACTGCGAAAGTCTGGCGGTTGATACGCAGACAAAAGAGATTCTGTTGCTCACCAAATGTGCGCCTCAGAAGTGTCAGTTGTTTCGGTTACCATTGTCGACAACAAAGGGCCAGCAGAAACTCACCGCCGAGCCCATTGCCTCTATGGCTGTCCCCTTTGCAACGTCCATGGATGTGTCGGCGGACAATCAGAGTCTGGTGATCGTCAATATGTTCAGTGGCGCGTTGATTCGGCGTGAGAAAGAAGAACCATGGTCCTCAGCCTGTCAAAAGCCCATCACAGTGCTGACTTTACCGGCACAGCCTCAGTGTGAAACGGTCTGCTTCGAATCGTCCGGCACGTCTGTTCTCGTCAATAGCGAGAGATCACAACAGCCTCTCTGGAGAATCCGGCTTCCGGAGCCTGAATCTGTTCAATAACACGAGTCATCCGTTTTCAGAAAATCGCGGGCCGGAAGATTTCAGCTTTCGCTTTCCTCTCTGTTAGATTCATCGCAGAACGATTGTCGGTTTTCGGCAATTCTGAATCATACAGAGGAGGATCAAATGAGAATCTTGTTGGCATGGATGAGTGTGCTCGTGGCCGGCGTATCGCTGGCCTGGGTTGGTGGTGCCGATGAAGCAAAGACAGAAGAATCCAAAGTCGCTGTGACAGAGATGCTGCCTTCAAGCAGCTATCTGTTTCTTACCTATGATGGTACTGAGGCTCACTTCCCGGCACTGAAGGAGACGGCCGCATGGAAGGCTCTGGAGGAAACAGAACTCACAGCAAGATTGCTGGACCTTGGGCAAATGCTGATCTCTGCGGCCGGAGAGGAGCAGGGAGCTATGGCAAGAGAAGCCATCGAGCATCTGCGTGCGCAAGGCTTCTCCGTTGCCGCAAGTATGTCGGGCACAGGTGAAGACTTCCGTCCGTACGGTGTCATAGTTCTGCATGATGCCGGCCCGTTCCTCGAAAATCTCGCACCGTTGATTCAACAGGCCGCCGCCTCTGCAAATGAAGAAATTCAGCTGAAGGAAATTGAAGGTCGTCAGGTCTCGTTCATTGGCACCAACGTTCCCAACGTAGAGTTCAGTTGGTGGAATGAATCTGGCCATCTGGTCATCGGGATCGGGCTCGATGCGAGCGATCAGATCATCGCCACGGCCACCGGAACAACCGACAACATTACAAAGAATCCACTTTGGGCCAAACTGAGATCTCACGAAGGTTACACTGTGGACAGTCTGGCCTGGCTGGACAGCGGACGTTTGCTGGATCAGTTTGGAGATTTCAGTTTGCCTCCGACGCCTTCCGGAGAAGTCCTGTCGATTCGTGAGCTTGCCGAACTGCTGGGCCTCCACAATATCCGTGAACTGACAATGCAGGCCGGATATAAGGGACTTCAGACATGGCAGGACGTACGTCTCAATGCAGATGGACCGCTGACCGGGCTCGCTGCGCTGCTGCAGCAAAGAAACCTGTCATTGAGTGAACTCCCGCCGATGCCCAAAGCGACCTCGGGTTTTGTGGCGGCAACGTTTGATCTGGGAGGCTCCGTTGATACGGTTCTTGGGACCGTTCGCGGTTTGATGCAAAAGCTCGAACCAAACGCTGAAGCTGAGCTTGATGAAGGACTTGCGCAAATCTCCGAAGTCTTCGGCAGTGATCTGCGTGAAAACTTCATTGACGGATTTGGAGATGTCTGGTGTGTTTATGCTGACCCGGCGGCACTGCCAATTCCGATTGGCTTTTCGCCGGTGGCAGCGGTGAGCGTTGCGGACAAGGACACACTGGTCAGCGGCATCGCAAGACTTGTCGAACTGGCCCAGCAGCAGTCTGGCAATCCGGAGTTCACCATTCGCCAGACCAGTAAAGATGGTCGGGAATACTTCTCCTTTAGTCTTCCGGGAATGCCAGTCGTTCCGACGATTATGGTGACAGAGAAATGGCTGATCGCCAGCGTAACCCCCGGATCTGCTCAATCGATGGCCCAACGTGAAGCTGGAAAGCTGCCTGCATGGAAACCGGATGCGAATGTGACGGCCGCGCTGGCCGAATTGCCACAGGATTATTCCTCAATAACAGTTTCTGATCCTGCACCGTCCTACCAGCAACTGCTGCAACTCGCACCGATGGGATTTAGTCTGCTGGAACAAAACGTGTTGCCGCAGATCGCCGGTGGATCCTTGCAAATGCCGTTCGGCCTTGAGGACCTTCCCGCAGTAGAAATGGTGACTGAGCCGATGTTTCCCAACGTCACGGTGGGTTACTCAACGGAGAACGGCCTTGCCTCAACAACACGCCAGTCCGTGCCTACGAATCCCATGGGAAATATGTCGGCTACTGTCGGAGTGCCCGTGCTGGTCGCTCTACTGCTTCCTGCCGTTCAACAGGCCCGCGAGGCGGCTCGCCGGACACAGTCGAGGAACAATCTCAAGCAGATCGGGCTGGCGATGCACAACTACCATGACGTCTTCAACGAGCTTCCTCGTGGAACAGTTGAAAACGACGATCTTGAACCCGATGAACGTTTAAGCTGGGCTTATTCAATCCTGCCATATATCGAACAGCAGGCCTTGTATGAGTCCGTCGATGGCGAAGCAGGCTGGGAGGCCGAGGAGAACTCGCAGGCTGTACTAATTGCTGTGCCAGCGTTCCAGAATCCCAGCCAGCCAGGCAAAAGGCCAAATCCTTCCGCAGGTGATTACGTGGGGATGGCTGGAGTCGGCGAAGATGCTGCGACTCTGGAGAACGATGATCCGCGAGCCGGCATCTTTGGTTACAACCGACAGTGTCGTTTCCGGGACATCACAGATGGCACATCAAATACGATCATGATCACGGACTCTTCGGAACCAAACGCGTCTTATCTCGCGGGAGGACGTGCTACGATCCGAGGATTCAGCCAGTCTCCGTATCTGAACGGACCGGATGGAATCGGATCACCTCATACCGGCGTTGTCCAGGTTCTGATGGCTGATGGTTCCGTACGAGCTATCTCCGTGAATACAGATGAGACGACTCTGGAAGCGCTGGCCACAAAAGCGGGGGGTGAGAACGTCGGGGAATTCTAATGTTCGCTTAGAGCGACCGCCACGACAACGGCATTCGTAACCTGCTGACATTGTTGCAGCATATTCAACAGAAAAGCCCGGCCGCTTCTTTCGAAGTCAGGCCGGGCTTTTCGTTTCAGGGATCGCCAAAAACTCAACATCAATGCAATCATGTTTCAAGCGGGCTGCATGGCACTGATCACATCTCGCAATCGACCTCGAGCCGTGTGCAACCGTCGCTTGATCGTTCCGATCGGGCTCTCAAACTGCTCGCTCATTTCCTTCAAAGAAGAACCTTCGAAGTAGAACGCCCACAAAGTTTCCCGGTCCAATCGACCAAGCTGGCTCAATCCTTCGCGAACCTGAGCAATGTTTTCCTGTCGAATCATTGCAGCAAACGGAGTGTCTTCAGATTCCTGAGCGGAATCAAAAGACTCAGGTTCAACGCAGGTTTCGTTAGGCCGCCGGACAGCTCGATTGATAGACAATCGAACGGCGATCTGGCACAACCAGCCACCGAATCGTTCCGCATCCTGAAGCTGAGGCAACTTCCGGAATGCTCGCAGAAAGACTTCCTGCACAACTTCATCGGCTTCGGCCGTGTTTCGCAATCGCTGCATGACAATCCCGAAGATCCGGGATTCGAACAGCGTCACGAGATCGCCAAAAGCATCCCGGTCACCAGACTGGGCTCGCAAAACAATGGGAGTCAAAGAATCAGTCATCAAAGTTGAAGTAGTCATTATGGTCAGACTCCAGTCTGAAAGATCACGAGCACTTCATCCGGGGAGTTTGCCAGTGGCAGGAACGGATGTGTCGTGAAGGAGATTTCGCAGGAACAGCCGTGAGTGCGAGGTGTTAGGCGCTGGGAAAACAGCGATAGCCTCGGAAACTCACACGAAGAACATGGATGGCACGACGCGTGCGACCCATTTCGAGCGGTTCGAGCGGAAGAAGATCTGATTTCGTCCGAAGACGGGGAGCATTGTTCTTTGCACAGAGTTCATTAAGGTCGAGTGTTCGCGGGAACCATCCCTTGAACGTCATCTCAACCGCGGCTGTGCATCGAACTTGCTTTTCAGCTTCTGCCGCTGGTACCGGTCAGACAACCCGAACCCAGATGAAGGGTTCGATTCAAATTCGAGAGTAATCTCGAACTGAGGCGACTTAGCGAATTTTGGCAGCGTTCGGAGAATCCTCCGCAACACTGCATCCTATCGCCGGCCGGTTGTCCTGGCAGATAACGCCAGCGCATCGAGCGCTTTATGCGTTCCTGTTTCGGTACCACTGCAAACACCACGGGGGAGGCAGCACCGACGAACAGTCCGGCAATCACATGGGCCGCGACGGCCTGTGTAGATGCAACCAGAGCATGAATCGTTGTGTTGAGCAGCATTGTTCTGCCTCCAAATTTGTCCCGCGTTTGTGACTTTCTGTCACTGGAATTGCGAGTCACTGTTGAATGCCGCACCTGGGCGGCACGAATTGGCGTTGGAAACGACTGGTGTTCCCAACAATTTCGATCATCTAAAAAAGTGTTCAGTAGAAGATACACCCCGAGCACCGACGGACACGGTCCGATGCCCCTCAGACGCAGGATCGTCTGAATAGGTTCGCAAAGACTATCCTGAAATTCAAAAAATCTCTCAGGAATTGTAAAAACATTGGGCTTTTGGAAGAGTTTTTTCTTGAGGAGTCTCGAGCGTAGTTCGTTCTAACACGGGGAGGACCTCCTTTCGAACGTGTTGTCTGCATGAGAATGGGGGAAATAGGTCGGCTTTTTCTCATCCGTTGACCTGGAAGATCAGAAGCTTTGTACGTCGTTGCCGCCATCGTGATTCAGAATGGCACAACTTTGACCAGCAAAGTCCTTGCCTCCTGCAAAAGACGCTGTCGATACCCACGAAACCCCCCGGAATGAGTTTTAACCACATCGTGTGGGCTCAGGGAATCAAGGATGCAGGAAGTGTCGAACGCAGTGACTCCGGCGCGGCCTGCTTACAAGTTGACCAAGTTCGAAGGGCTGAAGGCATTCGGGAGGAATGTGAGGCCTGAGAATTCATGGATGAACGCGAGGGATTGAAAATGGTCCGACGATCATGGAAGTCGCTCATCGCGAGTATGGCACTTGTTGGTGGAATCGCGGTAAACAATACCGCATTCGCTGACGGGGGCTGCACTCCAGGATGCGGAGACTGTCAAAACTGCGAACAGATTTTTGCCGATGCCGGTCAGAAACTGACCGACCAGTTGGCTTCAATGAGCTGCTGCAACGACAGCGCAAGCTGCTGTGCACCAGCATCCGTCTGTGATGACGGATGTGCAGATCCACTTTCCGATGTCTGTGGCGAAGGCTGTGGAGATGGTTGCGGCGAAGGCTGCGATCTCTTCGGCGAATCAGGCAGCGGAATCGAATTCGGTGGCTGGACTCAGTTCGGCTACCAGGACGGACCGGATGGTGCTTTCACCGGTAACGGCCAGTTCAACGATGTTCGATTCGGTGCTGGCTCTAACCCACGTGGCAACGAATGGAATAAACTCAACCTCAATCAACAGGGCTTGTATTTAAACAAGACGGCTGACGGCAGCAACGGGGTTGGTCTTGGCTTCCGAGCTGAAATGATCTACGGCGTTGACGGTAACGAAGCTCAGTCGTTCGGCAACAACGCTGGTCGATTCGACTATCTGAACGGTTGGGATCATGGCACATACGAGTGGGCTCTGCCTCAGTTGTATGCTGAAGTTGCAACGGGTGACCTGTCAGTAAAATTGGGTCACTTCTACACGCCAGTTGGCTACGAAGTGATTCCTTCCGGCGGCAACTTCTTCCTTAGCCGTCAGTTGACCTTCTACCACAGCGAACCGTTCACACACACTGGTGCTCTAGGCACGTACACGGCCGGCGACAACCTGCAGGTGTTGGGCGGATGGACACTCGGTCTGGACACTGGGTTTGACCGCTTCCAGGGCGGCAGCTCATGGCTTGGCGGTTTCATCTACACCCTGTCCGAATCAACGACTTTGACTTACATGTCAACAGTTGGCAACTTCGGTCTGCGTGGCGACGGAGCCATCAACAGCTTGATCCTGTCACAGAACTGGGATGACAACTGGCAGACCGTGCACCAGTTCGACGTCCTTGGTACCAACGGTGCAAGTGACTTCGGTTACGATTTCGGCAATGCCACAGCAACTGCTGATAACTCAACCGGCCTGATCAACTACGTGTTCTACACGATCAACGACAAGGTCAAAGCCGGTGCTCGTCAGGAATGGTACAAGGCTGACGGCACTTCGTATAACACAATGACCTACGGTGTGAACATCACTCCGATGGACAAGCTGGTTATCCGACCTGAAGTTCGTCACATGTGGGCGCCAGGTTCCAATGGTGCCGGTGGAGCAGGCCACGATGCTCTGTTCAACCAGACCGTGTTCGGTATCGACGCGATCATCACCTACTAATCTGACTTCCGTGAAGGCTTAGCCTTCCTCTGAATTCACACCACAGACCGCAGCGAGACCTTGTGTTTCGCTGCGGTTTTTCGTTTTGGGCTCGCTACTCAGCGGACGCGATCACAGTCAACCATAAACTTCATTTCTCTCCCCATTGCCCCAGCAGGTTGTTGATTTAATTGCCTTTCACAACCCGAAACGTCAGTGAGGGATAAAATTTGCCGCGTTCTCAATGACAATCCCTCGCTGACGCCGCGGATTAGGATGAAATCCACAGCCTTCCTGCGCTGGTTAGTGAATAACAGAGCGTCTATAAATCACACGCATCAAGGGGACGAGCATTTTCGTTCTGGAATGAAGTCATACGCATGCGAGACCAGCACTTGCTCAGAATCATCGTCTTGACCGGCAGCGATCGACCGGACATTCTCTCCGCGTGGAGCGATCTGAAAACCTATCTGGCGGGCGTGCGTGACGTTGAGGTCGTGGGCGTCTTCTCCGCGAACGAACAGATCCCCGAAGATCTGATCGCGGACATGGTTGTCGTGCTGGGTGGCGACGGCAGCATCCTGCGAGGCTGCCGGCAACTGGGACAACGCCAACTGCCAATCATCGGGGTCAATCTGGGGCGGCTCGGCTTCCTCACGGACTTGAGTCCCGCCGAATTCCGCAAAGGACTGCCGTCCCTGAAACGGGGTCAGTACACCATCATTGAGCACCTGATGTTCCGCTGCTCCCATCATCAGGCCGATGGATCTGTGATCACAGACCTGGGGCTTAACGAAGTCACCGTGACATGCGCGGGGGCTTTGAAGATGCTGGATATCACTCTTCGAATTGATGACGAAGACGTAACAACCTTCAGCTGCGATGGACTGATCATCAGCACTCCGGTGGGCTCCACAGCTCACAATTTGTCAGCCGGCGGTCCTATCCTGCGGCAGGAACTCAAAGTCTTCGCAATCACGCCGATCTGCCCGCATACGCTGACGGTCCGCCCGATTGTCGATTCCGCCGACCGAACGTTCCGCCTGTCCGTCAAGGATGCACCACCGGGCGTCATGGTGGTGATCGACGGCCAAATCCGCAGACCCCTGGGTGCCAACGAAGTGGTTGAAGTATCTCGCGCGGAACCCACATTGAAGCTGATTCGTCTGCCGGGACACAGCTACTACGGCACTCTGCATCGCAAACTCGGCTGGCAGGGTCAACTGGACTATCGCGAACGTCGAGGACAGTAACTTGTGACTTCTTCAGCGACGTGCTGTTGAACCGTTCCAACCCGGCCGCAAACTATTTCTTCGCCGCCACATCCGCCTTGCTGCCGAACATTTTCTGTGCTTCGGCTTTCAGGTTTGGTACTGCGGAGTAAGTCGCCAGAACACCGATCGTCAGGAAGAAGACAGCCCCGAGTACCAGTGAAGCTCGCTGCCATAACCGAGGGCGCAACTCCCGGGGCAACAGGGTTGTGTTAACGACCAACGTGTGCAGGCAGCTGAATCCCAGAGCGTAGTTGTAAAACATTCCGGTTGCCGTCGTGAGCAGCGTTTCGCCATTCTGGAACAGGATCAGGGTTGTCAGGCCCAGCGCGAAGTAGGCGCACAGCACGCCAAAGTAGAGACGACCAATGTGTTTCGGGTCCCATGTCTGAAGCCGCTTGCTGGCGGTCCAGAACACATCCACCCAGCGTCGCAAAAAACCATCCGCGGTGGTCGCCATGCTGGTTCCCAGGATCAACAGTCCGCAGAACAGAGTCAAATACCAGAACGTCTGCCCCCATGTTGCCCCCACCGCTTCTCTGACGCCGCCGGCGGTCATGCTGGCCGCTTCCCATTTGTTTGTGGGAACAGTTCCGCGAGTCAAAAACTGGACCGACAACATGCTCGGCAATGCCAGACCGACGAAGCAGGCCGGCAACCAAACGAGGTATTGTTCGCGCTGTACGTGAGCCATCCAGCCGAACCAGCGTTGCAATGACTCTTTGGTGACGAGGAATACTTTACCCGCGTGTGAGAGTTCAATCTCATGGCCTCCGACAAGGCTTGGGATGGCTCCCACGTGCTTGCCCATGCCCCAGCCCTGATCTCGAGTAAACGAACTGATCGGCGTATTCGTCAAGCCGCCATTCCCGGAGATCGCCACCATTGAGGCCAGAATACCAACAAGCGTCCAGTCGAAAGCAACTTCTCGCCCCTCGGATTTCGCGACAAAGTAATTGTCGATGATCGGGCCATGAGCAGCCTCTGCGACATCGAGCTTGCCGTTCTTGTCGAGATCTTCACCTTCATCAAGAACACCATTTCCATTCAGGTCTTCAGCGACATCCTGTTTTCCGTTCTTGTTGACGTCTTCTATCGGCGTAACCGGAACGTTGCCGAACTTCACGAAGCCCGAACAAATCTCTTTCCACGTTGACATCTCGGAATATCCCAGCGCCAGATAAACCAGCAGGCCAAGGACGAACACGAGTTTGAAGGTCATCATGGCTTTGATGGAGTTATAGACTTTGCCTCCGATAGTCAGTGGAATAAACACGGACACGAAGATGGCAATCGCAAGCCCCAGCACCAACGATTTATGGTCCGGGTTGTTAACGGTGTCAGGAATCCGGCCGAGGTACATCGTCGCTGCCGGAATCGCAGCGTTCGACGCGAGGTACGGCAGGACAGATCCAAAGTCGAGGACCAGATAAAGTCCCAGCCAGAACAGCGGATGGGGACCAATTCGAAATTTGCCGGTGAAAATCGGTTCGCCGCTGTACAGTGTGTAGCGACTGATTTCCACGTTATAGATCACCTGAAAAACCACACTCAGTGTGGCTAGCCACAACATGGCACCGCCGTAGCGAGCCGTAACGAGAGGCCCCGTCAGCCATTCTCCGCCGCCGATGGCAGCCCCGCCCATGACCAATCCCGGCCCCAGCATTAAAGCCAGTTTTGACCACTGAAACTTCGGCGCTTCCGGAAGTTCTCCCACCGTCCATGCGGGCATATGGGACGTGCCAGGTTGCGGAGAAAAGGTTTCCTCGGCAGCGGATCCGCCGACATTTGCAGAAGAGTCGGATGAACCGGGTGCGTTCAGGGATGACATGTCAACTCTTTCACTCTCATGGTCAGACGAGTGGGCGTCTGCATGTTGCAGTGGACCGGATCCTGTTTCCGGGTGTGGCACTGGTGGGAGAAGGCAGCTTGGTCACCATCCTTGGAACTGCGAGGCTCGGCAATTGTCCAGGGACGCCACAGACTTGCAAGGAATTCGGGCCATTTCATTCCGAGAACCCGCGAACGTGTCCATCAGTTCGCCGATACAATCGGTCTGAATTCCCACCGAAAAACTGGCAGCCAGTTTTCTGGGCTGATAGAAACCTGACGCTGTCCGGCTAGAATCGTGCGTTTTTCAATTCTCATTGCACCCCTGCAGCCCGCATCGAGATGCTGGTTGCTCGCGGTTGCTGGTATGCTGGCAGAGTTCAAAGTGTTTGCCCCACCCCGAACCGAAATAGTGAAAGTCTGATGGAAGAAGCGATTCGTAAAGCCAAAGTTCTGATTGAAGCCTTAAGCTGGATTCAGCGATTTCGAGGTCGCTACGTAGTTGTCAAGCTGGGTGGGAGCACTCTGGATGATGTTGCCGCGGTCAACAGCCTTCTGACCGACGTCGTCTTTATGGCGACTGTCGGAATGAAACCTGTGATTGTGCACGGTGGTGGAAAAGCCATCAGTGCGGCGATGACTGCAGCTGGCATTGAAGCACGGTTTGTCGCTGGCCGCCGCTATACCGATCGCCCGACTTTGCAAATCGCTTCACGAGTGCTCGTCGAAGATATCTGCCAGTCGGTTGTCGACCGGATCAATCGCAATGGTGCTCGATCAACCGGTCTTCACTATGGCACTGAAAACGTCCTGACCGCTGAAAAGCTGACGCTGAAGGATGATCAGGGAAACCCTGTTGATCTGGGACACGTTGGACATGTGACGGAAGTGGATGTCGACACGCTTGTGCGAGTTTGCTCGACGGGCACAATTCCTGTCATCCCCAGCATCGCGCTGAGCTCTGTGGGACACCGCCTGAATGTGAATGCGGATACAGCTGCTGCGGCGGTTGCTCGAGCGCTCTCCGCAGAGAAGCTGATTTTCCTCAGCGACATCCCGGGAATCCTGACCAATATCAAGGATCCCACTTCGCGACTGTCCCATGTGACGGCAGCTCAGGTTCGAGGACTGATCGCAGACGGGACAATTGCTGGCGGCATGGTTCCTAAGGTTGAGGCGGCTCTGGAATCTTTGGATGCCGGCGTTCGCAAGGTTCACATCGTCGATGCATCCATGTTGCATTCGGTACTGTTGGAGATCTATTCGGACACCGGCGTCGGAACTGAGATTGTCCCGTAAAAGATTCCTTCGATGAATCACCGGGCGAATATCTTCAGCACAAAATCTTTTGGGATACGATGTCTCTGGGATTGAAAGCGGAGTTATTGCTTGCGAATTCTTCGCAGGGCGCGACACGCGAAGAGTGTCTGAATGTCAATGCGAAAAAAAGAAGCGGACAGTTGCCTGTCCGCTTCGTTCATGTCATTGCCCCAACATGAAAGGGTCGTCTGTTCGTCCTTTTCCCTTCTTCAGGAGGCGAAGGCGTTACTCTTCGCTGACAAAAGGTACGCTGACTAATTGCGTGCCGTTTGAAGTTTTTATCAAAAGAACCAGCTGTCGTTTTTCTTTTGCTGCCTGCAGGCCTTTTTCGAAGTCCTCAAGCGAATTGATCTCCGTTTTTCCAATGCGTGCAATCACAACACCGGGCCGCAGCCCAATCCGAGCGGCCAAACTTCCTCGCTGAACATTCGTTACGACGACACCGGAGTCGGTGTCGAGTTCGAGTTCCTTTGCCAGCTCTGGCGTCAGTTCCTGGACTTCCGCGCCCAGGGCGTCCACCTGTTGGCTGGCCTGAGCCACATGTTCCGGGAACTCTGCCGCGACAATCGTGAGTTCGACTTCGTTGCCGTCGCGAAGCACAACGAGCGGATAGGATTCGCCGATGTTTAATCGCTCGGCCACAGTGATCAGTTGCTGGCGATTAGTGACCGCTCGATTGTTGAGCTTCAGAATCACATCCTGGACCTTGACGCCCGCTTGTTCAGCCGGTGACCCCTTGGTCACTTCTGAGACGATCACACCTTTCGACGTCGGCAAGTCCAGTGCCTTTGCGATGTCAGAATCGACGTCGTCCGGTTTCACACCGAGGTATGCTCGACGAACTTTTCCGTCACTGGCGAGCTGATCACCAACCCATTTTGCGAGGCTCACCGGAACAGCAAAGCCAACGCCATCATAGCCACCACTTCGCGTTTCGATCGCGGTGTTGATACCAATCACTTCGCCCGCCAAATTCACAAGCGGGCCCCCGCTGTTGCCGGGATTAATCGCCGCATCCGTCTGCAGAAACTCCTGCCGGGATGGAAGGTTTTTCAAGCCGCGCGACTTCGCGCTGATGATGCCCTGTGTCACAGTGCGATCGAGTCCGAAAGGGCTGCCAAAGGCCAGAACCCAGTCGCCGATTTCCATCTTCGAATCGTCGCCCAGTTTGAGGGCTGGCAGAGAACGATTGACTTTAATCCGCAGCACCGCAACATCAGCAAAGTCATCGGACTTGATATCCGTCGCGATGTGTTCAGTCCCGTCCTCTAGTGTTACCGACACTTCATCAGCTCCGCGCACAACGTGTGCGTTGGTCATGATGAGACCGTCTGAGGAGATAATGAATCCGGAACCTTCGCCAGTGGCAATTCCCTGGGAGCCCCCCTGCTGTTCTCGCATTCGTTCCCGCAGCTGATCGAACAGATCATCAAATTGTCCTCCGCCGGGCATACCCCCGAATTGATCTTCAAATTGACTCAATTGAGGACTCTGGACCTTGCGAACCGTGCGAACAGAAACCACCGACGGCAAAGTCTGTTTGGCAACCCAACGAAACCCCGAAGAGAGCTCCTCAGCACGAGCCAGCGCTTGCGGTCGATCTGTGGCTTCATCAGCGAAGGTCTGGATGCCCCGATCATCCTGATTTAAAAGGACGGAGCCCAACAATGCAGCGACACCGGTCGCCGCGAGAGGTAATCGCAGTGACTTCATGATTCTTTTCACTCCAAAAATTTGAAAGGATTCTCTGCCGCAGGGAGCAAATCCCGGCATCCGATCATTCTGGCAGTCAACCTGATTTGGTAAGCAACCAGCATGCCGATTTTTGCCGACGCGCCTTCATGAAGGTTAAACCTGCGAGCACGAGTTTGTATTGCCAATAGCGTTGCCGCAGCCGGAAAAATCCGAGCAGATTTTTTTACCGCGAGAATCTGGCGGCGCAGGATCATGGGAATGCGATGACCTCGCGTCTCATCCCGGGGCGGTACAAGCTCATCCGCAGCTCAACAGCCGGCCCTTTCTTGTCGGAACAGTACAGAGCAGGTCACGGTGTTCAATGTTGCTCAGCGGTCCAGGTCTCGGTATCCAGCAGTTCGTTTGTTGCTTCCGTTGTGACAGATGTTTTCCACTGCAAGACGCCGAACGGCAATTGATCGCAATATTGCACGTCGCAGCG
>JBILXT010000702.1:0-2526 GCA_044378235.1 Planctomycetaceae bacterium
GGCAAGATCATCAACAACACCATCTACGGTGGCGCGACTGCCACAGGAACCGGGATTCGTGTTGAACAGAATGCGAGTCCGACGCTGCTGAACAATATTGTCTCTAACACCAATTTCGGCATCTTCGTTGATGGCTCCTCCGCATCAACCGTTGTGGCGACAACATTGTTTAAGGGCAACAATAACGATGGGACGATCGGAAGTGATTCTATTCAGCTGCTGGCTTCAGACGCTCTGTTCGTCAACCCGGCTCTGAACAATTTCTATCCAGCTCCAGGCAGCCTTGCCGTCGACAGCTCATTGAACAGTCTGTCGGATCGCCCGAACTTTATTGCTGTCAAAGAACCGGCAGGAATTCCTAACTCGGATCTTGTAGCACCGGAATTCGACCTGTTTGGACAGCAACGTCTGGATGATGGCACCCAGGATCCGCCTCCGGGACTCGGAAACGATGTCTTCAAGGACCGAGGTGCGGTTGAGCGTGCGGACTTCCTTGGACCATTTGCCACGTTCACGGTTCCGGCAGAAGACAACCAGACCGGGGACCTGGACAGCAGCCTGACTCGGATTCACGTCGATAACCTTGTGTTCCCGACGACCCTGTCAATTGACCTGCTCGACTCCGGGATTGGTGTGGATGACCTCAATGTTCGATCGTCACAGTTCCAGCTCTTCCAGAATGGTGTCCTGCTGGTTGAAGATGTGGACTACCGCTGGCGATACAATCCCAATAACAATCGGGTTTTCTTTGTCTCCGTGACAACATTCCCGGTCGACACTCGCTATTCAATCACGGTCGACAACACGGCCACGACGGGCGTGCGGGACATGGCCGGGAATCGCCTGCAGGAAAACCAGGTCGATGGCACAACGTCGTTCACATTATTGCTTACTGATGGAGTGAACAACGCGCCTGTGAATACCGTTCCTCCACGACAGACGATGAACGAAGATGCATTGCTAGTCTTCTCTGCTGCGAACGGGAATGCGATCACTGTCGCTGATCAGGATGCCTATCTGGGATTGTCCAGCCCTGCTGCCAACCTGACGGCTGTCGATGGCGTGCTGGAGATCACATTGCAGGGGACTAATGGTCGCCTGACACTTGGTGGCACGACCGGTCTGACATTTACGACCGGTAACGGCATTGATGATGCGCTAATGACATTCTCCGGGACGATTGCGGACATTAATGCGGCTCTTGATGGACTGACATATGATTCGGATGCAGACTTCAACGGTCTGGTCCTGAATGCCGTGCGAATGACATCGGCTGACCTTGGCAATTTTGGGCCTCTGCCGGCAATACCGAGAACGACGGTTTCGGATATTGAAGTGGATATCCTTCCGGTCAACGACGATCCGGTATTTAATCCGATCGTCGTCAATCCACCGGCAGTTTCTGAGGATAGCCTGGCTCTCACTGTGCCGGGCTTCCTGACAGGTATGGCTGCGGGCCCTCCGGATGAAGTCGGCACGCAAACATTAACTTCAAATGTGACGGTTGCCAGTGTCAACTCACAATGGACGACGTCAACCTTCTTCACATCAACGGGGAGGCCGACTATTGACCCGGTGACAGGAGATCTGTCGTTTGAAGTCGCTCCTAACGTCAATGGATCTGCCACGATCAGTGTCACACTGAGTGACAATCTTGGTGGTACGAGTATCGCGAGAACGTTCGTCATCACAATCACTCCAGTAAATGATGCGCCGATCCGGACTCGAAACTCGGGCGTACCGATTCCAAGTCTGGAAGATTCCGGCGATGTGGTTGTTGATCTGATCCAGTCGTTTTCTCCGGGGCCTCTGACCGCACTGGATGAACTGGCCAGTCAAACAGTCTCCTGGTCAGTTAGTGCGTTCACACGGTCCAATGGCGTGAATGGCGGTAACCTGGTACTTGACAGCCTGTCTATTGACGCAAACGGAAACTTGACCTACCGGCCGAGAGCGAACACTGCGGGACAGGGCACTGTTACCGTCAGCCTTAGTGACGGTTCCAGAGCGGGAACTCCGTTCACCATCACGCTTGTCGTTCAGCAGGTGAATGATGCTCCGGTGGCCGTGACAGGCAACTACACCGTTGATGAAGGATACCCACTGAACCTTGACGCTTCCGGCAGCTTTGATGTGGATGCACCGTTCGGCGATACGCTGACCTACGCCTGGGATCTGAACAACGATGGTGACTTCAGTGATGCAGGTGAAGGATCGTCTGCCAGCCCGACTCGAACTATCACGTGGGCTCAGCTGGCAGGTCTGGGAATTACGGCCCCGGGTTCACGGACGATCAGGCTGCGGGTCACGGATAACTCTTCCGTCTCCAACGTCGCCAATGCCGCACTGTCAACTCTGATCGTTGACTACGGTGATGCTCCGGATTCCTACGGAACACTTAATGGCAGCAATGGAGCCGCTCATACCATCTCAGGAACTCTGCTGCTGGGAGCGACTCGCGATAAGGAAACGAATGGCCAGCCGGGCCCGAATGCAAATCTCGACGGCAGCGATGAGGATGGCGTA
>JBILXT010000037.1:0-31802 GCA_044378235.1 Planctomycetaceae bacterium
TCGTGGTCCCGAGGGACGAAAAATCCCGCGTGCGCATTCTGGGGAGATACTCATCAGCCGACTCGACCGCTCAGTGTTTGAAGCCACCGGAAGTTGTGGAGGAACTATTGAGCATTGTCTTTCGCATCGAACAGATGGTCTGGCTCTGCTCAATCGCAGCGGCTGTCGTAACAGGACTGTTGCTGGCTCTGGTGTTATCGCTGTCGATGCGTCTTAGAGCCGCCGAGATGATGACGATGTTCCGCCTGGGATGCAGTCGCATGACCATCGCCACGCTACAAGTGTCCGAGATCGCCATCACGATGCTGACAGCCTCAGTCCTTGCCACGACCGCCAGCTGGCTGACGTTTGTGCTGGCGAGCGATTCGCTGCGAAGATTGTTGTTCTGAGACGATGGCCTAAACGACGGTGAATCGAGCGTAGAATCTTCTGGTTCCAACCCACAGGAAAAAATGGAAACGCACTGTTGGCTGAAGCCAACGCTACGGCGCGGGGGGATGTAAAAAGTATCGGATAGAAACGACTCCTTTGGATCTCAGCGGGGTTTGTTGAACGCTGATGAACTGGAAGTGACTGAATTCTCGAGTGAATTCTCCGCACTCTTCCGGAGCATCAACCCCATTGCTGTTCAGTGAGTTGAATCTGGTCTGGATGTTTTCCGTCATCTAATTGGAGTCCTCTATATGGTTTCGCGTCGAGATTTTGTGAGTCGGGCAGCATGGATTGCGGCGGTCAGTGCGACTCCGGGATTGTTTGCGAGGGATCTGGCAAAGACGCCTCGAACGACGGAAGGTCCGTTTTACCCGGATAAGCTGCCGCTCGATACGGACAACGATTTGTTGATCATCACGGACGGCATGACTCCTGCGTTGGGCGAGATTACTCATCTAACCGGGCGAGTTTTGGGTCTTGACGGGGCTCCGATGCGGAATTGCCTTGTAGAGATCTGGCAGTGTGATCAGCAGGGTGCGTACCTGCATTCCGGCACAACCAACGCGGAAAAGCGAGATCGTAATTTTCAGGGCTATGGTCGATTCCTGACGGATCCCGAAGGGCGTTACTACTTCCGTACGATTAAACCTGTGGCTTATCCCGGCCGAACTCCTCATATCCACGTCGCGGTCAATCGTGGCAAAGAACGTCTGCTGACAACTCAGCTGTTTGTGAAGGATGATCCAGGGAATGCTCGCGACGGAATTTACAAATCGCTGGGTGATCAACAGGCCGCAGTAACCGCAGACTTCGCGGCGATCAAGGACTCAAAGATCGGCGAACTGGCTGCTGCTTTTGAGATCATCGTTGGGCAGACTCCGGAGGAACCGGAACAACGCGGACCGGGACGCGGCGCGCCACCTCGGCCCAGATAAGACTGATCAATCGGTTGCAGGCGATCTCTACCACTTTTTGAATAGTGAAGGGGCATCGCGGGTTCTTTGCCAAACGAGGCTGCGAGAACTTAGCCTTTCGAAATTCGTCCGATCGATTCGATCGTAAGCGATCGTTCGTTTCTGCAGATTGTAGGGCCAACTTTAGGGGAGAAATCCCAGCGGCGCGGGTTAGTCCTGCCGATTGAGGCGGGGAATTCTCCCCGTCTCTTCAATGAACGCTGTTGCGGATTGGCAACAAAAGACTTCCGTTGGAAAAACATGACCTATGTTGAACTCAGAAACGTCCATCAGGATTCCTCATTTTCTGGTTCAGGTTCATGCCCCGCCTCTCCTCAAGCATGCGAATTGTTCTGGGACTCGTCAGTCTCACGATCAGTGCGTTGCTGGTTGCCGGTCTCCTGGGACTGATTCCAAACGTCGGTACCGCCGCACAGAAGAACCGATCCGCCTTTTGTGAGGCCACAGCGGTCAGCTTCATGGCCCTCGCGCCGCGGATGAATGAGAAACAGATTCAGGAAACGTTCGACGCGATTCGTCTGCGAAATCCGGAAGTTGAATCTCTGGCCGTGCGAACCGACGATACTGGAGAACTGCTGTTTGCGTCGGGTGAGCATCTGGCCCTATGGGAAACGAAGGGTGCCGTCCCTGAATCGTCACGTGAATTCATCGTCCCGATCACAGCCTCCGGCGAGCACTGGGGACAACTGGAAGTTCGATTTCTGGAAGTGGCGGCTGGACCTTTGGGCAGTGTCATGCGGCCCGAGTTTTCTCTGTCGTTGTTTCTGGGCGTGGGACTGTTCTTCTCGTTCTCACTTTATCTGCGTCGAGTCCTTCGGCAGCTGAATCCTTCGCAGGTGATTCCGACTCGTGTTCGTGAAGCTCTTGACGCTTTGGCAGAAGGTCTGCTCGTCATCGACACCGATGGCCGAATTGTCCTGGCCAACAGCGCGTTTGCTCAGCATGCTCAACAGGAAGTGGAGATGCTGGTCGGTCGCAATGCGAACGAGATTGGATTTCGGCATCAGGTCGAATCCAAACTTTCCGAACAGCCATGGCAGACGACGATTTCCACGGGTCAATTACTCCGCGGAGTGATTATGAAGTTTGGCGTGAGCGGTGCCGAGAGAACATTCTCTGTCAGTTCCGTGCCAATTCATGATGAACGACAAAAATGCCGCGGTGTGGTGGCCAGTTTTGAAGACGTGACCGAGCTGGATCGAAAACAAAAAGAGCTTCGTGACGCGCTGAGTTCGTTGAAGCAGTCGAGCGAGGAAATTCGCCAGCAGAATCGTGAGCTGGAATGGTTGGCGACTCGTGATGCTTTGACAGGATGCGTGAATCGTCGCAGCTTCTTCAAAGACTTTGAGTCCACCTGGGCGCAGAAGAAAATGGTGGGCGGTGAATTGTCGGCAATGATGGTCGACATCGACCACTTCAAATCCATCAATGACAATCATGGCCATGCGATGGGCGATGAAGTCCTTCGCAAAGTTGCTTCAGTCGTGATGAAGACGGTTACGGAATCCGATATCGTCTGCCGCTACGGTGGTGAAGAGTTTTCGGTGCTGATGCCGGACACAAGTCTGGACGATGCGGAATTGCGAGCAGAACGGATTCGTCTGGCGATCAAAGCGTTGCAGATCGGAGAACTGCGAGTCACCGCGAGTCTTGGAGTTTCTTCGTTTGCCCAGAAAGCGGACTCTCCGCAGGATCTTCTGGATCAGGCTGACAAATGTCTGTACGTTGCCAAGCGGAATGGACGAAACCAGGTAATTCGCTACGACAAAGCACAGAAACAGATCTCACAGCTGGGAGAAACTCCGGCGACAGCTCGCAAGGAACCACGCAAACAGGCGGCTGTCACGATTCCGTTTCAGGCGGTCACTGCGTTGTTGTCTGCGATGTCTTATCGTGATCAGCCCACGGCGGCTCATAGTCGGCGAGTGGCCGACTTGTGCGTGGCAACGGCCGAAGGCCTGCTGTCGATGCGTGAATGCTACAACCTGGAAATCGCGGCTTTGATGCATGACATCGGGAAGATCGGTGTTCCGGATGCGATTCTTCAGAAGCGTGGACGTCTGACGGACGAAGAGTGGGCCATCATGCGACGCAATCGCAACGTCAGCATGCAGCTGGTGAAGAATTCGTTCGGCTCAGATGTCGTTACAGAAATCATTGAGCAGTACTCGGTCCGCTTCGACCTCAGTAATCAGGAAGAGCTGAACGTTGTTGGCAGTCGACCAAGTGTTGCTTCGCGAGTTCTCGCGATTGCAGACGCCTTCGATTCGATGACTTCCGATGCCGTTTATCGTCGGCGCAAATCTCGCACAGAGGCGTTTGAAGAATTACGTCGATGTGCAGGATCGCAGTTTGATCCTGAACTGGTCGAACGGTTTATTTCAGCAGTACGTCTGCGATCGGGTGAACGAGCAGAAATGCCGGGGGTTTCTACGGACATCGCATTGGACATCGGTGTGCAGATCGAACGTCTGGTTGCGGCTCTGGATGACCAGGACCTTGGTGAACTGCGAACGCTGACCTCCAGAATTCTGACGACAGCGGAACGAGCTGGCATCGACAGTATGGTAGATGTCTCCGAACAGTTGCTGGAGTCGTTGGAGCACGACAAAGATATGATCGGGATCATGCAGGCTGCCAATGAATTGCTCGATCTCTGTCGCCTGACTCAGTTCTCGCTGATTCAGGGTGAGACGCAGAGGCTGGTGACCGCGTAGTGCTCAGGACATGGCATGTCCAAAAGGCAGGATGCCAGACGCGAACCAGAGCATCCACGCAATCATCCAGATCAGCATTCTGATGATTCTCAGGATCAGATGTTTTGGATTCCAAGACCATTGCAGTAACGCTGCACCAATGGGGATTGGCAGCGCCCAGAACAGTACGCCCAGCGAGACTTGAAGGCAGCAACCCTGAAAACCTCTAAGCATTGCTCCCAGCAAAGGAGCGACAGCCGTGAACAATGGTGTCAGGATGAGAGATTTGAGCCGCTCAGGATCATCCCTCTGATGTGCTACGACTAAAGACATGTAGATGATCGTCCAGACAAACCATAGTGTCGCGATGATCCACCAGTGCGTCGCCGAGAACAACTTCCGACGTTGTTGTCTCGCGATGAGTTCGCCAGCGTTGACTTCATCGGGAACGAATGGGTTCGATTCACCTGATTGGAATTGAGCCATTTTGACCCCACTGCTGTTTCTTAAACCGTGCTGGATGGCAGAAGAGCGAAATCGTCATCCCAGATCGGAACTATCTGGCCGTTGATCCGGAGTCCGGCTGGCTCAGTTCGAGTTGATACGACATCAGTCGCACCGCAGATCAATTCGGCAGTTTGATGCTCTGATTCACAACGGATTCCCAGTCGCACTCTGGCTGCAGACTCGTGGCATTTGATGTCGCGAGACGTCACGGTCCAAATCTGATTCAGCAGCAGGAATCGATCGCCGGGATGCAACGCCAGCATTCTGCCGGTGGTGGGTGCGGTTCGAATGCGATCTGCACGCCACCACGATTGCAGCAGGGATCGAAATGAATCCCAAAGCCCTGAACGAGCTACTGGTGATGGTAGGTGTGCCATGATGTGAACTCCGTCAAATTCTTTAAGCAAACGACAAAATCTTCGCCACTGGGTTTACTCCGCAGAGCGTGGACTTAAGCTCGACTTGTCTCAATGGGGCGTGTGTTGAGGTGTCAAACATTCTGTATTGCATCGAGATTCAGTGGGACAACGATCGTTCTGACTTCGCCTCGTAGAGGCGGCAGCAGATAGCCCCAGGCTTTAGCCGGCTTTAGCCTGGGGGAAGACGTTTGAAATGAACATTAAGCCGTGAAACGGCGACAGCTGTGTGTTGATGTCGTTGAAGAAACATCGCTGTCGCCGTTTCACGGCTGATGGATTGTGTTTTCGCCTCCCACCCCAGGCTGAAGCCTGGGGCTAAATGCTGCCGCAGCTACGCTGCGAAACACACTTCTGGTTTAGCTTGCGAAGGCGATCCTCAAGGCAAAACGTGGAATAGTGCAAAGGCCTGAAAACCACCGGGATAAACCCGGTGGCGGACGACAACTTCGATCGTTCGGCGACTGTTATCAGGCCCCCGCAACGCTGGCTTTTAGTTGGGCCAGTTCTTCTGCAAGACGATCGTTTCGTTCGGCAGCGTCCAGCTTTCTTTCCAGCTCCATAGCGTCCGGATCTTTGCCGTCCATACGATCCCACGCTTCACTCAGAGCTTCCTGCCGGTCAACTTTCTCTTCAAGTCGATTGAACTGAGCAAACGCGGACTGTGAAGCCGATCGCTCCATGACATCATGAATTCTCTGACTGGATTCGGCTCGAGCCAGACGAGCTGTCAGCAGAGTCTTCTTCTGTTTGCCCTGACGGATCTTGTCTTCCAGATCTCGCACCGAATCCTGCAACTTCAACACATCCTTTTGCTGTCGCCCCAGTTCCTGCTCAAACCGTTCGGCTCGCTGCAACGCTGACAACTTCTGATCCAGAGCAGCTCGAGCTGTCGTTTCGTCATTGCGTTTCAGGGCCTGAGCCGCCCGATCAGTCCACTTCGCAACATCTGCTCGTTCTCTTTCTGTCCGTTGGCGCATCTGAATTTCGTCAGCCACAGCTTCAGCAACTCGAGATCGCACACTGTCCAGTTCCTCCTCCATATCGATGAGCAACTGATGCAGAGTTTTCTCGGGGTCTTCGATCTTGTCTTTCAAGGTGGTCAGATTAGAACGCATAATCAAACTGAACTGAGTGAGCCATTTCATGGTCATGATCCTTTAAGAAACAGAGTTAACAGTTAACAGAAAACAGAAACTTTCATTCCCACGTCGCCAGAGCGGCGGACAGACTGCGGATGCGAGCAAGAACTCGATCACGATGGTTTTCACAGATCGCGGCGAGCGCAATTACCGCGATTCCCAGACCCAAACCGCCGATCCAGAGCAGAGACATTCGATCCTCGGTCGCTCGAAAGATCATGCCGGCAAGGTCAGCAAGGATAAACGCGGTCCCCGTATACATCAGGGCTCGCAATCGCAGCCCGATCGAAAGCAACACAACAAGCGTCGACAATACCAGCAGCGATAACAGATGAGCCCAGCTGCCGCTCAGGATGTCGAACACCGGAGAGACCAGAATGATGAGTGCTCCGATGTATCGCAGCGGGTCATGAGACGATGCTGGCAGCTCCTTCTTCAGAATCTCAATCAGTCCCAATACGGACAGTCCGATCGGCACCATATAGAACTGAGGATCGCTGAAGTGCAGACTTCTCCACAGCAAGACAAATGCCAGGTTAACGACAGCACCTGCCAGCAGCAGGAACAGGCGTCTTCGGCTCAAGAGCCACTGATGGAAATAGACCGCCGCACAGCCAAAGACGGCCAGAGCCTGCAGGCCTCGTGCGTCGCCGCCAGCCATCGTTGTTCGCAGCAGAGCAAGCAGCGAAACAACCATCGGCAGCACGACACCAATGATTCGCATCGGACGGATAAGAATATGGGCACGCTGATAGTCTCGTGACTTTTCGGCAACAGTCAGTGCGATGGCAGAAAGCACCATCAGCAGAATCTGCGACATCCCCGTACCGGGTACGATCAGGCGTTCGACGACCATCCACCCGATACAGCCTGCGATCACAACAAGTGCGTTCCAGATATAAAGTTCTTCTTGACGACGAACGGCATTCCAGAACTCGAATACTGCAGCGGCAGAGAACGTGGCGATCGTGATGACGCTCATCACAGGCGTTGGCGATCCACCAAGTAACGACGTGAAGACCGCAAGTCCTCCACAAATGCGAAGAATGACCTGCCAGACTTCGACCAGATCCTCTTCGAGCCGTGAACGGAGGTACTCGAAAACAATCACACTGATCGTCAGGGCTGCAAAGTAAAGTCTCAGCAAATTCGACTCGGGCGACGCAAACAGCGAAGTCGCAACTCCCTGCATCCCCATTGAGCCGCCCACCAGAAGGAGCCCGTGAACATTCGCCAGGATCGCCAGAATCGTTCGCTGGAGACTGGAGAGTGTACTGCGGTTGACCAGCAGCAAAGCCGGCAACACGACGGCCGGAACGATGCGATATTCATGATTAAAGCTGGTTGTGGAGATGGCCAATGTGCTCAACATCCAGGCTCGGCTAATCATCAGAGCCAGCTCCGTCGATGGGTTTCGCATCAGGGAGAACAGGATACTGCAAGCCGATGACGTCGTCGCCCAGATCACGAAGATCTGTGTCCATGAAAGATGGCTGATCAATCCACTTGACATCACCAAAGCGGAAGCCAGGAGTGGTGTGATCATTGCACTCAGCAGCCCCGCAACACGACTGTTCAGGATCAGTGTGGCGGCAATTAACCAGACAACCGTCATAGTGGTCGTCAGCGGCATCGGAAGCGGGGACTGATTCAGGTTGTGATACATCAACATTGGCAATGACAACAGCACCGTCATTGCGAACATGACTCCAGTGCTCAACCAGTTGAACGGCACCAGAAAGGCGTTTCGAATAGTCAGCTGCTCATCTGTATTCGATTGCGAACGGTTTGATCGGGACCACAGATTTCCCGCGACAGAACCGATCCCGAGTCCTAAGGTGGCACCAGAACTGAACATTTCCCAGCTCACGTTTGTCTCAACCGCCACATAGACAAATCCGGTCAGCATGAGAGCCCAGAACACAAATCCGCTCAGCAGGTTGCGATACCGAAAGGTGTGAACGGCGAAGGTTGTCAGCGGCAGCAGGCAATGAATCCATGTCACCGAAGAACTCTCAGGACGCAAAGCGTTCCAGAAAGAAAGGGCAGTCCAGTAGAGGGCCACGCCGCCGGACAGCAGGAGTCCTGCGAGTTCGCTCAGGCGATCAAGTCGAGAATTCTCGCCGGGCACAGAAGCCGTGTCTGGCACAAGTTGCAGCAATCGATCACCAATTCGAGTCACCGCCAGCACAAAGCCTAGAACCCCAAGGCTCATGGCGATGGATGAAGTCGATCTCAGCAGCAGAATGATCATCTTCGTCGAGCCGGAGTCTGCGGCCAAAAATGGGATCAGCATCGTGACGGCAGCAACCAGAGAGATTAGTGAGATCCTTGCGATACTGCGTTCACGAAGAATCATGCCTAACACATAGAACATGACGACGTTGACAGCAGACACCAGAAACAGGGCCTGAGCATTCGTTATCGCAGCGACCTGCAGAATCACCGCAAGGCAACAGGCAAAGGTCCTGAGTGGCTCAACCAGAAGCGATTTGGTCCGAGTTCTCAAAACGCGGTAAAGCGTTGCGACTCCCAGAATCAAAGGCAGATAAGTCAGCCCATAGAACGCCACGGGAAGTTTTGGCGTCTGAAGTCCGGCGGCCGCAGCGTTGCTCATCGCCATCGCAGTTTCACGGAAAAGTGTCGGCAAAAACTGGTAGGTCATCAGGCCCGCGATTAATGCCGCCCAGACAAATCCGCGATGATTCGTTTCGCGAGCTGCCACAATCAACATGGCGGTGGCCAAAGCACAAGTCGGTACAAGAGCAAAGGTCCTCGGGAATCCGGCAAACGCCAGCCCGAGTCCAGCGACCATCCAGATCAAACCGACCAGCATGGGCAGAACAATGGACCACGGCAGTGGTCGAACGAGGTCACCTGTTCGCTGGCGAAAGACATCCGCGACAGTACGAGCATTCATCAGAATCGAAGCGGAGACAAGAACACATCCAAAGCCAATCCATTCGATCGAAACCCCAACAGCAGTTCGAGTCGCCATCAGGATCAGAAAAAGTGCACCCAGCAAAAGCGACGGGAAGAAGGCAAAGATGCGAGGCCAGCGGTTTTCTTCAGTTAGCCAAAAAATATGCCGTGTCACTTTGATCATGCCGGCACTCATCACGAACCACAGCACCAGCGAAACACTGAATGACAGAAGCGGATGAGTAATCTTCGGCAACGCACCTGCGATCGACAAAATCACATAGGCGGCGACAAACGTCGTCTGACGTCCTCGAAGCTGATGATCAAAGATTCGAGTGGCCGCGAACAGCAGAAACGCAGTCGCCGGAATTCCCCACGCTATTGCCTCCGCGACGTTCATCAGACTGCCAGCCAGTCCTGAAGACGTGGCCCAGTTCAGAGCCAGAAAGCAGACTGGAAGCAGAAACAGCGTTAACACATGCAGAACGCGACTGGTGGCTTTCAGGCCCAGCCGAGCACGTCCGATTTCCGCAGCCGCGAAGATCATGCCCGTGTAACACAGTACAGTCAGATATTTGACGCCAACGGGCCAACTGGAGAATTCCCGGCTGACCAGCATTAGGGAAGAGCCGAAAACGATGGCCGCTCCAATCACCAGCATCCAGCGAATGTTCTGCTCGCGGAGAAAACTGTTGATGAAGCGTTCTAACGCGGAAGAGGACTCTCGCTGGCTCTCCTGGCTGACGATTGGCGTCGTCGCCAATTCATCCGGCATCGACTTATCAAACGCACCCGACACGGACATGACTTCTCTCCTTTGTGAACACGCAAATGGGTTTCACAAAGGCCTAAATCAAATGCCGTGCCGTTACGTCACACGATTCTTCATCGAGCAAAAAACACCAAAACGAGGCGTGTTTTTCGCGTTTTCAGCCGGACGCAGAATCATGAGCGCCAACGCTGCAGTGCTGCCAATGCAGGGGAACCGCAGTCGCGACGCTGCAGCCTTGGCTTTGTACATCAAGCTTCGATTAACGGCATTGCCGCCGATAGAATGGTAGCGGAGCAGCGCGAGCTGCCCGGTGTCGTCCTACAAGTCAACCAGCACCGGACGGCTCACGCCGGTACCGCTTCAGGAAGCACCATTCCGCCGACCCCTACTCACCGTCCTTAATCACAATCGGTTTCCTCAATCGCGACGCAACAGCCTCGAAGGAAAAGCTGGCTTTAAACCGCTTGTCGAGTGCGGCCCCTGCGGTTCGAAGGGCATCCAATTCGCGGCGTTCGGAAAGCATCGAACCCACCGCGACGACTCCTTCAGAGTTTGGAAGACTGAAAACATAGGTCTGAGGAAACGCCTTGGTGATCGTCTTCAGGTCTTCATCCAGCCCCGCGTGAGGATTGATGTTAAACACAACGGAGCCGCCTTCTGTCAGTCGACTCTGCAATTCCTGGTAGAATTGAATCGTTCGCAGCTGGAGTGGCACGCCGGTCTCGTCGGTTTCTGCTGATGGCTTCAGGAATGCATCCATATAAATCGTGTCATACTTTGTTTGAGTCTTCTTAAAGTACTCAAATCCGTCGGCCACAATCAGCTTCACATTCTTTTGTGGCTTCAGATTGAAAAAGCGCTCGGCCAGCTGCACAACAACTGGATCGATTTCTACGGCCTCCACAGCAACTGTCGGATCATGTTTTTGCAGAAAGTGCACCATCGATCCTCCACCAAGCCCGACGATCAGCACTTTGCTTTGCTTGGGTTGCAAGAGATAACTTGCAAACATGTGCTGCAGATAGGTGAATCTCAGGACGTGAGGAGACTTCAGATTCATCTGACTTTCCCACGCTTCTTCGCCGTTGTCGCGAACAAAGATCATGGTACGAACAAAACCATTGCGACGAATGCGAATATGCGAAAACGCCGACTGCACTTCGTGTTCGACAAATCCCGCATCACGGTCATAGGCGTGAACAGGAACCTCGACCGCAGCAACAGTTGCGAATGCGATCAGTAAGGTCAACAGAACAGAACGTCTTGGGGTCATTTCGGATCCGATCATTTCGCACAACTCAAAAATTCGCGTTCTCATGATTTCTTCAGCCGATGGCCAGAGACAGATGCTTTTTGTCCGACCATCCCGCAATGCCGCATGTCCGTTCTGAAGAGCCAATATTTCGAGGTCGATGTTCTGGTAATTTGAGCAGAGGTAAATGGCGGCTCTTCGAATATCAACATTATCGACCTACAGTCTAATTTGGCGATCAAAGCGAGGGAAGACCTGACCCAATCACACCGAATCTGGTCTTCTACGTTTGATCCGTCGAACATGCTTATGGAAGCAAAACTGGGGCGTTTGTGCTGATGTGGTCGTTGTCCGGGACGGTAACACCACATCAACAATACTGAATCAGAAACGAGAGACTGAGAAGTCGTGGTTCCGCTGGCCATTGCCGGGCTGGGGTCTCGGACTTCTATAGCACTCTGCGATGATCTATCGGCGGCGACTCCTGCCCTGGCTGGCAGTGCCGCTACCGTCTCTGAGCCAGACAGCAATCCGGGCTGTTTCCGATCGTTTTGAATAGCCTTTCGATCGAAGGACTCCCCAACTGCTTCCGTCGTAGAGCAGAGCGAAAACCGCGACGGATGCACCCTACGACGTGGCGGAACACAAACTGACCTTGTTAATGACGCTGAACCGACGAATTCATTATGCGTACAACCAAGTGCGTGAAGACAATCCTTCCAGGGCGGGTGTTCTTGATTATGATCTTCACAGAGTGCCACTTTGTGGTTCGAACTGTGTCTGATCCGCTTTCTAAAAAAGCCTTCCGAAGCTGTTTGGTTTCCTCCACTACGATGGGAACTTCATAGTAAAGCAAGCGTCATGCGTGCGTTCCCTGAGCCTGCTCAACCACCCTCGGGGCACAACGCCTGACGTTGAATTGCAGATTCACATATCCGGAACTGCTTTGGCACAAACTGTGCACCAGTGCAGCATTGTCATCTTACGGCGTTTAACAATAAGGCATTTGCACTTTTTATGGTCGACACTGATCAACTACATCGCGACATGCGTCTTCTGGAAGAATTGCTGGAGCACGTCGTAGCAGAAGATGAAGGAATTGAAGCCGTTCGACTTGTCTCCGAGATTCGGCAGCTGGCCAGAGCTCGTCGAGCCAATGTTCCTGGTGCTGAGACAATTCTTTCCACGAAAATCCAGACCCTCAGCGAAGACCAGGTCCGGCTGGTGGCACGGTCACTGAGTATTTTCTTTGACCTGGCGAACCTGGCAGAGGATCGCCAAAGAGTTCGCGTCCTTCGACGTCGAGAGCAGGCGTGTCACCCGGATCCGATCAGCGAATCCATCGGCGCGTCAATCCAGCAGTTGAAGGCTGCAGGGTTTGACGCTTCCGGAGTGCAACAGGCGTTGAATCTTTTGGATGTCGAGTTAGTCTTCACGGCTCATCCCAGTGAGGCCAAACGCCGTTCCATTCGTTCCAAGCTGAGACGAATGCGTCATTGTCTGGTCGAGATGGATCGTCAGGATCTTCTTCCTCGTGAGCGAGAAGGGATCCGGTCGCGACTGGCTGCCGACCTGACCGTCCTGTGGCAGACAGAATTCCTTCGGCCGATGAGACCATCGGTGTTGGAAGAAGTCGAGCGCGGTCTCTCGATCATGCCACGTTTATGGGATGTTGTCCCCGAGATCTATCAGTCACTTCGGACCGCATTAGCCAGAGAATTTCCACAGTCCGAATTTACGATCCCTCGCTTTCTGCGTTTCGGTTCGTGGATGGGTGGTGACCGCGACGGGCATCCTGGCGTCACGTGGGACATTACCGAGCGAACGTTGATCTGGCTTCGCGATACAGCGATTGATCGCCATCTGGAATGGTGTCGCAGACTGTATGATTTTCTCTCCGTGTCGCGGAATGAAGTGTCGCTGAAGAACGATCTCCCAAACGCCTTGTCGATCGCTGAAGCTCGTTGGCCGGAGTTTGCGGAATCACTCGCTCGAGTTGCACCGCATGAGATTTATCGACGCTGGATTCGCCTGATTGAATGGCGGCTGAAACAGTCTCGCTGCACAGCTATGGCGGAACCCCCTGTTGACGGAGCGTACTGCGACGGACAGGAACTTGAGCAGGACGTGGACGCTTTGATCGTCAGTCTGCGACAATGTCATGGTCAGCAGACGTTAGCGACTGAAGTTCAACGATGGTTTGATCTGACTCGAGTCTTCGGACTGAATCTGACGCGACTGGATGTCCGTCAGGATGCGAGTCGCTATCGAGAAGTCATGTCGGAACTGTTGAAAGTCACGGGCGACTGTGTTGATTTCGCCACTCTCGCTGAACCCGAGCGTCAGGCGGTATTGATTCAGACCATGGGGACAGTGAAATCGCTGGATGAATCCACACTGGCTCCATTGACACGTGAAACGCTCGCATTGTTTCGCATGTTGTTGCAGGCCGTCATAAGATTTGGGCCGAATTGTCTGGGCGGTCACATCATCAGCATGACTCGCTGGCCGTCCGATTTGTTAACAGTGCTGTGGCTATGGCGTCGGGCCTGCTCGGAACTGCAGGCATCTGCATTGTCGGCGGCCTCGGTGCCGACTCACGCGTTGCGAATCATTCCATTGTTTGAAAAGATTGGCGACCTGAAGGCCGCTCCGGCAGTGATGTCAGAGATTCTGGACAAGCCGGTTTATGCCGAGCACCTGAAGGCTCAGGACAATCGACAGATTGTAATGGTCGGTTATTCCGACAGCACAAAAGACGGCGGATATCTTGCGGCATGCTGTGGGCTCGATCGCGCACAGGACTTACTGCATCAGGTCGCAGCGGCTCGCGGAATTCGCATGACGTTCTTTCACGGTCGCGGTGGTTCACTGGGACGCGGCGGTGGCCCGGCCGCACGAGGAATTCTCTCGTTGCCTCCCGATGCACTGGGCGGTTCCTTGCGACTCACGGAGCAGGGTGAGGTTCTGGCTGAACGATACGACGATACTCAGGTGGCTTATCGTCATCTGGAACAGGTCACGTTTGCGACGCTTGTGGCCAGCAATGTTCCGCGTCCCGTTGTTCACGCGGAATGGCGTGAGTTGATGGAATCGCTGGCTGAGCAGTCTCTGAAAGCCTATCGACAGTTGGTGGATACGCCGGGCTTTATTGAATTCTTCGGCGAAGCCACTCCGATTGAAGAAATTGAGAATCTTCCGATCGCGTCCCGGCCTTCTCGTCGAACAGGCCAGCGAACTTTGAACGACCTGCGAGCCATCCCGTGGGTCTTCGCATGGACGCAGAATCGATGCCTGATTCCGGCATGGTATGGGCTTGGTACAGCCCTCTCCGAAGTGAAGTACAGCAACCGTTCCAGCTGGCAGCGCATTCTGGAAATGTATCGTCAATGGCCTTTCTTTCAGGCCACGATTGACAATGCAGCGACGGCCCTGGCAAAGACAGATATGTACGTCGGACAGTGTTACGCCGAGCTGTGCAGTGAAGAAGAACAACGTCGACAGATCTGGAGGTTGATTGCCAGCGAACGAGATCGATCCCGTCAGACGATTCTCGATCTCGTAGGAGGCTCTGAACTCCTCGCAACGACCCCATGGTTTCAGGGATCGATTGAAGTTCGCAACCCGGACATTGACCCACTGAATCTGATCCAGATCGAGCTTCTGCGAAGACGCAGGAAGCTGGACGCTGCGACCGATGAAAGTAACCTCCAGCGTTTGCGAGATCTTCTCAGACTCTCGGTTCAGGGCATTGCCGCAGGAATGCGTACCACAGGCTGATCGCGAGAAATGCGTATTACCGAGATTGTGCGAGGGAACCCGTCACCGGTTGTCAGAAGGTTCTCGACACGACAGAATGCGGACTGGATAGCCGTAGTGAGTTGAGGAATGTTGCGGATTCTGCACGAATCTCTTCTTCCGAAGTCTTTGTCTCCCGTTTTGCCCCGGTTGAGACAACAGGATCTCTCTCGGCCAAAAAATAATCATCCGGAGAATTCCCCAACGCATATTTTTTAAGAAGTCATCATGCAGGATCCTCGAATTGACCGCCTTGCTCAGGTCTTGATTCATCATAGCTGTCGGCTGCAGCCCGGGCAGAAGGTTCTGATTGAAGCCTTCGATCTGCCAGAACCGAATCTGGTTTGCCGTCTGATTGAAGAAGCGTATCGTATCGGCGCGACGCCGGTTGTTTCGATAAAGAACAATGCGGTGCTGCGAAGTCTTTATCGCGGAGCAACCACCGAGAGCATGTCACTGGCCGGGAAATTCGAAGCGGCCGTCATGACCGAGATGAGTGCATACATTGGCATTCGCGGATCAGCGAACTCCAATGAGTTTTCTGATGTACCGGGGATCGGTATGGATCTGTACCAGCAACATTGGTGGCAGCCGGTTCATGTGCAGATTCGCGTCCCGAAAACTCGCTGGGTCGTCCTGCGTTATCCGACGCCATCGATGGCTCAGGCCGCCAGCAAGAGCTGTGAGCAGTTCGAAGATTTCTACTTTGATGTGTGTACTGCCGACTACGCAAAGATGGCTCAGGATCTGTTGCCGCTGAAAGCTCGCATGGAAGCCGCCGATCAGGTTCACATTACGGCTCCAGGCACCGATCTTCGTTTCTCCATCAAAGATATTCCGGTCATTCCCTGTGCTGGCGAATCGAATATTCCCGACGGCGAATGCTTTACAGCTCCTGTACGCGACAGCGTCAATGGAACGATCCTGTTTAACACGTCGTCACGTTACCAGGGAACTGTATTTGACGGGATCCGATTTGAATTGAAGGATGGCAAGATCATCAACGCCACCTGTCGAAATGCTCCGGAGCGGCTCAATCAGGTGCTGGATTCCGACGAGGGGGCCCGCTACATCGGCGAATGGTCGTTCGGCACGAATAATCGAATTCTGCATCCGATGCTGGATACTCTGTTCGACGAGAAGATCGGAGGATCGTTCCACTTCACGCCGGGAAATGCTTACGAAGAAGCCGACAACGGCAATCGCAGTCGCGTTCACTGGGACCTTGTCCTGATTCAGCGAGCGGACTATGGGGGCGGTGAAATCTGGTTCGATGGAGAGCTGATTCGCAAAGACGGTTTCTTTATTCCAAAGGATCTGCTGCCACTGAACGAAGGGCTGCCAAAGTAGCGAGTGGTGCTTAGGCTCAAGTCCGCGGGCGGTATGTCTTCTTTCTGTCGCGCGCCCCAAGGCGGTACAGCGTGAACCGTCCGAGGAGTGCCTCTGATGCCTTTACTGAAACTGCACACTCTCCGAGATAACGTCCCCACATGTGCGAGTGTGAGTGAGCGAATCGGCTTTTGCGTCGGCGGCAGTTCGCCGCAGGTAGTGAAATCCCTCCAGAGTCATCAGCGCCGAACTTTCCGAAGGCGTTAATGCGGACATTGGAGTCGCATTTCGCGGCTTTAGACGGGTTCCCGAAATGCTGTGGGATTCTGTCTCTCCGTTTGAGATCGAGTAACGAATCGGCCCAGAAGTGAGGTCCACTCGAATCGGCGCGACCCCGAAGCTCGGCTCGTCTCCCGTAAAGTGCGGGTATCCCTATCGCATCAACCAGCAAGGGTTGACTCAACGGCCAAAGCTGCCGAACTGACAAGGAGAGTACCAATGGGGACATCTTGCGCAGATTGTGCGTCCGGATGTTACTGAATAACCCCCATGATCAGATCTTCAGCGACAACGATCCTCCATGTCGATTCGACGATTCATCCTCCACACCAAAATGCTGATCCAGCACGGACTGCACCTGACAAGGTCGTCCGGGTTGCAGGATGCGGCAGTGCGTACGATGGATGTGATGCGGTTGGAGGAGCGAATTCTGTTCAGTGCCTCGGCGATGGCCCCAGTGATCGCTCAGGTCGCAGAAATCGCAGCCTCCGCCGCTCCCACAGCAGACGCAGGGATTGTGCTGGATCACACCGAGCTGTTCGCCGCACTACAGCCGCCTCAGGCCGATCAGACTAGCACCCTCGCCGAAGCAACCGCCGCGAACGATCCTGCCAGCAGCGATCCTTTGACCAGCGACTCGCCGACCACTCAGGACGCAACGAACGCTGACAACACCCTTCAGGACCAGCCCGGCACAATCGAGCAGACGCTGGAACTTGTGTTCATTGACTCGTCCGTCAGCAATTTTGAGCAACTCGCGGCGGATCTGCGAAACTCGGCGGCGGCGGATCCCGGTCGCAAACTCGAATTGGTGGCACTGGACAACAGCAAAGACGGGATCGCTCAGATCACTTCGGCCCTGTTGAGATATCGCGGGGTCGATGGCATCCATATCGTCTCGCACGGCGGAACGGGACAGGTGCAGATTGGTTCGACATGGCTGTCGATGAACAATCTGGACACCTATCGTAATGCCATCAGTGCCTGGCAGTATTCTCTGTCGGAAGACGCTGACATTCTGTTCTATGGCTGTAACCTTGCAGGATCAGACGAGGGACAGCAGTTACTCCATGAGATCAGTACGCTGACGAATTGTGACGCGGCCGCCAGCGATGACGCCACCGGCGGAACAACTCGGAATGCAGACTGGGATCTGGAATACCAGGTTGGTTCGATCACGACGGACGTGGCGTTCAGCAATCAGTTCCGAGCCGACGCCGACTTTATCCTGGCAACCTACACCGTCACCAACACCAACGACAGCGGAGCAGGCTCCTTCCGCCAGGCGATTCTGGATGCCAACGCCAACGCGGGTGTCGACACGATTACAATACGGGAACAAGTTTTGGCTATGTCGAATACGCAATCGGTGACTCGACATCCTTTAAGGCCATCATTGGCCTGCAAGACGGTGCACCCGGCAACGTCCGGTATATGGTCTATGTCGATGGCAACCTGAGATACACAAGTCCCGTTCTGGGCGCGTCCGACCCTGGCATTAATCTCAATATTGATGTCACTGGCGGAACGACCTTACGATTGGCCGTCGACAATGGTAACGGCGCCTCCGACTTCGACTGGTCGCATTGGGCCAATGCAAGACTCGAAGGAGGAACAATTCCTTTAACCATCGCCGAGAATGCCAGCAACGGAAGTGTTGTCGGTTCGGTCAGCAGCGTCGATATCGATTCAGTCGACAATGCGTCGTATACGCTGACAAATGATGCCGGAGGCCGATTTGCAATCAACAGCGCGACAGGCCAAATCACGGTGGCCGACGGGACTTTGCTTAACTTCGAAGCTGCGACAAGTCATACGGTGGTCGTGCGTGCGACCGACCTTGGCGGGCTATTCTTTGACAAGACTCTGACACTTGGTGTCAGCAACGTTAACGAAGCACCTGCTGCTGTTGCAAATACGGCAACGGCGGTCGAAGCTGGCGGTATAGCCAATGCGACTGCAGGAACGAATCCAACCGGCAACGTTCTGACTAACGATACGGATGTCGATGCGGGCGAAACGAAGGCTGTGAACGGCGTTGTTGCGGGAACATCGGCTAGCGCTTCAGGCTCAGTGGGAATGGATGTTGCTGGCGCGTATGGCACGATCAATATCGGGGCGGATGGCACATTCAGTTATGTCGTCAATAACATCAGCACGGCCGTTCAGGCACTTCGCACATCGGCAGACACTCTGAGCGATGTGTTTACCTACACGATGACCGACTCCGGTGGCCTGATGAGCACCGCTCAGATGACGGTGACGATTCATGGCGCGAATGACGAGCAGGTCATTACGACTAATGGCGGGATCACCGTAGCAGAAAACTCGACGGGCAATGTGATCGCAACCGCGATGCTGCAGACGACTGACGTGGATGATACGGCAGTCAATCTGACGTACACGCTGGCTTCGGCCGTGACGAACGGCACGCTGCGATTGACCGGTGTGGCTCTCGGTAACGGCAGCACGTTCACTCAGGCCGACATTAACAGCGGGCTGGTGACGTACGATCATGACGGTACAGAAAACTTCGCCGATGCGTTCTCCTTCAGCGTCGATGACGGAACTGGTACAACGAGCACAGGCACGTTCAGCATCACGATCACGCCGGTGAATGACAACGATCCGGCAATTACCAGCGATGGCGCGGGAGCAACGGCTTCGATCAGCATCGCGGAGAATACCACAGCCGTCACCACGGTAACCGCGACGGATTCGGATCTTCCTGCACAGACTCTGACGTATTCGATCAGTGGTGCCGACGCGGGACTGTTCACAATCAACGGTAGTTCAGGGCAATTGTCTTTCGCCACGGCACGCGACTTTGAAACTCGCGCGGATGCAAACGCCGATGGCGTCTACGTGGTGACATTGGAAGTCAGCGACGGGACTCGCACGGATACGCAGACCATCAGCGTGACGATCTTCGACATCAACGAAAATGGTGTAAGTGCAGTTAACGACAGCGACTCCAGCACCAACACGATCGCAGAGAACTCCACTATCGGCACAACGGTGGGGATCACGGGGGCAGCTAGTGATTCTGACGGCACGGACTTGGTGACGTACTCGCTGACGGACGATGCGGGCGGACGATTTACGATCGATGCAAACACAGGTGTGGTGACGGTCGCCGGGGCGATCGATCGAGAAGATGCGGCTGCGTACAACATCACTATTCGAGCAACCAGCACCGACATGTCGTTCACGACGCTGACGGTGGCGATCAGTGTCACGGACGTCAATGAATCGCCAGTGTCGACTCCTGTAGATGCCAATGCGACGGTCAACAGCGTTACAGAGAACTCAGCGAATGGAACACTTGTCGGGATCGCGGCTTCCGCAACCGACAGCGATGCTACTACAAATGCGGTTACTTATGACCTTATCGACGATGCCGGCGGACGATTTGCGATTAATGCGACGACGGGTGATGTCACGGTTACCGACGGCACGCTGTTGAACTTTGAATCCTCGGCGTCGCACAACATTACCGTTCGCGCGACCAGCAGCGATTTGTCCACCGCGACTCAGGTGATGACAATCATTCTGATTGATGTCAATGAAATGCCGGTGACAGTTACGGACACAGCTACAGCGGTGGAAGCTGGTGGAAGCAGCAATGGCACCGCCGGAACTAACCCGACCGGCAACGTGTTGATGAATGATACCGATGTCGACGCGGGTGATACGAAGACCGTGGGCGGCGTTGTGGCGGGGACATCGGCTAGCGCCTCAGGATCAGTGGGAGTGAGCGTTTCCGGCTCGTTCGGTTCGATCAATATCGCGGCGAACGGATCGTACACCTATACCGTCAATAACAACAACGCGGCCGTTCAGGCGCTTCGTACATCCTCGGATACCTTGACGGATGTGTTTACCTACACGATGGCGGACAGCGGTGGTCTGACCAGCACAACTCAGATCACGCTGACCATTCAGGGAGCGAATGATGAGCAGGTGATTGCTACGAATGTCGGGACCACGGTTGCTGAAAACTCGACAGGCAATGCAATCACTGCCGCAATGCTTCAGACGACCGACGTTGACGATGTCGCTGCGAGTTTGACTTACACGCTGACTTCGGCTGTGACTCGCGGCACACTTCGTCTGAATGGAGTGACTCTCACCAACGGCAACACATTCACTCAGGCCGACGTTAACAGCGGGCTGGTGACCTACGACCATGACGGGACTGAGAACTTCACCGACGCGTTTTCCTTCAGCGTGGATGATGGCACGGGCACAACGAGCACTGCAACGTTTAATGTCACAATCACGCCGGTGAATGACAACGATCCGACGATCACTAGTGACGGCGCGGGAGCGACGGCTTCGATCAGTATCGCAGAGAATACCACGGTCGTAACGACGGTGACTGCGACGGATTCGGATCTGCCTGCAGAGACGCTGACGTATTCGATCAGCGGCACTGATGCCAGCTTCTTTACGATTGGAAGTAGTTCAGGAGTGCTCTCTTTCGCTGCGGGCCGCAACTTTGAATCGCCGATGGATGCGAATTCGGATGGGATTTACGTTGTCACAGTGCAGGTCAGCGACGGGACTCGCACTGATACACAGACCATCAGCGTGACGATCACCGATGCCGACGAATTCAATGTTGGGGCTGTCACCGATAACGACGTAACTTCTAACACGGTCGCTGAAAACTCGGCGATCGGCGCGGCTGTGGGCCTGACAGTCTCAGCCACGGATGCCGATGGGACAACGAACACAATTACGTATTCGCTGGTCAACGATGATGGCGGTCGATTTGCAATTGATGCAAGCACAGGCATCGTTACGGTGGCCGGTGCTATTGATCGAGAAACCGACGGGGCCACTCGCAGCATTACGGTGCGGGCGACCTCGGCCGACACGTCTTACACGGATCAGTTGTTTACGATTGCCATCAGTGACGTCAACGAAGCGGCAGTGACAACACCTGTCGACAACAACGCGACGATCAACAGCGTCGCTGAAAACGCCAGCAACGGAACGGTCGTGGGAATCACAGCGCTCGCGTCCGATGCGGATGCCACCACCAACGGCATCACCTACAGCCTGACCGACGATGCTGGAGGTCGCTTTACAATTAACAGCTCCACAGGCGTCGTAACGGTCGCTGATGGTTCGTTGCTGGATTATGAAACAACCACGTCCCACAATATCACCGTCCGAGCGACAAGTGCGGATCTTTCAACGGCCGACCAATCTTTTGCAATCAGCATCACTGACGTCAATGAAGGTGCGGTCAGTGCGGTTGCAGACAGCGATGCGTCAGCAGATACGATCGTGGAGAACTCAGCGGTCGGAACTTTGGTCGGCATCACGGCTTTGGCGACCGATCCAGACGGCACGGATGTTGTTACTTACTCACTGACCAACAATGCGGGCGGGCGGTTTGCGATTGATGCGAACACGGGGGTTGTGACCGTCGCAGGGGCCATCGATCGCGAAGCGGCTGCGTCGTATACCATCACCATTCGAGCCACCAGCACGGACGCATCGTTCACGACACAAACATTTACAATCAGTATCGTTGACGTGAATGAGTTCGCTACAGGCGCAGTGACAGACACAAATGCGTCGTTGGATTCCGTCACCGAAAATGCCTCAGTGGGGACGACAGTCGGGATGACCGCTCAGGCGACCGACGCCGATGCTACGACAAATACCATCACGTACTCGCTTCAGAATGACGACGGCGGACGCTTCGCGATTAATTCAGGCACTGGCGTCATAACAGTGGCAGGTGCCATCGACTTTGAGGCTGACGGAGCATCGCGCACTGTTACGGTGCGAGCGACCTCGGTGGACGGATCATTCACGGATCAGAGTTTCACCATCTCGATTGTCGATGCGAATGAGTTCCCGGTCATAGTTCCTGCGGATACGGACACAACCAGCAATTCCGTCGATGAGTACGTAGTGATTGGCACTGCGGTCGGAATTACAGCCTCCGCAAGTGATGCCGATGCTACGACAAACACGGTGACCTACAGCCTGTTTGACAGCGATGGTGGAAACTTCGCGATCGATGTGAATACCGGTGTCGTGACGACGGCCGCGCTGCTGAACCGTGAAACTCTGGGAGCAACTCGCAGTATCACCGTTCGAGCAACCTCGGCGGACGGATCACATGCGGATCAGGTCTTTACGATCGCGATCAATGACCTGGATGAGTTTGATGTGACGGCGAGCATTGATGCGAATAATGGGAGTAATGAGGTCTATGAAAATGCATCGACTGGCACAAGCACCGGAATCGTTGCCTCTAGCGAAGATTCTGACGCAACGAACAACGGCGTCACTTATAGCCTGACAGATGATGCAGGTGGCCGCTTTGCGATTGATTCCACCACGGGCATCATCACTGTGGCAGGGGCCATCGATCGCGAAACCGATGGAGCCAGCCTCAACGTAACCGTGCGAGCCACCAGTGCGGATGGTTCGATGGCTGACAGAACGTTCACGATCAATGTGCTTGATGTGAGTGAGTATTCGGTCACCAGCCCGGTCGACAGCGACAGTTCGTCAAACAGCGTCGACGAGAACGCAGCGATCGGGACGATCGTGAACATTACAGCTCAGTCGCAGGATGCGGACGCCACAACCAACGCCATTACTTACAGCCTGATTGTTGACGACGGCGGACGATTCACGATCGACAGCAACCTGGGCGTTGTGACCGTCGCGGGCAGTATCGACCGAGAGACTCATGGACCGTCTCGCACAATTATTGTCCGTGCCACCAGTGTGGATGGATCGACGGCCGACACGTCATTCACGATTGCCATCAATGACCTTGATGAGTTTGATGTGTCTGCGTCAGCAGATAGCGATCCCGGTCTTAATCAGGTCAGCGAGCATGCGACGATCGGAGCTGGCACAGGACTCACCGCCATCGCAGTGGATGATGACGCCACCAACAACGGCGTTCTGTACAGCCTTGCCAACGATGCCGGCGGTCGTTTCGCCATTGATGCTAACTCGGGCGTGGTAACTCTGGTCGGTGTTGTTGATCGCGAAACAGACGGCCCATCGCTGTCGATCACGGTACGAGCCACCAGCACGGATGGTTCGACATCTGACACGAATTATTCCATCAGCATTCTCGATGAGGACGATTTTGATGTCACAGCGGTTGCGGATGCGAATAATGGGAGTAATGAGATTGATGAGAATTCGGCGGTTGGTGCGACGGTCAATCTGACGGGTTTTGCTGAAGATCTTGACGCTACGACCAATGCGATTACATACAGCCTGACAGACAATGACGGCGGGCGATTTGCGATTGATGCCAGCACCGGTGTTGTGACTGTCGCTGGTGCGATCGACCGCGAAACCGATGGGCCAACACGAAGCATCACCATCCGGGCGACCTCGGCCGATGGTTCCATCGCCGAGCAGACTTTTACGATCGACATCAATGACGTCAATGAATCAACCGTAACGGCACCTGTTGACATTAATGCCGCCGTGAATCAGGTTGATGAAAATTCAACGATCGGAACCATCGTCGGTATCACGGTCAATTCGACGGATCCTGATTCTACTACGAACAGCGTCACTTACAGTCTTGTCAATAACGACGGCGGGCGGTTTGCGGTGGATGCGAACTCAGGCGTTGTCACCGTTGCCGGAGCGATTGACCGAGAAACCGATGGGCCATCACGAACGATCATCGTCCGAGCCACCAGCGCTGATGGATCAACAGCTGACAGCACTTTGACGATCTCTGTTAATGATGTGGACGAGTTCGATGTCACGGCGGTTGCGGATGGGAATAATGGGAGTAATGAGGTTGATGAGAATGCGGCGATTGGAGCAACGGTCAATCTGACCGCTTTTGCAGAAGATCATGACGCGACAACCAATACCGTCACCTACACCCTGATCGACAATGACGGCGGGCGATTCAGCATTGATGCGGTCACCGGTGTCGTCACCGTGGCCGGTGCAATCGATCGCGAGACGGACGGGCCTATTCGCAGCATAACAGTGCGAGCCACGAGCGTGGATGGATCAACGGCCGACAGCAGCTTTTCGATTGCTGTGAATGATGTGGATGAGTTTGATGTCACGGCGGTTATTGATGGGAATAATGGCAATAATGAGATTGATGAGAATGCAGCCGTTGGTACTTTGACCGGTGTCGTAGCTTATGCCGAGGACCTTGACTCGACGACGAATTCGATTACCTACAGTCTGACAAACAACGATGGCGGACGGTTTGCGATCGATGCAGTTTCGGGTGTCGTCACTGTTGCGGGTTCAATCGACCGGGAAGCGGATGGCGCGACACGGTCCATAATCGTTCGAGCCACCAGCGCGGATGGTTCGACGGCCGACAGTACGTTTACGATCGCTGTTAATGATGTTAATGAGTTCAGTGTTACGGCTCCTGCGGATGGGAACAATGGGAGTAATGTGATTGATGAGAATTCGGCTGTTGGTACGACGGTCAATCTGACGGCATTTGCGGAAGACCTTGACGCGACAACCAATGCGATCACCTACAGCCTGACCGACAATGACGGTGGGCGATTCAGCATTGATGCGGTCACTGGCGTTGTCACGGTCGCCGGTGCGATCGATCGCGAAGCCGATGGAGCCACAAGAACGATTGTCGTGCGAGCGACCAGTGTCGATGGATCAACGGCCGACAGCACTTTGACGATCGCTGTGAATGATGTGGATGAGTTTAATGTTACGGCGGTTGTGGATGGGAACAACGGGAGTAATGAGATTTTGGAGAATTCGGCGATTGGTGCGACGGTCAATCTGACGGCGTTTGCAGAAGACCTTGACGCTACGACCAATGCGATCACCTACAGCCTGAGCGACAATGATGGTGGGCGGTTCGCGATCAACTCCGTCACGGGCGTTGTGACCGTGGCCGGTGCAATCAATCGCGAGACCGACGGGCCAGCTCGCTCCATCACGATTCGGGCGACCAGTGCAGATGCTTCGTTTACTGAGCAGACATTTGCGATCGCGATCCTTGATGCAGACGAATTCAACGTTTCTGTGCCTGTGGATGCTGATGCACTGACCAATGCAGTTACTGAAAACGCAACAAACGGCACTGTCGTTGGCGTCACAATGTCGGCCTTCGACGGCGATGCCACATTCAACGGTATCACGTACAGCCTGCTCAATGACGCTGGCGGACGATTTGCGATCGATGGCAGCACGGGCATTGTCACCGTGGCCAATGGTAGTCTGCTGGATCGCGAATTGGCGATTTTGCATACGATTGTCGTTCAGGCGGCCAGCGATGATGGCTCATTTTCGACGCTGTCTGTGAACATCGCGCTGATCGATGTGGATGAGTTTGATATCACTCCGGCTGTCGATGTGAATGCCACCGCGAATCTGGTGGCGGAACTGGCTCTGCAGGGGACAGTGACCGGAATTACAATTTCTGCCAGTGACGCCGACGCGACAACAAATGCCATTACCTATTCACTGGATGATAACGCGGGCGGAAGGTTCCAGATCAATGCTTCGACCGGCGTCATCACTGTTGGCCTGACGCCACTCAACTTTGAATTCGCGTCGACGTATTCCGTCACCGCTCGCGCTACGAGCGCGGATGGTTCTGCGGCGACGATTACCGTGACGATCGGCCTTGCGGACGTTAATGAGTTCCCGATCTCGGCGATTACCGATACCAATGTCGCGTCAAATACAGTCGCGGAGAACGCGGTCAACGGTTCCATCATCGGAATCACAGCCTTCGCTTCGGATGCTGACGGCACTGACATCGTCACCTACAGTCTGGACAACACGGCTGGCGGACGATTCACGATCGACGTGAATACTGGGATCATCACCGTTGCTGATGGCACGCTGTTGAACTTCGAGGCGGCAACCAGCCACAGTGTGATCGTTCGAGCCACCTCAACCGATGGCTCCAGCACTACGCTGACGATTTCAATCAATCTGATCGACGTCAATGAATTCTCCATCACACCAATTGCTGACAGCAACTCAGCCACAAATGCTGTAAACGAGAACGCCGCAATCGGCACTCTGGTTGGCTTCACGGCCAATGCGATGGATCAGGATGGTACGACCAATCTCATCACTTATACACTGGACGACAACGCCGGCGGACGCTTCACAATTAACGCCTCGACTGGTGCAGTAAGCGTTGCAAACGGTGGTTTGCTGGATCGGGAAACGGCTGCAAGCCATAGCATCATCGTGCGAGCTACTTCTGCAGATCTTTCGTTTGTGACTCAGACAGTTTCGATTTCCATCAATGACGTCAACGAGTTTGCCACGTCAGCGGTGACTGATACCGACACAAACACCGAAGTGGTCTTCGAGAACGCAGCCAGCGGCACTGTTGTCGGACTGACGGCCTTTGCATTCGATTCCGACAGTACGAGCAACGCCATCGTTTACTCGTTCGACTCCAATGCTGGTGGTCGATTTGCCGTCGATGCAAACACCGGAATTGTGACCGTTGCCAACGGGACTTTGCTGAACTACGAAGCTCAAACCAGTCACAGCGTAACTGTGCGGGCGACCTCGGCAGACGGTTCATTCTCCGTTCGAGCTTACACGATTCAGCTGAGCGACGTCGATGAATTCGACGTCGGGGCCATCTCGGATTCGAATCCGGCAGCGAACGCAGTGAATGAGAATTCTGCTGCGGGCACGCTGGTCGGCATCACCGGATCGGCCTTCGACGCTGACGGCACCAACAACACCATCACGTGGACACTTGACGACAATGCCGGTGGCCGATTTGCAATTGATTCAGGAACCGGAATCGTGACCGTCGCGAATGGAGGCTTGCTCGACCGCGAGACCAGCGGGGCACACACGATTATCGCCCGAGCCACCAGCAGTGATTCGTCCTTCACGACTCGGTCCTTCGCAATCACAGTGAACGACCTGAATGACACCGCCCCGATCATTACGCCGGCACAACAGTACTCGGTCTCTGAACGGGCCAGTGTCGGGACCATCGTCGGCAATGTTGTGGCGACCGACGCAGACAGTGTGGGGACGAATCAGAATTGGTCCATCGTGGGAGGCAACAGCGACGGAATCTTCAGCATCAACGCGGCCACCGGACGATTATCCGTCAGCAATGTGGGCAACCTGAATTTCGAACGCACCTCCACCTACACGCTGCTTGTGGCCACGACGGATGGAGTGAACACATCACTGATGGAGACAGTTGTGATCTCCGTGGTCGATGAAAACGAAGCCCCGGTCTTCGGGCCATCGCCGGGAATCATTCTCGATGAGAATCTCGCCAACAATACGGTGATTGGACAGGTTTTCGCTGCCGACGTCGACGCCGCAGACCAGCTCACGTATTCACTGAGCAGCAGCGTTCCGGTGTCCGCATTCTCGATTGATGCGATCACCGGCGAGATCTCTGTTCGCGACTCATCGCTGCTGAACTTTGAAGCTCTCAGAACCATAACGCTGACGGTCCAGGTCACGGACCGAGCTGGCCTGACGGATTCGATGACGACGGCCGTGACTCTCCGGGACGTGAATGAAGTTCCTGTGACGATCAATCTGGCGGGCGGTCTGGTCACCGAAAACAGCGTCGCGGGAGTTTTCGTGGGGACCGTGTCCGGAATCGATCCGGATGCTGGTGACCAACTGACATATTCGTTCTTAGACAGCGCGTCGGGACGTTTTGTTGTTAACTCAGGCACGGGGGCGATTACCGTCGCTGCTGGGGCCGGGCTGAACTTCGAAGCCGCAGCATCACACACGACTGTTGTTCGCGCGACGGACAGAGCGGGGCTGTTCTTTGATCAGACGTTTACGATCAATGTGCGTGATATCAACGAAGCTCCCATCGCATTTGCGGATGTGTTTTACACATTTCAGCTGACAAAGCTCGACCTGACTTCACTCATTGGTGTGCTCGGGAACGACTACGACGATGATGGCGATACCCTGACGGCTCAGCTGATCTCCGGAGTTGGGCACGGAACACTGTTGCTGCGAACAGATGGATCGTTCTTGTACGATCCGGTTGATGTCTTCACGGGGACAGTAACCTTTACCTATCGTGTCAGTGATGGGGCTGCCTTCAGTAATTCTGTAACGGTCCGGATCGATGTCTTGCCGACCGTTAACCCCGGAGGCGGCGGCAGTGGAAATGGTGATGGAGATGGCACCGGTGGCGGCACGGGCGGTGATGGTGGCACCGGAAACGGCACAGATCCAGGCACCGCAATTGTGCCACCGGGACTTGGCAGCGGAACAAACAGCTCCGAGACAACCGTAGAGACGACAAGCATCGAGAAGGCGGCTGGTGAGAACTCCGACAATTCTTTTGAAGACGCTTTAGACGCCACGAATGAGACGCCGGTTCTCAGTCTGGGGACCGCGCAGATACTGACGACGATTGTCGACACGGGGCTCTCGGGTCGCACAGACATCGACTATCGTCCTGATGCCGGACCACAGAACGTCGTGCAGGGGCCTGTTTCTGCCGTCTGGGGCAATTCCACGATCGAAGCTCTTCCGTTTGATGCACTGGTGCGAGCAATCGAACTCCGCGTTGAGCCTCAGGTCGTGAGCCATGCGGAGGTCGATCATCGTTTTGCCGGCTTTACCACTGGAGATCTGGTGGTTGGCACTTCGGCCTTTGTTTCTACGTCGGTCTCCGTGGGGATTATGGTCTGGGTGCTTCGAGGTGGTTCGCTGCTGACGGCATTTATGTCGGCAACACCAGTCTGGACGGCATTTGACCCATTGCCGATTCTGGTGAATCGAGGCAATGGCGGGCCGAAAGAAGACGACACCCTGCTTTCTCTGGTCAAAGGATTAAAGAAGTAACGCAGGAGGTCTGGACGTGCGAATTGTCTCGCAATAGATTGGCGGACCCAACGGAGCCACGAACGGTTGGTTGGAGAACCAGTTTTTCGTCCTTTGTGGGTCTATACCTGTCATGCCGAGTCACACGTCGACCAGAATCGGACTTGGCCAGGCGCCCGTGCGAATCGCCGGGCTGTACGGATCGTTTGGCCTTGTGTGGATCTGGCTCAGCGACTGGTTGCTGATCTGGTCAGGATATAGCGAAAACAATCCCTTATTGGCCAGCGCAATTAAAGGCTCGGCGTTTGTTACGGTCACGACGATGCTGCTGTACTGGCTCATCAAACGTGAAGTAGCTGTCGCGCAGCGTTCGGAAACGCTGCTCCGTGCGGTGGTCGAAGGCACGACGGATGCCGTGTTCGTCAAAGATGCTGACGGGCGATACCTGCTGGCTAACGAGGCGGCCGCGAGATTCATCGGCAGACCTGTGGATGAAGTTCTGGGGCGTGATGACAGTGAACTGTTTGGTGCTGCGGATGCCGAACGGCTGATGTCAAACGACCGTGCAACGATGGCCGGCGGCAAGGTCGTCAACCATGAGGAAACCATCACTTCAGCTGGTGCGAAGCGCACCTACCATGCGACAAAGGCTCCGTTTCGAGATATCAAGGGAGTCGTGTCGGGGCTGATAGGCGTCTCGCGCGACATCTCCGAGCGGAAACAGATCGAAGACGCATTGCGTGTCAGTGAGGAACAGTATCGCGAACTGGCCAATGCGATCCCGCAAATCGTCTGGACCGCCAGTCCGGACGGCGCGGTGACTGACCTGAACTCCAAAGCCGTCGAATATACAGGCGTCGCTGTAGCCGATCTCGTGGGATGGTCATGGCAAAGTGTGATCCATCCCGATGACGTTTCTCATGCCGTGGTTGAATGGTCGCTGGCCCTTCGAGACGGCGTGCCACGGGCTTTCGAGATGCGGATACGACGAACGGATGGTGAGTACCGCTGGCATATCGTCCGCGAGCTTCCACTTCGCAACACGGCTGGACAAATTGAATCGTGGGTTGGGACGTGCACCGACATCGACGACCTGCGTCGTGTCGAGAACGCTCTTCGTGAAACAGAAACCCGACTCCGTGAAGCACAGCGAATTGCGCGTCTGGGCAGCTGGGACTGGGAACCCCAAACCGACAAAGTGTCCTGGTCGGATGCAGAATTCGAGCTTTTCGGGGTGAAACGAGAGGACGTGAATCCCAGCTTTGAATCTTTTCTCTCGCTCCTCCATCCGGACGATCGAAGCATCGCGATTGCGCGAGTCGAAGCCATGCAGGCCGGGGACAGTGAGTTCGCCAATGACATGCGAATCATTCGGCCTGACGGCGAGTGCATGTGGATCCATAGTCGTGCGCGTGCAACAAGAGACGCAGCGGGAGGAATCATTCGAGTTGAAGGGACGGACCAGGACATTACCCAGATGGTCCGTGCAAAGCAGCAGTTGCAGGCGGAACGAGACCGGTTCGAGAAGATCATGGAAGCGGTGCCGGTGGCGATCTGCTCATTTCAACTCACGCCGAATGGCCGCGTGACGATGCCTTATGCCAGTCCGCGCATCGAAACAATTTATGGCCTTCCACCGGCAGCACTGGCAATCGACGCTTCCGGCATATTCTCCACCATCCATCCCGACGACAGTGAACGCGTGCGAACCGGCATTGCAGAGTCCGCACGCTCTATGACGATGTGGCGCGATCAATACCGCATTATGAGCCCGGAACATGGGGAGATCTGGATTGAAGGCTGTTCGTCACCCATGCAGCTGTCAGACGGCACTGTTCTGTGGCATGGTTATGTGAATGACGTGACCGAGCGACTGCGAATTGAAGAAGCTCGGGATCAACTGCTGGCCCGCCTGCAGCTCCACATCGACCGAATGCCGATTGCTTACGTTCTGTTTGACGCGGAGAATCGATACGCAAACTGGAATCCGGCCGCGGAGAAGATCTTTGGCTATTTGCGTGAGGAGATCATCGGAAAGCCAGCGGGGTTTCTCGTGCATCAGGATGACTACGTTATTGTTGAGAATGTTTCGCGTCGCCTGCGTTCCGGCGATGTCGCTGCACAAAGCATCAATCGAAACGTGACCAAAGATGGCCGGATCATCATCTGCGAATGGCACAACACCGCTCTGATCGCCCCGAATGGATCCTTCCTTGGCGTTCTGTCGATGACGCTGGACATCACCAACCGCGTGCGAGCCGAAGAAGCACTTCGAGCCAGTGAGCGGCGACTGCGGCTGGCTCTGGAAGCTGCAGGCTCCATTGCATTTACGTGGGACATAGCGAAAGACGAGGTCACTCGGTATTTCAGTACCGAGCCTGCTTTACCTGTCACTGAAGAACAACTTGGTACTTTGAATGCCGTTCGCAAACACGTCCACCCCGACGATCTGGCAAAGTTTGACTCCCAA
>JBILXT010000703.1:0-2520 GCA_044378235.1 Planctomycetaceae bacterium
TTGCGGCAGAGATCTCCTGCTGCTGCAGAATCGCCGAGCCTGAGTCCGTCTGTGACCACGCCAAAGTCTGGTGTAATCTGGTGACGCCTAATCTTACCAGAATGGATGTGTCCAGCGTCAAATCAGAAACGGCAAAGACCTGATCGATCAGGGATGAATCATCAGGAGCTGAGCTTGCACTGGCCTGTGAACCGGCTTCCTGAAGGAGTGAATCCGGGAGCGATTCCGGAGTCTCGGATCCCGCTCGAGGCCCTGAAACTGCGGAAGACTGCTCAACGCTGTGATTCGTATCGAGTCTGTCAGCGATTGACGATCCTGGAACCGTGGGGATTCGTTCGCGGCTGGCGAGCGATGTGGCAGGAAACAGGATCTGCACCGGACGAGTCGGTTGAACCCGCTGTAGAACCTCCATTGCATTCTGATAAAGAACCTGAGCTGTGAATTCGGCACCGGAAGACTCATAAATGGTGCCAGCCAGGCCTGAGACTCGGATCTGCAGATTTGTGCTGGAGATGGACTCAATGGTGACTTCCTGAGGTCCGTCGTTGTACTCGATCACAAAGCTGAGATTGAGCTGATCACCGGCCGTCGAGAAGATTGGATCAGACAGCCCGGTATCGATCATTTCCGGAGCGGCCACTTCAATGCTGCTGCTGACGGAACTGCTGCTCAGTCCAATATCGTTAATCTGAGCTCGGTTGGTGCTCGCTTTGCCCGGGATCTGCACGATTTCGCCAGGGATCGATATTTCCGGGATCAGGTTCGATGGTGACAGACTTTTTGAGAGCTGATCACGAACCATCTGCACGACACGACCACCGGGCAGCAAATCAAGTTGAACCACTTCGGTCGGCAGGAAAACATCCGGTTGGTCGACTGCGACCAAGCCTTGTTCTCCAGAGCCGTCACCAACGAAAGCCTCTTCGAACGCAATGAGCGGGGCCGAGTAATCAACTGGCGAAATTGCACTCAAGACCTGACGAACTTCCAGGCTTTCTGGCCGATCCAAAGCCTGCGCGCCACTATTTCGACGCGTCCGCGGTCCCTGACCGATCATCTGCTTCAGCGCGCGAAGCAGCGAATTCGGACGAAGACCAGATTGGCCTTCCCGTTCATGCTGCAACATCTGAAGTAAACGACTCAGATCCACACGCCAGCTCCCTGCGACCAATGGACGCAGTCAAGAACAGGCTCAGAAGCAATTAGGTCACGGTTTCACTGCTGGTGTTGAAACTACCAGGCGAAAACAACGCCCCAACGAAAACCGATCCAAAAGTCGGTTTTTTGAATGCTTCTGCAGCACTCCAACCCTGACGGGGGACAATCCCGACACCTAATTCCGCCAGCTTCTGAGAAAATCGACCATACAACCAGATCATTTTGCCCCAAAGTCGGGCCAACACTCAAAATCCTGCCCAAATCTCGCTCAATCGTACAATATCGCGGCGCTTCCGGCTGGCGTTCGTTAGGCTGACACGGCATTCGTCTGCCTGAACGAATTGCCACATTTCGCTAGAACCCGCACAGTCAGAAGCAAAACATCGTGTGGTATTCCGGTCAACCCATCCCCACCAACATCATTACTGGCTTCCTGGGAACCGGGAAGACGACGGCAATTCTGGACCTGCTGAAGCAACGCCCAGCCGGAGAACGATGGTCCGTTTTCGTCAATGAATACGGAATGGTGTCAATCGATGACGTCCTGATGGAGGGGCAGTCTCAGGACGTGCAGATTCAGGAACTGGCGGGCGGATGTTTCTGCTGTACTACTTCGGCGATGATGGACACGGTTCTCATGCAGTTTATCCGTCGAACCAAACCCGATCGTTTGCTGATTGAACCCAGCGGTGCCGGCCATCCTGCACGAGTGATTGATGCACTTCGCGGGGAGAGATTCCGGCAGGCTCTGGACCTGCGAGCAACTATTTGCCTGGTTGATCCCAAAGACTACGAGAATCCTCGTGTAACAAACAGCGAAGGATTTCACGATCAGATTCAAATGTCTGATGTTGTGGCCATCAACTGGACCGATAAGCGCGAGCGATCACAGATCGATCGATGTCTCAAATGGATTGAACAGTTTGATCCACCGAAATTGTTGATCGCTGAAACACAACACGGACATTTGAAGCCCGAGTGGCTGGACCTTGCGGGCACAGTTGTTCGATCTCCCTTGTTTCCACATGCCCATTCGGTTGAGCACCATCATGACGAGACCCCCGCGTCATCGATGGTTTCGCTGGAGCCGCGTCCCTCTGAGGACCTTGTTGTACTGAAGTCTCCAATTCAGCCGGGACACCCGATGCGTCTGGAGAATGAAGGAGGAGGCCAGCGAGCATGTGGCTGGATCTTTTCGCCCAGCGAATGTTTTGATCGAGAACAGCTTTTCGACTATCTCGCCGCGCTCAATCCGATTCAGCGTGTCAAAGGGATTTTTCACTGCGACGATGACTGGTGGATGATTAATCGAAGTGGTTCGACCATTACTGTCAGAGAATCCGCTTACCGTCGAGACAGTCG
>JBILXT010000299.1:0-9056 GCA_044378235.1 Planctomycetaceae bacterium
GCAATTCGACACCATCCGGCAGTTGTGCCAGATCGCGAGGTGGCTTCAGGCCGCCGTCTCGCCAAGTGACTTTAATCGTCGGGCCGGCGGTGAGCTCATTGCCAGGAAATTCATAATACAGAGTTTCCGGGCCTGGCCAGACCTCTGACGTTGTTCCGGCATTCTCTGCAAGAATTGAAGTCGGGGCCGTGATGCCCAACGCCGTGAAGACTGGATCCAGCACGTGGCAGCCAAAGTCGCCCAATCCGCCAGAACCGAAGTCCTGCCAGTCACGCCATTTGAACGGATGGTAAACATCAGCAGCAAATGGTCGCTCAGCGGCTGCACCCAGCCACAGATCCCAATCCACGCCAGCCGGTACCGGAGACGAAGCCGGTCGGTCCGTGCGATTGTTGTACTGCCGCCCCGAAACGCCAACCCACGAATGAACTTCCTTAACCTTGCCGATGGCTCCGGTCTGAATCAGCTTCACGCCCAGACGATATTCGGCCGCCGAATGAATCTGATTTCCCATTTGGGTCGTGATGCCCATCTTTGCTGCCATCAGTGCCATCTGGCGAGCTTCCCAGACAGTGTGAGTCAACGGCTTCTGACAGTACACATGCTTGCCCATCTTCATCGCCATCATGGCAATCGGTGCATGCATGTGATCGGGAGTTGAAACAATCACAGCATCAACTTTGTCGCCCAGCTCAGACAGACATTTGCGATAGTCCGCATAATGAGGAACCCCGGGGAACTCCTTATCAACTTTGTCGAATCGTCCGGCATCAATATCACAGAAGCCTACGAATTTCACTTTTGTGTGTTTGCCAACACTGGACAGATCCGCCCAGCCCATGCCATTCACACCAATAGCGGCCACATGGAACTCTTTCTCCAGCGTTGAGGCACGCACAATCGCCGGGGCTGCAAACGCGGCTGAAGCGGCAACGGCAGACTGAGACAAGAATCCACGGCGAGCAATCTTCTTCTGAGACATCACTGGTACCCTCCCGAACAGACACCTCTACGCTTTGACATCAAAGCATTCGCTGTGCGTGATGTTACAACGAGTCCACGTGAATCAAAAGTGAACGCACGTTCGGAAATGTCAAAGGGGCAGTTGGCAATTTCGGTAGGTGCTCGTTGCCGAGGAGCACTTCGCGATCTGTCGCGACCCTGTGTGCAGCAGATAGAGCGACGTCGGCCTCAATCTCGATTTACTTGCATGTCTGGGTTCGTAGCGGCGACAGTCTTTTCCGGCAGATCGGGCAGAAAGGACCTACTACCAAAACCATCCGAAACGACACCGAATCTCAAACCACTTCCGCGGCTTTTGCGAGATCTTCATCTCGGCCCGCAACGATCAGAGCATCGGATTCCTTAAGAACCGTGTCCGGATCCGATGTAAACGACATTTTGTCCGACAGAACATCATGAATCGCCACGACGGTGATTCCGTAGTTTTGCCGCAGAGCCAGAGCTCGCAGAGTTCTGCCGTTCCAGCTGGAAGGCACTCCCATTTCCTGAATACTGAAACCGGTGCCGATCGACACGTAGTTCAGCAGACCAACTCCCGACATGCGCTTGCCCAGACTCAGTGCCGATTCGCGTTCCGGGAAAATCGTTTCCGAAACACCCAGCCGCTCCATAACTCGCGCATGGTCGCGAGAAATCACCTTGACGTAGACATCGCGTATTCCAAGATCATGCAGAGCCATCGTAGTCAGAATGCTGGCGGTAATGTCATCGCCGGTGCTAACGACCGCGGCATCGGAGCCTTTGACACCGAGCCGCTCCAGAGTCTGGATGTTCTTGGCATCACCAACGGCGGCTCGGGACACATACGGGGCCACTCGATCGACGGAATCTTCATTCATGTCGATGGCGATCACTTCATGCCTTTGCGAAAACAAAGACTCTGCAACGCTCGACCCGAAGTTTCCCAGTCCTACTACTACGAATCGTTTCATCGCTTACCCCACCACAACATCTTCATAGGCATATCGAAAATCTTTGGAGCCAGCGCGAGGCACAGTGAGTGCCGCAGCGAGAGTCAGCAGGCCGACTCGTCCAAAGAACATCAGCAGAATCGTGGTCCATTTTCCGACCACGGATAGTTTTGGAGTAATCCCCATCGACAGCCCTACCGTGTTGAACGCGCTGATGGCTTCAAACATGCATTCGGTGAGCACACTTCCATCCGGCTTGAGGTGGCCTTCTGACATTGTCAGCAAAAGAATCCCCGTCAGAGAAACCGCGGAGGCAATTGTGAATAACCCCACAGCGCGCGACGACGTTTCTTCCGGTATTGAACGGTACCAGATCGAGGTCGTCTGCTGTCCTCGTAATTTGGACCACGCCATAATGATCATGAGAGCCAGCGTCGTTGTTTTGATCCCGCCGGCGGTCGATCCGGGAGATCCACCGATCGCCATCAGCAGCATCGTGACAAGATTCGAGCTTTCCGCCGCCTTGCCATAGTCGATCGAATTGAACCCCGCCGTGCGAGTGGTGATGCTCATCATCAAACCGTTGACGATCTTATGCTGGACGGGCAACTCATTCAGCGTTCTGTCCCATTCCAGAACTGTCAGCACCACCCAGCCGCCGACAATCAAGGCGATTGTAGTCACGATCACAATTCGACTCTGCAGCGACAACCGATACGCCTTTTTCGCTCGACGCGATTTCACGATCTGCAGTAATTCTTCATGAGTCAGAAAACCGAGTCCTCCAAGCACGATCAATCCGCTGATCGTAATCAAAATCATCGGCGATCGCTGAAATCCCATCAGGTTGTCGGAGAACGTTGAAAACCCTGCATTGCAAAATGCACTGACGGAATGAAAGACCGCAGGCCAGACGGCGCCCTGCCATCCCAGTGATGGAACCCAAAAGATGTAAAGCAGGATCGCTCCCACAAACTCAAAGATCAGCGTGTATCGCACAATATTCATCGTGACCTGACCAGCCGTCAGATGCAGAGACGTATCGGGCGTGTAAATGCATAATGATTCTTCGCGAAGCGACAACCGTCTGCCAAGGGCGGCAATGATCAGGCTGGTGAAGGTCAGAATGCCGAGTCCGCCAAACTGTATCAGCAGCAGCAGAACAACCTGTCCCTGAAACGTGAATACTGTACCGGGATCGACAACCGCGAGGCCTGTTACACAAACTGCGCTGGTCGACATAAACATCGCGTCGACCCAGCCCAGAGGGGCTTCAGCCGCATTGCCGGGGATCAGCTTGAGAGCAGCCCCGCCCGCCGCAATCAGCAGCGCAAACGACGCCACGAACAGCTGTGGTGGCGTGATCTTTTGCCAGATCGCCAGCCGACTGCCCTGAGGTAATTCCCATCTCGTCTTCGCGTTTTGTCGAAACATGCGGCCCGAATCTTAGAGGACATGCCGTTCCGATTAAAGCGCGGGCAGATCTGATTTGTATGACTTCGATGGTGAGATGTACTTCAGGTGATTTCAACCGGTCTGACGCGCAATCAACTGGTCCAGCTCAACCCTGAGTTTCGGCAGAATCTCGTCATAAAGAAATGCACCAAGGCTCTCCTTGCCGCGTTTCAGATTGACGTGAGTCGGTCCGCACCAAAGACCCAGATCCGCATCGTCTGTTTCACCGGGGCCATTGACGCGACAGCCCATAACCGCAATTGTGATTTTGTGCTGTTCGGCATATCGAGTCATCTCGCGAACCTGCTCGGCCAGTTCGATAAACGCCTCGTTTTCCACGCGTGAGCAACTTGGACAGCTGATAATGTTCAGCGTTTTCAGGCCATAGTCGACAAAACTGCGAACTCGCCCGGCGGCAATGTCATCCAGAATTTTTCGCCCGGCCGCAATCTCTTCGGCCTTACGATTATTGGCGACCGTCAGTGACACTCGAATCGTGTCACCAATCCCGCGGCTGATCAACTGCTCGAAGGCAATGCGTGTCTTGATGATGCCATCTGGCGGCATCCCGGCTTCGGTCACTCCCAGATGCAGAGGAACATCAGGCCGCTTCTCGGCGAATCGCCGATTGACTTCGATCACTTTCTGTGGGTCGGAGTCTTTCAAAGAAACGCAGTACCGAGTAAACCCGAGCTCATCCAGCAACTGACAATGCTCCCACGCGCTTTCCAGCATCGGTGAGATCGAATCGTGCTCATCGAATTTTGATTTCACATCCGGATCGACAGAGCCACAGTTCACGCCGACTCGCATCGCACAATCGTTATCCTGAGCCACCTTCACAAGGTACTTTACCTTCTCCTGCCACGGCTTGGATCGTTCGTGATGGTAGAGATGGCCGGGGTTGTAACGAATCTTGTCGACGTACGGAGCGATCACTTCGGCCAGACGATAATTCTCCTGCAGATCCACAGACAGGTTGCCTTTGACCTGCCGCCGAATCTCCATCAACGCTTCGGCTTCTTTCTGATTATCGATGGCGACTCGAACAACATCCGCACCGGCCGCGACCAGGTCATTAATCTGCCGCACGGTCGCGTCGATGTCCGTCGTCTTGGTCGCGGTCATGCTCTGAATCGCGATCGGGGCATCGCCGCCGATAAAGCGATCGCCAACAGCAATTCGGCGAGTTGGGTTGCGAACAATGGTGAACTTGGTTTCGCTGGTCATGATATTGTCTGTGTTGATAAGGTCTATAACATCGCGTCACTTGCGTGGCGATTGGTTGTTCGTTTCAGTTCTGCCAAGACTTCGCGACTGGCGACTTGTTGATTTAATCATAACTCGAAGCGTAGGTTTTGAAGTTGCTTGTTTTCGTTAGGGCTGGAAGCCCGGCACATCCTCTGCCGGTGGCGTGAGCCACCGGAACGCAAAAGAAGTGCGATTCAGGCCTGAAGGGCCGACACGTTCATCCTTGTGCCGGCCCTCCGAGGTTGTGAATTTATTCGCAGGACGGCCTTTTCAGGCCGTCGTTGCCACAAAACATCTACAATTTCGACGCCCTTGAAAGGGCGTCCTACATTTTTTCACAATCTCTCCGGGCCTAAGATTCTTCATGTTCGCATACCGGTGGCTCACGCCACCAGCATTGGATTTGTCGGCCCTCCGGGCCTGCAAATGCGACCTGTCTGCACCTGGAGGGTCGGTTGGCCGCCATTGTAATCGACCTGGCCCTACCATTCGCCTACCGTCGAAAGCCCTTTCCGGCAGAAAGGACCTACTGTAAAGCCGTCTGATTTCACCGTCTTCTACGCCCTAAAACCCGATAATGCTGGGCCTTGTTAACTACTCCCGATAGTTTGAACAGTCTTCTTTCCCGAATATTCATCAGTGCAGCACGATCGCTCGGCCCGGACTCGCGTGAGCATCTCGAATACGAACCGGAGCGAACAGGAAATACGATTTTTCTGGAACCTGGCCGACGTTGTTGAGGAATTCGATCCCAACCATATCAGCACTTCCCAACGCCCAATAGGTCATTAACGCTCGTCGTGGATCGACACCACCCAGGTCCGGAGCATCCGTGGCCACGCACCGAATTCCTTTGCTCTGCAGGTATTGAATAGCATCCGGCCCCGGAGCCGGCCAGCCTTCTGATTTTCCCGTGAGCGGATCTGTCCAGACGCCCTTGTCGTCCGGGGCTGGTTTCAAATGGGCATCAATGTGTCCCGTCTGAAAGAGAACGATCTGGGAGGCAGTGAAATCCCCATGAGCTTTCTCATAGGCCTTCAAATGGTCGACGGTCACTTCCGGTGATGAAGGCCACTTTGCACGATCCGTCGTTCCGACCAAAGATCGCACATCAACAACTCGCGCATCTCCGCAGGTCCATTCCAGCGGCACCTGCTCGGTCGTCCGTGAACTGAACCCACGCTTGCCATAACGAGATTCATACTCTTCCAGCCAACCTCGTACCTGTGGCGAGTACTCGACGGTCGTCCCTTCAGCCGGCAAGGCGAAAGAAGGAGTCACCAAATGAGTTCCCGCGGTCGCATCCATCAAATGAGTGTGATGCCACAGATCAAGATCAGGCGAATACAGAAAATCAACCTTCACATAAACCTGACGATGTCGCCCGGCCAGTGCCCCTGAATTCGTCACGGGCAATTTCATGGACAACGTGGGAGATAAATCAACCGCTCGCTTGTTGCGAGTTGACTCAATCAGGCGTCTGGGAAGCTCACCGCCAACAATCGCAAACACGCGAGTTTCCGAATACATCCCGTCGGCATGTTTTGGACTCAGCATGCAATAAAAGGCACCGGTCGATGGAAGCTGACTCAGGTTCGTCGCCGCCTCGGTCCAGATCATGCCGTGACGCAGACCGGCATAATGAGTCGGCTCGGCCAGATTCGGCATCGGCCCCATGCTGGCGCTGTCGGTGCCGAGAGTCATAACACCACGAGTTGCCAGGAACTCCATTGTCTCCGGACCCGGATCCGGATATCCCGGAGCGAGTCGATCGGCCACATCGGCGATATAACGATGTCCGTCCGGAAACGGCCGATAGTACTTGTCCGAATAGTCACTGCGAAAAAGCACAACGTCGCCGAACCTGAGCTGTCGATGCTGCTTTTCGAACGCTTCGACGTGGGCTGGCATAATGAGTGGACTCACTCCGTTGGGAGCTTTGTCCAGCATATCTCGCACGTCGACCACGCAGGCTTCGCCGCCGAATTGCCAGGCTTCAATCTTATCCGTGAACGCCAGACCGAATGGTCCGGACTTTTCGCGATTCAGTTCCGGCCGCACGACGGAATGTGGCGGAACATCCATCTGCGTTCCAGTGTTTCCGTCGATCAGCAGGACGTCAATATTGAAGGGACTGTTGGGTCCGATGGTTTGTTCATGAATGAGCTGAAAGCGAGGAAAAGGATGAGTCGGCCAGGTCGCAGGATACTCCGGAGCCACCAGCAGCGAACAATCCACAAACTTCGTTTTGTCGTCGCCTTGCCCCTGAGCAGTGACCGCTGAAACGGAGATCAGCAGGCAGATCATCGACACAAACATCACAAAACGCGGCGGCTCACCCCCCTGTTGAATTAGTCCCCCCTGAGCCTGCCTCAGGGGCCTGCGGGCTTTTGCACCATTGAAGAGAGTCTCGGTTTTTGTGGTGCAAAAGCCAATAAACCCCCGACGCAGGGTCGGAGGCGAATCAATCAACGACCCGTTCCGAAGTTGTCCGGATATTGTCATGGTTTCCCTTTCCTCACCGACAAAGACGCGACTCGTCCCGAGAGGAACGAGTCGCAATCGTTGATTGATGATCATTCATCAGTCACAAATAGCCGCCGGCACGACGACCTGCGAATCACTGTTGCTTAATGTCGTAACAGCACAGGATTTCCTGATCTCGCAGATAAAGCTTGCCGTTGCAGATCACTGGATGAGTCCAGATTCTTCCCTGAGGATTTCGCTGCGTTGTTTGAGGATCCAGCTTGAAGCGGCTGACTTCTTTATAACCGGCAGGAGACGCTTCCACCAGAAAGCAATCGCCGGAGCCTTCTTCAAGACAGTAGAGCAGACCGTCAGCATAGGCGACCGCACCTTTGCTCTTGTTCTTAAGGTCATCAGACCAAACCTGCTCACCAGTCAACATATTCTGACAGACAAGTCCCGTTGCATCGCTGTGCCCGTAGATGTGTTCGCCCAGCAACAAAGCACCGCCGTGATGATTCTTCATCACTTTGTTCTCGTAGATCTTTTCAACTTTGTTGTCAGCCGTCACGTTAAACAACAAACAACCGACGCCATACCCAGCCGTCACATAAACAGACCCGTCCTTGTAAATCGGAGTCGGGATCACCGCAACGCGACCCGGGAAATCCGCCTGCCACAGCAGCTTGCCATCGGCAGCATTCAGACCAAACAGCTTGGAGTCAGTCAGCTGGATGTACTGACGCTGTCCAAAATGCTCGACGACGATCACCGATGAATAGTGAGCGGCCGTTGTCATCTCGGTAGACTGCCAAAGCTTCTCACCAGTCTTCAAATTCAGGCAAGCGACCGTTCCGTTGGGCCCACCAGGAGTTACCAGGACCTTCTCACCATCAATCAAAGCCGATTCACAATAACCCCAGCTCGGGATAGCGCCGCCCATTTCGGTAAGGCTGGCTCTCCATTTTTCAGCCCCATCGGCGGCCGAGAGACAAACGACATCCCCCTTGGCACCGATGCCAACGACGAATCCTTCGGAGACGGTCGGCGTACTGCGTGGTCCGCCGCCCCAGCCGTTATCCAAATAAGGTCCAATATTGGTCTGCCAGATCTTGTTGCCGGTTTTGACATCAATCGCAACGATAAAATCATGAGACTCCGGAGTCGTGCCGTCCGCGCCCATGGTGTAAAGCACATCGCCAACAATGGAAACGCCCGAATAGCCGAGACCACAATCCTTTGATGTCCATAGCTTGGTCGGCCCACCCTCAGGCCATGACTTCAGCAGGCCGGTTTCCGTGGAAACATCATCTCGGTTCGGTCCTCGCCAGGACGGCCAGTCCCCGGCCATCGCGCTGACAGCAGAGATCATCAACAGCCCAACAATCGCCAAAAACGCCCTAAAACGCATGATTTTCTTCCCACTCTGTATGATTTTGGCAGGGCGTTCGCGGGAGATGTCGTCAGGAGCATCGCCTCACTCGTGGCCGCGCACTGAATATCCCTGCACCAGGCAATTTCGATGAACAATTCAGGCCGCATCCCCGAGATGGTGGCTCGTTAGTTGCGGCAACACTGGAAAAATGTAGCAGATGGTCTCAAAGTTGTCTTTTGACTTCGAGATCGTCCGCAAATTGGAAGAGTCCGGAATTGAAAGCCCTTTGAAATTCGTCATAGTGCAGTTCTTCTGCGGTTTTCCTTCGAGAGGATCCTGCGGCTCCTGCCTCTTTTTCCCCGTCCGATGCTTCGACTGCACAGTTTGGCTTCTTGTCGCCAATCTGAAACTTATTGCCACTTGCGGAACTGCTTTGCGCTGTCAATTCGATAGTGAGTATCCGCGCTGTTGGAGTTCCCTGGATTATGCTGATTCGTCCTCTGTTCATGCTGTGCTCAGCCGCCCTTGTTTTGTCCGCCATCTCAGTCAGTGCGCAGGATGAAACACCTGCCAAA
>JBILXT010000300.1:0-9049 GCA_044378235.1 Planctomycetaceae bacterium
GTAAATCTGTCGAAGATGAATGAGAAGCTTCTGTCCGAGCTGGCTCTTCCCACAGCAAACAGCATCACCGTGAAAGGCGCGGATGATGATCCGATGCAGATGTGGATTTTGACGCCTCCTGGTTACGACGAAACAAAGAAGTGGCCACTGGCATTTCTGGTTCATGGTGGACCTCAGGGAGCGTGGTCGGACAGCTGGAGCTTCCGCTGGAATCCTCAGGTCTGGGCTGCTCAGGGCTATGTCGTGGCCGCGCCGAATCCTCGTGGAAGCACTGGTTTTGGGCAGAAATATACTGATCAAATCAGTGGTGATTGGGGTGGTCGCTGTTATGTCGATCTGATGGCCGGGCTGGCGTTTATGGAGCAGCAGGCTTACATCGACACCGACCGCATGTTCGCCGCAGGAGCCTCGTTCGGTGGATACATGATGAACTGGTTTGAGGGCAACACGACGAAGTTCAAGACGCTGGTCAATCACTGCGGCGTTTACAACTTTGACAGCATGTATACCACAACCGAAGAATTGTGGTTTGACGAATACGAACACGGTGGTCCTCCCTGGGGTTCGAATCGTGAATCTTACGAAAAGCATTCGCCACATCGACTGGCTGCAAATTTTAAGACACCGATGCTGATCATTCACAATGATCTCGACTTTCGAGTTCCCGTGAGTGAAGGTCAGCAGGTGTTTACGGCTTTGCAGCGTCAGGGCATTCCCAGCAAGTTCATCAACTTTCCGGATGAAGGACACTGGGTTACAAAGCCTGCCAACAGTCGCTACTGGCACAATGAGATTTTCCAGTGGATCAGTGAATACTGTCCTCCCGGACCGAAGCCCTGATCGTGTCTGTCGACTCTGCTTGTGTCTGCTGAACTCCCGCCTGCCTGCTTGTGCAATTCAACTCCTGCCTGCTGTTGAGTCCTTTCGGGATCAATCCCATGAATCGTCTATTTGTTGCAGTTCTGTGCCTTGTTGCCACGGTCGCTGGCTTTGCAGGTGCAAAAACCTGGAGTGCGGTGGATGACAAGAAGAGTGCGGCTGAGCGGGCTCGGCAGGATTTCGAGTTGATGCGGTTGTTCGCAGATGCTTACGAACAGATCGATTCCAATTATGTTCGTGAAGTCGATCGCCGAGAACTGGTGAATGCCGCGATTCAGGGCATGGCCAGTCATCTGGATCAGTACTCAACGTATGTCGCTCCGGAAGATATGACGAAGTTTGAGCAGCATCTGGAGCAGGAATTTGTCGGCATCGGGATTCATGTGAATGCGATCGGCGGACGACTGGAAGTTGTCAGCCCGTTGCCGGGTTCGCCGGCATTTCGAGCCGGCCTGCGGTCGGGTGACGCGATCGTGGAAATCGACAGCAAGACCACAAACGGTCTGACACCGGCTGAGATTGGCAAGATGCTGGCTGGACCTCCGGGACGACCGGTTGTGGTTGGTGTTCGCAAGGCTGGTTCGGAAATGACCGAGCAGGTCACGATCATTCGTGAGCTGATTCAGCTTCCGACCGTAGTCGGGTTGTCACGTGGAGAAGATCAGCAATGGAAGTTCATGCTGAATGACGAACAGAAGATCGGCTACGTCCGGATTACTCATTTCGCACGCAACACGGCAGGAGAACTTAAGGCCGCTTTGGAGACGCTGAATGCTCAGGGACTGAAGGCACTCGTGCTGGATCTGCGTTCAAATCCAGGTGGATTGATGGAAGCATCGATTGAGATGGCCGACATGTTTCTCGACAGCGGATCGATCGTCAGTATGAAAGGTCGAGCCGTTCCGGAAAAGACATGGAAAGCTAGACCGGGCAATACATTGATCAGCGTCCCCATGACAGTGCTCGTGAATCGACTGAGCGCGTCGGCCAGTGAAGTTCTGAGTGCCTGCCTGCAGGATAATCAGCGAGCGACGATCATTGGCGAACGATCGTGGGGAAAGGGCAGTGTGCAGAATGTCGTGCCGATGGAATCGGGTCGCAGTGCTCTGAAGATTACGACGGCCAGCTACTTCCGTCCGAGCGGCGTCAACATTCACCGCTTCCCGGACTCGAAGAAGGAAGACGACTGGGGAGTCAAGCCTGATGACGGGCATGTGATTGAGCTCAACAAAGAGCAATGGCAGGAATGGGTGAAAGCTCGCGAGACGGTCGACATCCATCATGGCCATGCTGGCGATCCCGCAACGCCGCCTTATGTGGACGTGCAACTGGAACATGCGACAAGCTATCTGGTGAGTCAGCTCAAGACGGTGACCGAAACGGCTGCACCAGCGACGCCGTAGTGTGACCAACGGTCCAGGTACACTGTTTTTGCTGCCATTTCGTGTGCCTAGCCGTTGTTGATCGTTCCGGGCCGATCGCAATCGGAACATTGCGGCCGCTGGCGAATGCGGCCCCTGCTATGCACTTGCTTTAGGCGTATTGCGCATTCGTAATGCCGCCTCGAGAACTCGCTTACGACGGACTTTGCGAACGAGTACGCTCACGTTGTCGCTGACAACGACTTCGCCGCCCTCAGGAGGTTTTCCGATCAGTTCGATCGTCCAGCTGCTGAGGCTGTGAGGCATGTCCGACGTGGTTAAATCAATCCCTGTTAAGTCCTTCAATCGTGGCAGCGTGATTCCACCGCCGACAACCCATCCATCACCCGAGCGGACACAATGATTCGGCAGGAGATCATGTTCATCCTGAATGTCACCGATCATTTCCTCGACAATGTCCTCCAGCGTGATCATCCCCGTCACCACCTCAGCGTCATCTCGAACAAGAGCGATATGAGTGTGTTCGCGGAGCAGGCGTTCCATACCTTCTGCGATCGGCAGGTTCTCTTTCAGGCTCGGGATCTGCCTCAGAATTGCACGCAGCGACGGCACATCCGGACTTAGCTTCAGAATCGCCACGATATCTTTGAAAGTCACATAGCCGATGATCGACTGAGGATCTCCGGGACGCTCCGTCACGGGGAATCGCGTGTGCATATCCAGATGAGCGGCCACAAGGCTGTCCATGAGACTGGCGTCGGCATCCAGCATACGAATATGTTCAGCCGCAAGGACGATTTCCTTCAGTGCTCGACTGGCCAGCCGGGCGGCTCCCAGAATGATGTTTTCCTCACGAGCCCCGATCAGTCTGGAAGATCTGGCGAGATTGGCGATCGCCCTCAGTTCAAGGAGTTCTATAGACTCCGCTCTGGCGTCGGCATGGGGTCGTGGAGTCCAGAGTTTTTCGAGAAGATTCATCAGTCCGGAGGCCGAAGCTTCGAGAGCCCAGACAACCGGCCAGACGCTGCGTGCAAAAATCTTTATCATCGGTGACAGCCGCAGGCAGACCCATTCCTTGTTCCTTAGGGCGAACAGCTTCGGCAACAGTTCGCCACCTACGATTGTGACGCCGGTCAGAGGCAACACGACCACAATAATCGCGAGAACGTTAGCCGTTGCCGGGCTCAGCCCAAAACTCTGCAGTCGCGGAGCAATATCATCCGTCGCACTCGCACCTCCGGCTGCACCGGCCACAAGTCCCACCAGGGTAATGCCCAACTGAACGACGGCCAGACTCTTCTCGATCTCCTGCTTCATAAACAACGCGGCTGCCGCGCCGCGATGATTCTGATTCTGCAGTAACTGCAACCGGGAAACTGAGACCGAGGCCAGTGCAATCTCATAGGCCGCGAAAATTGCATTGACGAAAACCATCAAGGCAACCACAAGGATCTCTGAGCTCTCCATTAAACCAGTGTCTCTTTACGAAGGGTTACGAACGAGGTCCTCCATGAAGACTCATGATCCTGCCAGGTCTCTGCTCGGCAAGATCCCGCCGACCAGTACTTGTGCAAGCAAAAGACACTGCAGGCACAGAGCATAATTCCGGCAACAGACCTAAAAGTCAAACCAGACTCCGCCGCCTACAAGAGTCTCATGTTGATTTCCGAACGAGTACTGCGCGGAAGGACCGTTGAAACACTGCAGTCCTGCTCGAAATCGATGATCCGATTCCATCCCTCGCCATTGCCATCCCGCCGCCAGATTAATACTGGTGGAGAAGTCGTAGTCTTCACGAGTGTGAACGTTCACGGCACAAAACGGAGCACCACGCAACCCTGTCGCACACGTGGGGCTGTACTGAACACCAAACTGAAATTCCAGAGGCTGTGCGCCACCGTCATAGTTAAACGCGTAGCCAATCTCTCCATAGACCTGAGTATCAAGTGACAGGTCATGAGTCCATCCGACAATCAGCGAGTCACGAACATAATTGAGACGGATGAAACCGGGATTTCTGATGAGAAATTCGTCCCCAAGGTGAGAACTGATATGATAATAGCCTGCCTTGAAGGAGTCCGGCCCCTGTCGCCATGTCGACAAAAATCCAACTCGAAAATCGGCAGCCTGAAGGTCCCATTGCTGTTCCGCGTCAAGTCGAGCGAGCACGGCACCTTCCATGTCTAACTGCCAGCCTTCCGGCACCATGGAATCATGAGTTCCATACCTCAACAGCCCGACACGACCACCCATCGCAGTTTCGAGGACGGTTCCCCCTTTCGTGTTGAACATGGGAACGAACTGAAAACGCGGTTCCTTTTCTCCCGCCAGATAGGAACGATACATCAACCCGGACGGCAATAACTGCCAGTCCTCATCAAGCTCATGCTGATATTGCAGGTCCTCATCGTCACAAAACACCGAAGATACCGACTGGCTCTCGAAGCAGCAGTCTTCTGGCAGGCCTGTTTCGATGTCTGCAATCCCCCATCCGATGTGATCGACATTCGTCAGAAATTGGCGAGTGAACTCCGGAGCATCCTCGGCGCGCAGAACGGCACATTCGCTGAAAAGAATAGCCACGATCGTAAAGAACGCTTTGAAAATCAGGCCTGTTGACTTCGCGGCCAAATCTTTCTGATGGCGTGTGTTTATTTCATGAGAGGCAAAGATTGATGCTCTCCTCAATTCGGGTTTCCCGTGAACACCCCGCCTCAATGCCAAACGTGCGGAGAATCAGATTGAACGACATCCTCTCGTCGCTGTTTAATCCGTCATCCTCTTCCTGTCTATAGTTCTTCAGGCCAGCGTATTTGTCATCAAGAGATGCAGCTGTCTCATATGAACATATGCATCTCTCCACAACGCTTTACCTGCACGATGCAACGACTGGATCCCCTGATGCCGTTGCCGTGACAGACTGCCAATGAGAGTTCGCGGCCGGCGAATACTGGACCTTCATGAGTCGAAGAACTCGCCCGAATGCGGCGATGAATCGCCTTTTGCATGAGCATCAGATTCTCAACCACCAGCAGAACACGTCAGGGATGGCGGTGCCGGATTGTTTGCGCGTTGTAGATCGGAAAGTCCGCATTCGATCGCAACGAGTGAATCTGTATCCGGCATATGACACTGCTGAGGAGCAATCACAGGCGGAAGACATTTTGCCGCATCTGCAAGACGACGAATCGAAGTCTTCCGGGAAGCTCAACCGTTGCGGTCAGTTCATACAGTGATACTGCTGTCGATATTGAAGTCCCAGAACGCTCGCGGTGGCGAGCCTGCTTGCTGCAGGTTGACGAGTCAGTTTGTCTGACATTGCGTTGAACGGCAAGCCGCAGGCGACGGAGCAGATTCCGCTGAGTCGCATGCGGCTTTGCCGTTAAACAAGAGGGCTTAGGCTCACCGAACAGCAACAGCTCCGCATTAATGATGCGAGTGCTGCTCATCCGGGAACTGACCGTCCTGCACTTCCTGGATATAGCCTCGAATAGCGCCGAGTGCATTGTTGCGAAGGTCGCCGAATTGTTTCAGGAAGCGAGGCTTAAAGCCAGGATTGAGTCCCAGCATATCCGGGCCAACCAGAACCTGACCGCTGCAGCGAGCACCAGCACCGATGCCAATCGTTGGGATACTCAAAGCTTCCGTAATGCGGCCGGCGATGTCTTCGGGGACCAGTTCGAGCACGATGGAGAAGGCTCCTGCGTCTTCCGCCGCGCGGGCGTCATCGAGCAGTCGTTGTTCATCGCGCTGGATCTTGCCCATGCCACCGAGCTGGCGAACGGCCTGGGGACGCATGCCGATATGCGCCATCACCGGGATTTCCGCGCGACCAATTCCGCGAATGGTTTCTGACTGGATTGCTCCGCCTTCAAGCTTGATCGCATCAGCGCCGGTTTCTTTCATGATGCGACCGGCGTTTTCAACGGCCTGCTGAGGGCTGACCTGATAAGACATAAAAGGCATGTCCACGATCACCAAAGCTCGTTGCACAGCGCGAGCGACCAGTTCGCCGTGATAGATCATCTGATCGAGAGTCACCGGGAGCGTTGTTGACTTTCCCTGCACGACCATCGCCAGGCTGTCGCCTACAAGAATGCTGTCGACTCCGGCTTCGTCCATGATCCCGGCCCAGAGATAATCATAGGCCGTCAGCATCGTCAGCTTTTGGCCTCGTTCGGCCGCTTCGCGAAATGCTGGCACCGTCATTTTGCGGGTGGGGGTTTTCATGAGATTCCAGACGTCCTGAGATTCGTCGAAAAAAATCGGCAACGTCTTGCCGAATTGGAAAATGCAGCGTCTCGAAGCAGGACACTTCGAATCCAGCGGTGTTCACGACACGCTGCGAATTCTACCAAAGAATTGCGACGCATGACGTGACGTTTTCTGCCGCCATCATACGCAGTCGTGCCGTGTGCGTATTCGACTGTTACGCCAGCCTGGCTGATTTTCTCAGCAGTTTGCCGCACACAGGTCTGCGAGCGACAAAAAGACGCAGTCGCCTGAGGCTTGCCGTTAAACGATTCCAGCGAGATACCAGCGGACTACGCGCCAGCGACATGCCGCCAACTCGTCAGCGATCAATTTCCGCGGCCAGCGAACAAGCCAAAGAGACCGCTCTTCTTCTTCGGAGCTTCTTCTTCCTTCTTTGGTCCCGGTTCACCGGAGCTCAGCTGCCGTACCATGTCATTGATACTGCGGGTCAGGCGAGCTTTCGGAGCGAACTGACAGAGCGGTGCTCCGTTGTTTCGCGCGCCGACCATGGTGGCGTAATCATTTGGCAGCTGCCAGAACACACTGCGTCCGATGGTTTCGAGAGCTTTGGTCAGACTGATGTCCGCGTCTTCGAGCCCCATGCGGTTGACGACAATCTCGACCTTCTCCTTGATCGCCGGGAAGTTATCAAGGAACTGCGTGATCCGCACTACGTTTCGCAGGCAGGAAAGGTCCAGCTGAGTCACCAGCAGGACTTTGTCTGAGACTTCCATCGCTGACAGATCGAGTTTGCCAAACGATTTGCTGACGTCGATGATCAGATGAGAGAACGTCGCCTTCAGGAGAGCGAGAATTCGTCGCAGGTCATCCGGCTTCATTGCGTCGCCAGTTTCCAGTTCCACGGGACGCGGCAGCAAATACGCACCGCAGTCATGTCGAGTCAGCGAACGTTTCAACAGGCCATAGTCCAGACGGGAGATATTGTCGGCCACGTCACGGATCGTGTATTCCGGAATGATATCCAGCCACACGTCGGCATCACCCAGCGTCAGATCGAGGTCAATGATCACAGGCGAATTGCCCGGATCCTGAGCCAGCGAGGCTGCGGCATTGACGACCAGGGCCGTACTGCCGACGCCGCCGCCCACTCCAGCGATAGAAATAATCTGGCCAACTCGTCCGGCCCCTTCCGCTGATGATCCGCCCATGGAGACCCGAATTCTGTCGAGCGCTGCGATGAAATCATCCAGCAACAACGGCATATTCAGAAACTCACGAGCCCCGTTTCGCATGGCCTGCAGAATCAGACTGCCTTCAGTCGAGCTGCTGACCACAAGCACCGCGCAGTTCGTGACCGCGCGGGAAACTTCGCCCACAAGCTGGATGGCTCGTGCATGATTGGAATCAATATTCACCAGCGCGATGTCAGGCTGTGTCTGGCGAACAACGTCCATGAAGAATTCATAGCGCGAACATTCGGCTTCCAGCCAAACTGTGTCGACACCCAGCAGCATCGTTTTGAGCGAGTTGCGTGAGCGTTCATCCGGATCTACCGTCGCCAGTCGCAATACGCTTTTCATAGGACTTCTCAGCTTTGAACAGGTGAACCTGGGGGACCAGTCGGGAGGCAAGCTCCCGACTCACAAATCAGAGCACATCAGCCACTAACGCATTGTCGGAGAAATCAAACCTGATCCGCCGGATCGAGCAGGGCTCTTCTTCGTCGCTGGCGGCATCGCGTTGCCAGCGGAAGGAACTCGGGAAGAGCTGGCCGGGATCGCGTCCGTTTGTCGTTCCGACGGACTAATCTTTAACGATTCTGATGGGTTCAGCTTCGCATTGCCGGGCACACAATCCGCACCCGATCGACAGTTCTGGCAGTTTGGATTCTGACAGTGACCACCGGTCCCAATGAGACCTTCATGGCAATGGCTGCATTCATCACCCACCTTGGGAACTTCGAGCAGACCATGGAAGAAGAGTTCGCGGTCAACCGGAGTATCGGTGAATGTGCCCGGACCACCGCTGGGCACTTCTCCAGCCTGCATCGGAGCCACGTATTCCGGAGTGACCAGGATCACCAGTTCCGTTTCGGACTCGGTATTGTTCTTGCGGCTGAAGGCGGCTCCAATGTACGGCAGTTCTCCGAAGAACGGCACTTTTGATGACGCACCGTTTTCACGACGAGAAACCAGGCCAGCAATGACGAGGGCTTCACCAAAGTTCATTTCCACCTGAGTGTTTGCACTGTTCGTCTTGAAGGCCGTTGTCGTGGTGCCAGCGATTGTCACGGAATTCGCAAAGTCACGGTCACGAATAATGGTTTCAACTTCAAGGCGAACACGGCCATTGCCCAGAATATAAGGCACCGCATTCATCTGAATTCCGAACTCGCGGAATTCGATCCCTGTGGCCCCCAGACCGGCAGAAACAGGAACCGGCATTTCACCACCGCTGAGAAAGTTCGCGGGACGACCATTGTGAGTAACGATCATGGGGGTGACGTGTGACTTCAGCAACCCTTCTTCAAGCATCGCCTGGACGAATCCATTGAAGACGCTGTTGGGACGAGT
>JBILXT010000301.1:0-9046 GCA_044378235.1 Planctomycetaceae bacterium
ACACCAACCAGATCTGTGTCACGGGACTCCACAACACCTCGGTACGTAAGGCCAGCGCCGTAATAACTTTCCACCGCGTTTCGATCGCCGGGTGCCCAGCCCCACTGAGCAAAAGTGCCGAGTCCCTGAGGTTCCTCGTCGGAGCCCGGCTCCTTCCACAACAGCTGGTCGGCAGACGCCCAGAACCCGTAGTTTCCGTGGATTGTGCCGAAGCCTGCCTGCAGATTTTCGAACGAATGAGTGTGATACCAATTGCCAAGTCGAATCGTGCCGGGTAAATCGCCATCGGCACCGAACTGTGGAGTCAGGGAGACTTCCTGAAGGGTCACCGCCCCAAAATCGCCCACAGTAGAGAACGCCATGCTGGCGCCGGTTGGTAAACCGAAGGCTGGAGCACCATCGTAGACGCCGATCTTGTAGTGGATCATGTCGGTTAGATTCAGAAACACTGCGGCTCCCATGCCTGGGTTCGGCCATGTGCCAAGTGGTACGGTGGGAATCAATCCGAACGAAGAGTGAATAAAGTCACCACCGAGGTCCACGAAAGCGAAATCAGCGTTGGCGTCCTGCTTGCCAAGCTTCACGATGATGTCACCGTTGGCAAATGAGTGTTCGTACCAGTATTCCGCCACCTGAAACTCATCGGCTGGTCGAGGACTGCTATCGATGTTGCTGTAGAACTGAGTATCGCCCACGTGGTTTGCCGTCAGTGTGCGGCCATGAAAAGAGTTGCCGTAGAGGAAGAACTTACCGCCTTCCCAGAGGTCCATTGCCTCTGTATCTGCAGTCAGCACAAGGTCAAGGTTACCTCGATATTTGGTACCCCGATTTCGATCCATTCCGCCGTGTGCAAGTGAGAAGAATTCACCCGTGTAGACGTACTCGGCAGCGATGCCGTTATATTCATGCAGGAAATCTGGAAGCAGATGCGGGCTGGATGCGTCACTGTCCCCAGAGCTTTCTCCATCCAGCTGACATCCGTAACAACCATCAAGGTACCACATTCCGTCAGTGCCGGGAGTCACCAGTCCTCGGCCCGGGCAAGCCGGAACCGGCATGCTATGTTGGGCGTGAGCAATCGAGGCTAATCCGACGAGATAGCTCAGTGCAAGGAAAAAAAAGCGTTTTCGATCGCGATGGCTGCTGGGGATTGGCATGGGGGAAGCTCGTCCGTGAAGCAAAACAAGAATACTGGCATGGACAGTATTCGCAAGCAGGCTGTTCGATCATCCGAATCGAACCGTCATACTCGGGCTATCGGAGTAGGGGTTCTTCTGGCTTCCCTGGCGTTCATGCCAAAATAGCACACTACGGGAAAACCGGAAATGGCCTGGCGCGGGTTGTACAGGTTCTAAAGGTTCCACCATTGGGCGACGTGCAGCAATGGAGTGGAGGAGGGGAGCCCTTGAATCGATCGATGCTCATGGGCAATGAATTGTCAGGCTCGCATGGATCTGGCTCAAGATGCGAAAAATGCTCGGGTTCTCACACCACTGGCCGACACATCATCGCAGGGGCCGAAAATGAAAAGAACGCGGACAGCTGAGAGCTGGCCGCGTCCATTGGAATACTGCAAAACAGAATCTGATCCGGCTCGGAAGCAGGGATGCGTGCACATTTGCTCCGGGACTAAATGTGGGCCTTTCCTGAAACTTGCGGTTCTGAAGGAAAAATCCATCCTTCAGCCGCAACGACTAGCGGGAAGTGAGACGTGGGCCATTTAGAATACCAAATCTAGTTTCCTGACGGTCTGAAGGGCCGACACCGAGCCTGGAACGGTAAACAATACCAGCGGTTTGTCTCGAGCCTCCGGAAGATCAAGAGCAGAACGCAGGTCTTGTTTTCTGTCTGTGGCTTACTGCAGGAAGGTTCGTCGCAACCATGCATTCTTGCGACGTTCCAGTTCCATGACTCGACTGAAGAATCCACCCTGGCTTCGGCGAACAGGCTGGAAGATGCTTGACTGAGAGACATTCACGACAGGAACCGAAGCACTTGATGTTGATGCCGGCAGCACATGAACGGCGTTTTCGCCCGCTGAGGCTGCTGTTGAGAGGCCAATGACCGCCAGAGTGGCGACACAAACTATCAGACGCATGAATCCAACCTTTCGAGAGAGAGCAATGGCGACTCTCTGAGGAACCGCCGCTGTCAGAAGAAATCTACACCCTCGTTCGGAATTCAGTTGGCCAAAAGTTCCGGCAGATTTCGACATCGAACCGTCTCGGCACGGTTTTTCGTCGGTTCTGCCATACTTTCAGCCTCGCGTCGGAAGATCGGAGAATTGCGGTTTTTCGAAAGAGTCCTCTCCAGCTTTCCGAAAGCTAACGCGTGCGTAACGAAATCACGAAAGCCTCGAAGAAAGTGTGCAGCTCGAACAGAGACAAAGATCTGAATTCGCCCGAATCAAGGGCTCAGAAATATGCATGCCGAATCACGCTTATGTATGTCACGATTTTTGTGCCGACTTGGTGAAACGTGCAAAAAAAGAGCCCGACGTTTTTGCCGGGCTCTTCAGATTCAATCCCACCGAAAAATAGGGTGGGCGATTGGGTCGACTTCAACGGTTCAATGTCCGGAGAGGGACTGAGCCTTGTAGCCGCCCTTCGACTTGAAGTAGAGGAACAAGGCCACATAACAGGCCAGCATGAAGGCCGGGAACATAACCATCTTCCCCAACGCTTCAAAGCTGCCACTCTTTTTGGCGTCGGACAAAGCGGCCAAACCAGCTTCGTCTGTAACAGCCTTTTCCTTGTCCGGGTCAATTGCCTGGTATGCAATCCCCATAAACTCTTTGTCAGAGATTACCGTCTTGGCAACTTCCGCGGATTTTTCAGTCAACACGGTACTGGCTGTTTGAGCCTGAACATAACCAATGAACGGTGTTCCCAGAACACCCACCGCAATCATGCCGATCCCGGAGATCGCATTCAGAGTCAGGGCACCGCCCTTGGGGCATTGCTCTGCCGTAACGCCCAACATGGTTGGCCAGAAGAATGTCTTACCAAAGCCATAAAGAGTGGCTGCCGCAAAAATCATTGGCAACTCGGAGTTTCCACACTTGGACAATGCAAAAAGTCCAGCAATGGCAAGTACAGAGCTGATGATCAGCAAGCCGATCGGAGACAGACTGTGTACGATTGGGCCTGCGAAGAATCTCAGAACCATCATGATCGCCGAAGTGTAAACCAGGACCCAGACAGGATTACTTCCTGCCGCTTCCATTGGCTTCTCCATCAATCCGCTGATCCATGAGTCGGTGCCAATTTCCGTTGTCGCCAATGGCATCATGATGATGATCAGAAACGCCAGAATTGCTCGGCCAAGGCTCTTTGTATAAGCCCCAAAACCGATCGCCAGCACTGCTGTCAGCACGGGAGCAATGTACTTTGAAGAACCTTCCTTCCAGCCGAAAACTTCACCCAGCTGCATAAAGATCAGCCCGAAACCAACCAGGGCTCCGAATGCACCGAATTCGCCCAACATTTCGCGGTAAGAGACACCAGCAGATTCCTGTTCGCTCTTGGGGAATTTTGCTCCCAGCAGCATCAGAAGGTAAACGACAGCAGGGACACCAACCAGGCCAACAACAACTCGCCAGTCACCTGTCTTCAGGGTTTCTTCCAGGTAGATTGTTGCCAGTCCGCAGAACACAAGACCGCCAGGCCATCCAGCGTGAAGAATGTTGAGCCATTTGGTCTTTTCTTTGTTGAACATGGTCGCGACAACAGGATTAATGAAGGCCTCAACCGTCCCGTTACCCAATGCCAAAATAATGCTGGCGAGATACAGCAGGTCATATCCCGCCTTTTGTCCGGCAATCAACGCTTCGCCTTCGACTCCCTGCACCTTGGAATAGGCCATGCAGGCCAACGCCAGATAGGTCGCAAAGCAGACAAACGAAAACAGCATGGCGACTTTGTAGCCGATTCGGTCGATCACGAGGCTGAACAGAATAATCGAGATCGCGAATGGCCAGATCCCGGCACCGATCAGTTCCCCGATCTTTACCTGGTCGAGATTAAACTCTGTCCCGAATCGGACGGTACACAACGTAATGCGGCTGATGAAAGCAAACGATGTTGTAACAAGGGCAATGAAACACCCCCAGAAGACCATTTTCTGGCCTGCTCCTGAGGATTGGTCGACGTTTGGTTCCGCCATTACGAAAATCTCCACGGTGACTTAAGTGAAAAGAAATGCCGAACGCCCGCCGACCCCAAACGCAACGACACCCAGAGACCTAAGTGCGTGCAATTTGCTCAGGATTGCCTGAAATGCGAGCGATCCGCTGGCATACTAACCAGAGTCCGCTCAAAAATGCAATCAGCCACGCCGCTCAGAAACCTGATTAGCCAGACCAGATTTCGTTGCGGTCTGACTATGATGGCTCAATCTGCCCCACAACGTTTCCGCAGATCGCTTCCGAATCTGTATCTTTTCAGCCTTCCTGGAGTGACCGAAGTGACAACGTCCTCAACCAGACGCACGTTTCTCTCGCGGAGCATCACTGGAATTGCGGCAGCAGGAGCCGTGTATCCGTCCGCGTTTGGCGCCTCCCTGTCGTCCATGATTCAAACACGAGAGCTGCCTCCCGCTGGCGACCGCCCTGCCCCACCTCCGGATGGTGTCCAAATCATCAATCCGCGAGCCCGAGTGCCCGTGAGTTTTATTATTGATGACTCCACGTGTCTGGTGAACCTTGCTCATTTTGCTGTTCCACAGTTCGCTGAGGTATTTCCGGATCGTTATCGACAGGACTGGCGCAATCTTCCCCGGGAGATCCCCGATGATTTCGTCCGCAAGTTTGGTGACTGGTGCGGTGAGCGAAACATTCGGGGCAAATACAGTATCGTGCCTTATCCAGCCTGCGTGGGAAGAGTCGATCAGCGGCTGCCGGGTTGGTCTCGAGTAGATCTTGAGAACAGCCTGAATCTTGTTCGCAATCTCATGGTTCCCAACTGGGACATTCATCCGGAAATGGTGACACACACTTTCGTGATCGACACGAAAACCGGCCATCCCTATCAGGAGCGATCCGCTCGATTCATGGAGAACTGGGATTGGAGCGTCAATAGATCGTCCGACGAACTAACGGACTATCTGACCTACGCATTACAGATTCTGAAGAACGCCGGCCTGAAGTGCGAAGGGGTGACGACTCCTGGCGGCTTTGGTAACCGTGCCCGCCCTGCTCTGAGTCAGGCGACGATGAATTCCTGTCGAGAAGTTTTCAATACAGAGATCCCTCATTATTTTCGAGATCTGTACACGGACGAGCAAAGCGTGGCTCCACTCGTCCAGCGTGCATCGGGGCTGGAAACAGGTGATCCGAGGTGCGTCGTCTCAATTATCGGATGTACCGGAGACTGGTTCGGTGGTTGGGACGGTCTCGAAAAAGGTTCGGTCGATCAATTCATCACGGCTGATCTGCAAGCCGGTCGGTTACCACAGGTGATTGACAAGGGTGAGCCCGCCATTCTTGTCTGCCATTGGCCCGGCATTTACTTCAACGGTGAAGAATACGGATTCAACGTTTTCAAGGAGGTCGTCCATAGACTCAATCAGCGATACGATCACCTTCTGTGGATGAAGCTGAGTGAGATTTCGAGATACTGGGCGGCGAAAGAACTCACTGGGATTAGTCGGCAGGCAGACAATCTGGTGTTCAAAGCTCCGTATGCATGTCCGGCTTTAACTGTGGAGTTGCCCTCCACGCAAGGCCAACTTCAAATTCACTATGGTGGCGAGGCAAAAGTCCTGAAAGAAGTCTCCAGTCTGAAGAACCTTGAATCAGGTACTGTTTGTCGCCATGGTGACAGAATGACTGTCTGCTTCGACTTGAAGAAGGGAGTTAACGAATTGCAGCCACAGAATTGAGCGATTGTTGCATATCGATGCTGACGCTCGATTCACAGGAGCCAGCAACTCAAACTGCAATCGCTCTCTCATGCGGCCTTTCGTTGTCGTTGCCGAATTGGTTTTCTGAGTCGATAGACGACCGTGTTTCCCTGCTTGCCACAAGGTTCAATGAATTCCATGCGGCGAAAGCACCATGCCGCTTTTTGTGCAAGCCAGCGTGGCATCGCGTTGGTCTGGACCAGATCCGACGTTGTGAATTCCCCAGGGACGTTCAAGTCCAGAGCTCTCCACAGATCCGCAGCCGTTTTTAGCTTCAGGTGTTGGTGCACTGTAACCAGAGAGCGTTCGTCAACGCTGTATTTTTTCCGCCACGAACTCCGCGCTGTGGGCGGGACTCGGATTTCTTCCTGCTCGGTCAGAAGCACATCCAGTTGCAGTCGCGGATGCGGGAAGATCCCGAAATGGACCAACTCCAGAAACAGATGTGGCAGTGACTGGCGAATCGGGCTGTAGCGAGCACTAACGACATCACCGCCCGCGCGTTGCAGAGTGACTATCTTCTTGCGAGCCGCCAGAGGCTTTACCACAATGACCTGATGATCTTCAACAAGCGTGCAAATCTTGTCTCTGATTGCAGACAATGAAGCACACTGGATCTCGATCAGGCGTCCTCGGCGGTCCACAGCATCAATGCGAAATGCTCCCACCGTAACTTCATGTCGATCAGAGTCGGAAACATAATGCTGCTTGAGCTGCTGATGCAGCAAACTTGCCACAGTCGGACCTCCCTGTCCCGGAAGCAAAATAGTCGATCTACCGCATGTCCTTCATGCAGTCGATCCCCATATAGACAACCAGGCCGGCCGCCAGGATAAACATGATATCCAGCACCATCTGACCGCCGAATGGAAACCCGAGCGCCAAGTCCAGGATCGCCGCGAGGCCCATCAGTCCTGCGACTCCCATTGACCCCATGACTACTCCCCGGGAATTGCCCGCCATTTCTCTCTCTCCGCCTCATTGGAAAAAATGATTCAATGTGTCTGCGAGTATAAGCCACGGAAATCATCCGGTTCCAGCCTGTTTCTTGTCCGAACGGCGGGAACCTGAATTGTTTTGCTGCAGTACCCCCTAATCGGACCGTTTCTGCCGGGAGTTCTCAGCTCAGCTCATTTTCCCCGATCATTTTGCTCCCAACACATACGCTGAATTGGTCGAGAATACTGCAAGAAAAGCAATCCACGGACGTTCAATCACACCTCATGCGGCAGATTTTTGCAATTGCCTACGAGGAAGTCGGATCTGGAATGTGCTGCCATGGCCAATTCCATCGCTCATCGGAGTCACCGTGCCGCCATGATCTTCGATAATCCGGTGAGTGATACTTAATCCCAGTCCGGTCCCCTGCCCTGTCTCTCGAGTCGTGAAGAAAGGATCGAAGACGTGCTGCAGGGTTTCCTGATCCATACCGCACCCGTCGTCCGTAATTGACAGGACGAGACTATCGACCATTTCCTGCAGTTTAATTCGGACGGTGCCGCCAGGTTTTGTAGCCTGTAGTGCATTGGCCACGAGATTCAAAATCACCTGCTTTACTTGAGCGGAATTCACATCCGCGATGACTGATTGATGACATTCAAAATCAATCTGTCGGTCCTGGAACTGTCCGAGATGATGAACGATGACCAGGACTTCTCGCACGAGTTCGGCGATATCGGATGGAAGACGGCCGGCTTTTTCTCCGCGTGAAAAATCAAGCAGTCTTGCGGTGATATCCCCGCAGCGTCGTGACTCGCGACGAATCATTGCAACGCGATCCATGATCTCTCTCGCGTCCTGTGATTGAAGCCCGATGAGATCGTAAAGCCGAAATTCCATCGACTCCGCGGCCATCGAAATCGCACTCAGCGGATTGTTGATTTCGTGCGCAACTCCAGCGGCAAGGAAACCAACATTCGCCAGCTTTTGCGACCTCACAAGTTGCTCGCTGCGTTCTTTCACTTTGTGCAAAAGTTCTTCCTCAGCCTGCTGAAAACGATCGGCCACGCAGTTTACTCCGGCAACCAGATCCGCGAACTCGTCTTGCCAGCGTGAGACCGGCGGCAGCCTGTGAGCAATGTCACCATTGGCAATACGCGTGCATCCCTGAGCAATCTTCCTCAGCGGCATCGAGATCCATCGGAAGCTGCATGTCAGAATCCCGACGAAGGTTACCCCAACTGCGACAATGCCCCATGACAAAATCTGCAACATCCGAGCAGATCGGCGCCGTTCCTTTTCCAGCGAAAGAACGACCCAGTTTTTGGTTTGGTAGGCGGGAAGTGTTTCCAGTCCTTTTTGTGCTCGCGTAACTGCTCCGCCGACGTCAAACCGTAGAGTCTCCATTACGGTGTTTGAGGCTCCTGAGATCGGCACAAGATTACGCGACAGCTGTCGGAGCGTGTGTATCTCCGAGTAGATCTTGTCAAGTCGGAAGAGAACCTGATCTCGCTGATGCATCGTTAGCTCAGCTGTCAACGGTAATGCTTCAATGCGACGGCGAAAGTCAAATAGTTCGGTTTCGGCATCCTGAACATGTTCAAGGTAGGCATGCTTCAATTCACTGACAGCCTGCTCCTTCCGCAGGTCCAGAGAATTGTGCAGAACTTCTGAGATCCGGCTGATTGCTCGGCTGAGGTGCTCCTGATTAGGACTTCGATGCAGCAGAAAATCAAGATCGTCGACGGCTTCCTGGTGCCAGACCAGTCCATAGATCCCGATCACGGCCATTCCGGTCATCAGCATCAGCGCAACGGCGAACAGCGAGACCAGCCGTCTGCGAATGGTGCGGACCAGAAACACGCCGACCTCCCTGTCGAACTTGCGTCTGTGTTTGAACAGTAAACCTGAGTGGAACGGCAGTTTCTGCCGCTTTTCGTGCAGAGTCTAGTCACGCGACAGATTTGAGGCCAGAGCGATTCTCGCAGGCGCCAGCGAATGGAACGAGTCGACGGACGAAATTTTTGCATCCGCCTGGCGAACGACAAAGCAGGGCAATCAAATACAGCAGGCTCGAAATTGCGGCAGGACACAAGAAAAGACGTCGCAAACTCATGCGTCTTCAAGATGGGCTGAGCTGTATTCTGGAATACTCGGACCCGGTTATTTGAACCACACTTTGAATTCTGCAGGACGACGCCTGAAA
>JBILXT010000704.1:0-2516 GCA_044378235.1 Planctomycetaceae bacterium
TGCGTCACGAACTGACAGACAGAATTGGACCACAAAAAGTGCTCTTTCTTTTTGCCCTCTTTTTTCTGTTAGTCCCTTCTCAAGTCTTCGAATCAGGGACAACTCCAGCCGGAGAGGACGACCAAACTGAGGACAGGTGGGGAGATGGTTGTTGGTCGTTTCGAGCGGCTTGGGAATTGCTGGGTAGTTGCTCAGCAGCAGGCTGCTGAGGGCAGAAAGCTGCAGCAGGCTGCAAGCAGTCCAGGGTTTTCGGCCCCTCGGCAGCGGTTGCGTCGAGAGTTCCGGCGGCATAGCTTACCGGCTCCACGTTGTGCGAGCAGAACTCATCATCCGTTGAACCACTTCCTGACGTGATTTCCCATTTGCTCCTGGAGTTGTCGTGACCGTAGCAATTCGATCCCTGGCAGCGTTCTTGTTTCTGATCGCCGGTTCAATGCCCGTGATGTCTGCCGACCACGCTCGCGGGATAAAGCCCGAAATGTACGCGGGCTTCGAAAGCCCGATCCCGGCGAACAACAACAACCCAGCTGCCAAAGAAAAGACCAAAGAAGCAGCAAAAGAGACGGCCAGGAAAGACAATGCAAATAATACGCCGGAAAAAGCCAAGCCCGACATGAAGGCTGAAGCCGCCGTCTCAGAGAAACGCCCGGCTAAAGTACTCGCCACCGGAAAGCCCGCTCGCTTTGTTCGCATCGAACTTCCTGGAGACAAACGCATTCTGACTCTCGCCGAAGTCGAAGTGATCAGCGGCAGCAAGAACATTGCTCCCAATGGAACGGCAACGCAATCCACCACTCATGGCGATGCCACTGCAGCACGAGCGATCGATGGAAACAAATCACCCGACTGGAGCAAGCACGGACAGACTCACACAGCCAACGCAGGCACGACGAGTCCATGGTGGGAAGTCGATCTGAAAACCTCCGTAAAAGTCGAAAAGGTCAACATCTGGAATCGTGAAGGCTTCGAGCAGCGACTGGAAGGATTCACGATCACGCTTCTCGACGAGGACCGTAAAGAAGTCTTCCGCGCGGAGAATACTGCAGCGCCGGAGGCGATGGTGATCGATGTCGAAAACGAAGGCCGCATGACATGGCTCACTTATAGCGGGAAAACTGGTGCCCCGGTGCCGGCTGCCGGAAAACCAGCTAAGACCAGCAATGCGCCGCCATCCAATGAGCCTGCCCTGGCTGAAGTCCCGGCTGATTATCGTGACCCGATGCCGTTCGCATTTCAAAGTGGAGATGTCGTGGCCATCATGGGCAACGGCTTGCCCGATCGCATGCAGCACGATGGCTGGATGGAGACACTTCTGCAAAGCGAACTTCAGGGCAAACAGGTCCGCTTCCGCAACATGAGCGTCAGCGGCGACCGACCTGACTCATTCCCACGCAGCACCGGCGCGATGTCGATGACGGAGTACCTGCAGTATGTGAAGGCTGATGTCGTCTTCGCTTTTTTCGGGTACAATGAATCCTTCGATGGAGTCGAAAAGGCGGCCGACTATCAAAAGAAGCTTGTCGAATTCGTGAAAAAGACACGCGGTTCGAAAGCCAACGGAAAGTCGTTCCCGCGAATTGTGCTGTTCAGCCCAATTGCCCACGAAGACACTGGGAATCCGAACGTCCCGGACGGGAAAGCTCACAACCTGCAATTAGAAGCCTACACGGCAGCGACCGAAGCAGCCGCCAAAGAAGCCGGTGTGGCGTTCGTGGACCTGTTTCATCCTTCGCTGCTGCTGTTTGAAGCCGCCGCTGAGCCGCTCACGATCAATGGCGTCCACCTGACCGCCGAAGGGAATCGCCTGTTGGCAGAAGTCATCGGCTCAGCATTGCTTGGAAAACCCGTCGCGACTTCGCAAACCATGGAGCCCCTGCGAAACGCAGTTCTCGACAGTGCCAATCACTGGAACAACCGTTTTCGTGCTCGCGATGGCAACGACGTATGGGGCGGACGTTCCACGCTGACGTTTACGAACGATCAGAGCAATGCTGAAGTGCTACAGCATGAACTGAAGATGCTCGATGTCATGACAGCCAATCGAGATGCTCGCGTCTGGGCTGTGGCTCAGGGAAAAGACCTTGCGATTGATGACAGCAACGTCCCTAAGCCGATCCCGGTGATCTCCAACGTCGGTGGCGGCAGTAAGAGTTCCAATGCGATGAAGGAAGGCAAGCTGGATTACATCAGCGGAGAAGAAGGCATCAAACACATGGCCGTCGCGGATGGCTTTGAAGTGAGCCTTTTCGCAGACGAAGCTCAGTTTCCTCAGTTGGCGAATCCGGTGCAGATGCAGTTCGACACCAAGGGGCGTTTGTGGGTGGCTGTTTGGCCGACCTATCCGAAGTGGGAGCCTCTAAAAGAAATGAACGATGCTCTCATCATCGTTCACGACGACAACAACGACGGCAAGGCGGACCGAGTCACCGAGTTCGCTCGCGTGCAGAATCCTCTGGGTTTCGAATTTTGGAATGGCGGCGTCATCGTGACCTGCGCGCCGGAGATTTTGTTCCTCA
>JBILXT010000705.1:0-2513 GCA_044378235.1 Planctomycetaceae bacterium
TGAGAACACTGCGACTGAGAACACTGCGACTGAGAACACTGCGACTGAGAACATTGCGGAAGAGAACACCGCTGCGACAACACCCTCAGTCACTCCTGAGGCTGAAACACCGGAGCAGCGTCAGGCTCGGTTAACAGAACTGGCATCACATATCAGCCCGTGGATCCGTTCATTGCTGAAAGAGGCTCAGCCGGAAGACTCCGCGGTGCCGACTGATGTGGCCGAAGCGGTCGAGTCTTCCGACAAGCAGATCGTCGTCTTTCAATTGGCCGGACCGATTCGACAGAAGTATGCTCTGATTCCGTTGACTCCGGCCTTCAACGCCGCAATGTCTCCCGTCACTCCGTTTCTGGCCAATGGCAGTCTGGAGTCGATTGCAGAGAGTCTCGCAGCATTCTTGAAGCAGCCGGCGGAAGCTCCTGCGGAGGCATCCGCAGCTGTTCCGGGAAACGTTGAGCCAACCTTGCCGCAATCGACGCCCGCTACGAATCCCGCGACAGCAACAGTCGCTTTGGCAGAAACAACCACCGCCGGCCCGGCTACTGCCGCCTTGAATACAGCAGAACAGCTTCCCGCGGCGTTTGCTGAGGATACCACTCCGGAATGGGTCGATCATCCTGCACCTCATCAGTTCGTGGTACGTTCCGATGCATTGTTTCCTGAAGAATCGCCGGTCGCTCCACTGAACAAAGCCATCAATGAAGTTCTGCCGGAACATCTGAAGCTGGATGACGATTCTCTGGCACCGGCGTTGCGAGCTCAGGCTCGGCTGGTCAAATTGGAACTTGACGAGAAGACATCGCAGGCCTGTGTGGTCAAGACGTTTGAGCGATTGCAGTCTGTCGGGAAGGAAGGTTCTGACACCCAGAACATGCGATTTGTCTACGCCCTTGTGGAACTTCCTGAATCCGTCAAGGCGGCGGCTGTGCAAACCGTGCAGAGTTCGTTGCAGCGTGATCGAGTCACAGGGTTGGCAGTGATCGTGGTGCTCGCGTGGCTGGCGATTTGCGCGGCAAGCGTTGTCGTGCGGTTGTGGGGGCGAGGCGGTTTCTTTCGCAAAATGATTGCGATCCCGATCCTTTGCCTGATCTGCATTCCTTTACTTCTTCTCGCCATCGGCACTGGAGCCGCCACGGCCGGGATTCCTGGCAGCAAGATGCCTCGTTATCCCTGGGCGGACAGCAGCAAGCCGATTCGAATTCAGCTTTGATAAACTGCGAAACCCGAAACATCAGGATTTTTCGCATGAAACGGCGAACCGGCCAGGAAATCTTCTGTCCCTGTTCCCGATCCCGCGTTTTTGCGATCGGGATACTTGGAAACCCAAAGTCCTGACGATATGATGCCCATCACTGCTCCTATAGCTCAGTTGGTAGAGCAACTGACTCTTAATCCGTAGGTCGTAGGTTCGAGTCCTACTGGGAGCACCTTGACGCCGTTTCTGTGGTTCACGCCACGGAAGCGGCGTTTTTTGTTGCGCGGATTGCGACGCTGGCGTTCCTTTGATTTCATTTTACCCTGCGTATTCTCGTTTAACGGCGTTTAACGATCTCCAGCAATTCCCAATGACCGCCTTCTGACATCTCTGCAAAGACTCTGGATGGCTGATCTGAACCGGCCCTGCCGAAGTCCAGTACAATGGGCGAGAGTAGCCGGTGGTCGTGGGATTCTTCCTCAAGGTGCTTCTCCATGAGTGTTCCTCAATTCTCCCCTCAATCCCATTCTGCCCGCGTTTCCGTGACGTTGGTGATTGGCGAGCAAAGAATTCCGCTCGCGAAGGTTGGACCGGGGGAGATTTGTTTCCAGACACCTCAATCGTTGCCTAAGTGTTCTGGACAGATCGAGCTGATTGTTGACGGAAAACTTCGTTCGTGAAACGTTAACCTACCTCACGGTGCCGTGCCATTCGAACGAGTCGCCCAGACCGAACGCGTGGAGGTGGAGGTATTGCTGGTTCAGGGTTGATCGTTGCGCCCGCGACCAGGACTCGGTGCCGTGACGACGTAATGTGAACAAAAGTCGACATGCCATTTAACCGCGAATACGAGCAAATGATCGTATAGGCCCATACGAATGAATTCGCATCAATCTAGGCATGAAAAAGGCGACACCTTACGTGGCTCAAAACGTAGCATGTCTTCCTTGTTCATCACTCTTACGAATCAACTGCGGCCAGTAACCAACGATCAAACGCTATTCAACATTGAGGGGCAACAGTTCATCTCGCCCTTCCAGATCGTCGTCTTCGTTTTCATCTTCAACACTTAGAGCCTCTTCGATTTTCGCTTCATACTCGACATCATCGGGCGAGATTTTGAGAGACTCCCTGTACTGCAACGCTTCGGCATCGGCGACATACTCAACGACACCATGATGCTCTTCCACGACGGCCCGAATCGTTTCCAGGTCGACGCGAAAGAACTCCTTTCGGAAGTTTATACGGTTCACGCGGTACTTATGAAGGGCTTTATGGAGTGTGCGTTCCAGCTTCGGTGAGTCCTCAGAAAAAATCA
>JBILXT010000706.1:0-2500 GCA_044378235.1 Planctomycetaceae bacterium
ATTTTGGTCGTTCGCTGCAGGACTTATGCGTTCCGTATCCGCTAGCTGGAATGTTCTAATGCAACACTTTCCCCATGGTGTTGCGCTGCCTACCGGGGCATCGGCTGAAGCGATTTGCCTTGCTGAGGAACAGCTCGGCATTACGCTGCCAGCGGATCTGCAGGAGCTCTACTTAACTCATAACGGCACCGGCACGGCTTTTTTCTACTCCGTAAATTCAACTCGACATTCGCATCGCATTTACCCGATCGAGGCCGCAATCGGCACATACGGCATTTGGGCTACATTGAGGAAAGGGTTGGAAGACGAACGCAGACGATTGGGGGCGCCTTCAATGCCCGAAACGTCATGGTGGAAGAAAGACTGGCTACCCATTACCGCCAACCATGGCCTTGATGGAATTTTCGTTGACTTATCGAGCGATCTCTATGGGCAGGTTTGTCAGGTCACCAATTGTTGTACCGCAGGAATCAACGTGGAGATTCTCGCTAGCGACTGTCGGACATGGTTGGATGAATTGGCCTGTCAGTTGTTGTCAGGGCAATGCAAGTTTGACTCGCCGTGCCCGACGCTCTCGTCCGGCCCACTGTGGCAATGACGTGATGTCATCCTCTATTCATAGGTTTGGCAGCAGCATATACTCTTGAAATGCAGCGAACAAAGCGATGCACGCCGAGTTGCGGTGGTTCGTTTTTCACACTTTACTGCGTCACTCGCCGCAACCGGGTGATCGCGGTCGTTACCCGACTGAAACACATATGAGTGTCGACTCACATCTTGAACGACTCTATGCTGATGGGCAGCGCAACGATGTTGCGACATCTGAACGCGCTTCGATGATGTTGAATATCACTCCTTCGACTGGTGCATTCCTCGACGTGCTGGTGACTGATGCGAAACCGAAGCGGATTCTCGAACTCGGAACGTCAAACGGATACTCGACGATTTGGCTCGCGCGTGCTGCCCGCCATGTTGGTGCTCACATCGATACCGTCGACACTTCTCCGCACAAGACGCGCCTCGCATCTTGCAACCTCGCTGACTGCAAGTTGCAGGACGTAGTAACAGTTCATACCGCAGACTGCGGTGACTTTCTTCGAGATTGCGGTTCTTTGACCTACGATTTCGTTTTCCTCGATTCCGACCGGACAGCATATTGCGACTGGGTTGTCGACTTGGTACGCGTAATCCGTTTTGGATTGCTCGTTGTGGACAATGCTACATCACATCCTAATGAATTGCTTGACTTTAGGCGTTACTTATCCGATCATCTTGGCTTTGCCGTGGTCGTGCTCCCAATCGGAAACGGGCAAATGATCGTCCAAGACGGCGGGTAACCATCGGTTGCAACGGAGGCCGCGAGCCAGCGTTTTTGAAATGGTAAATCTTCCGCGCGGCCCCGCTGAACCGGGCCGTTATGCGATAGCAGCCAATGTCCATCTATGAAGAGGTAATGCTCCTTGCTGAGACTGTACGGCGGCCTCGGGGCACTGAATTGCCGGATGGCGCTGACAGTTTTGAATTGCAGGATTTCAGCCGGGAAACTGGGTTCGCATTACCTCCGGAACTCCGCCGGTGGCTGTCATTCACGAACGGCCCCTTGATTGGCCCCGGCGGGATCTTCGGAATAGAAACGGAAGGGCACTCTCGAAACATCTCCGATGTACTGGACTTGGTACCAGCCTTTCGAAAAAAGAACTGGCTGCCAATCGCTGGAGATGGATGTGGCAACTACTACGTTTTAGCGAGTGAATCCAAATCTTTGAGACCTGTCTACTTCATCAATGCCTATGGCGGCTATGATGTCGCAGCGTATGCCGTAGCGTCAGAACTCTGGCTTTTCCTGCGATTCCTGTTTCAATCTGAGCTTGGCGTGAAGTCATGGCCGTTTAATGAGGTATTCGTAACGACGCATGATCCGATGATTCTGAACGTCACTGGAGCGCCGCTCCCGTGGCGTACGGGACAAAAAATCGCATAACCAATAAGGCTTTGACTTCGCGACGTTCGGAGTGAGAGCGTGGTTTGGCGGATTGAGGTGGAGCGGAGAAGACTCCTGGTTGAGCGAGCCAGTGGAGCCGAAGCTCAAGGCCTTTGTTCAAGAAGCCCGGCGGTTGCAGGGGGCCGAGTTCTCTCTTGGGAAAAGCTTACCGCCACTGCGTGGCGGTTTGAGGTTTTCGGTGTTCGGTTTTCGGAGAAGCGCTGAGCCAGCGGCGAGTACAGCGTGATTGCCAGCCGAAATTGCATCCCCGGCGTGATCGTATTGATCGTAAGACGGTCCTTCAATGACGAGTTTCCCCCCTCGGCGCAGACCGCGATCCTGCACGCTCCGCGGCGTGTTTCAAAATTGATAGCGATGATGGTTTGAAATCGTCTCATTCGCTTCCTCTATCCTGAATCAAGGTACGACTGGGCATGATCAGGCAGCAGTCGCTTCATGACGATGCGGCCGTCGGAGTTGAGGATCATGATCACGCTCAGGGCTCCGCCGCAGTCTTTG
>JBILXT010000302.1:0-8910 GCA_044378235.1 Planctomycetaceae bacterium
CTTATTCCAGTATTGCCCATGCAGGGTATATGTTGGTTGGACTTGCGGTCGGTAACGCGGCACAAGGCACAAGTGGCGTCGCTTCCCTGCTGTTCTATTTGTCTGTCTACGGAGTCATGACGATCGGTCTGTTTGCATTGATCACGGCTGCTGGAAACGCCGGCCGGCCGATTCGAGCGATTAATGATCTGGCAGGTCTGAGTCGTACCAAGCCTGCAATCGCCTTGATGATGACGGTCTGTGTTGTTGGTTTGAGCGGTCTACCTCCAACCGGAGGTTTTCTGGCCAAGCTCAACCTGTTTCTTGCCGCCTGGTCAGAAGGCTCGCAGGAAGGTCGTATCCTGGCGATCACACTGGCGATCAACGCTGTGATCGCGGCCACCTACTACCTGCGACTTATTTCAGTGATGTACTTTGAGCAGTCCACAACCGTGTCAGAGCCATCCGATCAGAATGCCGCATGGGTTGCAGGTTGCCTGTGTGCCGTGGCAACGCTGGTTCTGTTCGTAGCTCCTCAGTGGCTGTGGAATGCGGCTGCACTGGCGTTGAGCTGAAGAACATCAGTCCTGCTTTGAATCTCGGCGGTGGGTCCGTTGCGAACATCCGGATGATTGGACTTCGCGTCTGAATTCGTGTTCGTCCCCATTTGGGAACGCCCGGAGCGAAGCCCCTTCTGCCTTCAGGCTCAGGCAAACTCAGCCTTGACGTCCTGTTCGGCTGGGATGTTTTGATTCTCAGGCACCGACAACCTGAACTTTGCCGCCATGTCGGACATGGATCCAGCGTACAGGCGGCTGAAAGTCAGCTCGACGGCAGGATCTGAAAACGCAATCGCGTTGGAAAAAAGACCCGCTCGGATTATTGGCTGCGATCGCCCGACGACCGCGACATTAAGAGTTCTGCCAAACCAACGGTGACAGGTCAGCATCCAACCGCCGTCCGAGGGACGCAACTCACACCGCTCGCGAGCTTTGATCGCTCCGACCGCACGTGAGGGGAAGACAATCAGCGAGGAGGCGTCACCTGGTCGCGGAGAACCCCACGAAGCTCGCAGGAAGTCGAACAGCATCGTACGAAAGAAAATCTCTCTGCGATGAACCCAGCCAAATACCAACAACGCCGCGAGGAAAATTCCGGCGTTCAACGTCAACGCCAGCATCGGGCTCCAGGCATACAAAGCCATCAGTGTTGCACAGACCATTTTGTTGCAAAGCTCAAAGACCGCATCCAGCATTGGAACTGGAGTCAGCCAGATTAAGACTTCGCAGAAAAACCGGACGGCGCTGATGACAAAAATATTGACCGCAGCCGCCAGCATCAGCACCAGATCGGCAGAGAAGCTGAAAAGACCCAATTGAACCAGAGCAACGGGGTCCTCCGCAACCGCGGACTCTGACAAGATCATGTAGCGAAGTACCAGCATCGTGATAACCCCGGACCACGACTCCAGCTGGTCTGCCGCTTGAGCAAAGGGCTTGCTGACTTTGGTGAGCCGAGGAATCGAAGTTAACAGCGTCAGAACCAGGAAGACTCCAAAGACTCTCGTATCGTGCAGGGGCGAATCGGGGCCGATCAAAGGATTTCCACTGGCTACCCAACTGCCCCCGAACAGAGACAGTCCGCTCAGGCAGGCGACGCCAAAAAACGGAGACAAGGCCACCGGAGCCATCGGCCCCAGCCATTCGGCGATGGACAACGATTGACCGAACTGCTGAGCAGCCACAATCTCTGCTTCGGAAATTGCCGAAACATCTTCGCGTTGCTGAGGAACAGGTGCGGCACCAGAGGCCGACACGGTCATGACCAGAACCAGCCAGAGAGCACCCAACTCGCGATATTGCGGAGAGAATATCTTCATGTGATCTGTCCTTGTTGGAGTCTTCGCAGAGTTTTTTCAGATGCCACGGCCAATTACTATTAGGTGGTCATTCCGCCAAAGGAATCGAGAATCTACTGATTCGTCAGTCGATCGATCTTCCTGGCAGGTTAAAGCAACAATTCTCGATGATCGTCCCCACAATTGGAGTTTATCTCACATGTTCTCTGCAGGAATCCTACGTTTCAGCGTTCCGGTCGCCACTCTCCTGGCAGCCGCTTCTGGCACCTTATCGGCTCAGGAATGGAAGAGTGGCATCGAATGGCAGGAGCCACCTCTGGTCACGCCTGGAAGTACAGACGACGCACCACCGTCCGACGCCATCGTGTTGTTTGACGGCACGAATCTGGATGCCTGGCAGAACGGCGAAAAATGGAAGGTTCAGGACGGTGTCGCGATTCCTCAGGAAACCGCCATCACATCCAAACAGAGCTTCGGTGATATGCAGCTGCACCTCGAATGGTCGGCTCCCACAGAAATTCGCGGTGAGGGACAGGGACGAGGAAACAGCGGTTGTTATCTGATGGGACTTTACGAAGTCCAGGTACTCGATTCCTTTGAGAACCCCACGTACTTCGATGGTCAGGCCGGATCCATCTATAAGCAAACGCCGCCACTAGCCAACGCAATGCGAAAGCCGGGCGAGTGGAATTACTATGATATCATCTTCAACGCGCCCCGATTTCGCAGCAACGGAGATGTCGTGAAGCCCGGCTATGTGACACTGATTCAAAACGGCGTTCTGATGCTGAATCATTTTGAACTGGAAGGCCCGACCAGTTTCGTAGAGGCACCACACTACAAACCTCATGCTGAGACCGGCCCGATCTCTCTGCAGTTCCACGGTGATGCCGTGAAGTTCCGCAACATCTGGGTGCGAGAAATCAAACCACCAACAGGTCGCCGTGTCAGCGCGCCATTCAACCTGGAGCAGAAGAAAAAGAAGGAAGAACCAAAGCCGGAAGAAAAGCCGGAGACAAAACCTGTGCCTGCTGCGGAAGAGAAAAAGTAAGGTCCCAACTTGCACCGGGCCAGTGATGCACGCAGCCACATGGCCCGGTCTTTCGATCTAAGAATCCAGGCTGCTCGGCCGACAATTAGTCGACCGGCAAACCACGATCCAGACGGATCCGTCGGACTTCGGCCAGCACACCCTCAACAACCGCACTGTTTCGTGCAATCGCAATGTACTGCGTGAAGTTGACGATCAGCGTGACCAGCCATGTAGAGACGGCCGCTCCAAAATGTATCGCTGAGTCGGAGATGCCAAACTTGCTCCCCAATTCCACGGCCGTCGCCGGATCAGCAATTGCACCAAAGCAGCCGGTCGCAAGGATCATCAGGAAGCTGATCAGAATCCCAGGCAGGACTCCATACTTGATCTTCTGATTGCGAAGGTGAAAATCCCCCGAGAGGCTGTACGCCGATGAGGTCTCTTCAATCCACCGACCTGTGCCCATAAAGTACGTGAAGATCAGGGCGTGCACCATCGTTGTACCGGTCAACGCTCCCAGCCCAATCAGGATGTGTGTGCCGATGCGATGATTAACCTCAGGGTCCCGGCCATTGGCCAGCATCGGATCGCCGACCTGCAACCCCAGCACCATGGCGATGATCATGATGATGTTGGCGAGGATGGCCAGAGTCAGAAAGATTCGTTTCACAGCTCAGGCTCCCAACAACACAAAAATTCGCAGGTTGAAGTCCCGCAGAGTCACCAGCAAAGAATAAGGGCCGCAGAAGAACTTTCAGCGTTCCTCTGCGGCCCTGTTCGATAATTCCTTCAGAATTCAGAAAGCTGGCCCGCTTTTTTTCAATCCTGAAAACGATTTGCCAATTGGGTAACAGACTATTCTGCCAACACCATTGATGTCTTCTGACGCATCGACTGCTGAACTGCGTTATTGAGCCTCTTTACTTCCAGATCCAATTTGAGATCCAGATCCGACTTTGTAATGCGACCTCGTGCGACGTCAAACAACACAAGTCCCTTACCTTCAGACTTCTTCATTGTCATCGTGATTTCGGCACCTTCGCGAGGCAGTACTTCAATCCGTGGCGACTGAGAAATCCTGGCAACGCCGTCTTCGGTTCCCTCATAGACCAGCTTTGAAACAACAGTCATTGTGCCGAACGGCAATTCGACCTTCTGGCTGCTTTCCCACGACTCGCCCTTCTTCAGAGGCTGCCCGGGGAACGTCACCGGAGACTGTGACATCATCTGCTTCAACGTGTCTTCGTTGATTACGTTGCTGTTCTGAACAGAGTCAGTCAGTGCCTTCAACAGATCTTCCGGAACGATGACTTCTGTCACCTTTCCAGTTGCCTGCATCGTGACGGCGAATTCCTGGCCGACAATCTTCTTGAACGACTCGGCCATCGACTTTACAACCGGAGAAGTCACCGGCTCCTTGCTGTTGCTGTCGAACTGAACAACACCGAAGGCCCCGCCTTCTGTTTTCACCTGAACTCGTTCAACACTCTGTGACATTTTGAAGCCACCGTTCCCTGCGGCGGAAGTCACCTTCCACACCATGTCCATGGTCTGTTCCATGTTCATGGTGTTTTGCTTTCCATCAGCATTCATCACCATCTGGGTACTCTGCTGAACAACATACTTCAGCGATTCACCAGACTCGAACTTCCACGCAAGGCTGTCCTGAGCCGAGGCTGTCATTGCGACTGCAAAGAAAACAGACAAAACAGAAAACGCTGACATCAAACGCGACACCATCTGAGAATTCTCCCGATGCACTGACTTGTAATCGTGGTTCACGATCCGAAGGCGACCAAATCCAGATCTGACAAACTGCCCTTCTGAACACTCGTGGAAGCATACCAGATGAGGCAAACTTCACAGAAGACCGATTCTACCCAAGCTCCGGGCGTTGAGACTCTGGAAACCGCCGAAAGCCCTACAACGCGGGAAATCAATAAGGTCTAGCGGATACGGGACGGTTTTGGAGACACAATCGAGTCCGGCGACGGCCCCCAAAACCACCTTGCCTCGGCATCTTGACCGCGTCCGTAACTCCACGGTTCGCAGACAACAAAGGGCCGCTCCGACACCTACTGTGCTTTTCGGACACCCACGGTCAGCAACAAATTGGCCCACAACGCCTGATCGCCCGTCTGAATTGTCAAGACGTGATCGCGGGAATCGACAGCGTCATAAAAATCCCAGCGAGAGATCGGCTGCAGCTCAATCGACTGGCCGGCGTCCGCCAGTATCTTCCGGTAGTCACTCCAGACCGGTGGATCATGTGGCAATCGGTAGGGATCATCTTCCGGCATGCCCATCGTATTGACGGCCTCAACGGGGATCGCCGTCAGGAGTACACGCAGAACCTGAGCCACCGTGACCAGGCCAGGTGCAAGGTTCAAACTGATCAATTCGGCCTTTGGACCAATCGCAGATGATGCCGGATAATTTCCGTCGGCAATCAGCACTTTGGAACTATGCCCCGCTCGCGCGAGGATCTGAGAAATCTGCGGATGAATGAGTTCTGATCGCAACATATGAACGATCTTCCTTTGAGAATTTCCGGGAAGGATATCAAAGGCGGGATTGTGGCTGCACGACATGGCCTTGCCAATAATGTCGGCGATGGCTTTCCCGGTTTTCTGCAAACGAGTGCCACACCCTGGCCCGAAGCAAAACACCTCTGTCGAAACAAGTCAGCGATTCTGCTCGTCCGGTCCATGCATCGCGCTGGACGAGCCTGCTTTCAACTCTCCCAGGAGCCCCCATCGCATTGGCGCGTCCTGAACGTATTGCTTGCCAAGATGCAGTGCGATCTCAGCACGAGCCAATTCATAGCCCAGATAAAACGCATGGCTCGGATCCATCTTCACGTCGTGAGCCGCTCCTGTCGCCTGAGACTGCTCAAACAGGCGAAAGACATCGTCGCCACTCCAATGACCATGGCGGTTCATCAAATGCAGTTGTCCGGCCTCCGCAAAGATTCGAAAATTTGTATCGGTCAAGGCGGTGGCCAGAGTCTCCAGCGTTTGCGCAGAGACGGAACGCAACCGAGCATCTCTCAGCATGACCAATGACGAATCCAGATGCTTGGGAATCGTGCGGGCTGCCACGGCGTGATGAACCAGTCGACGAGCCACATCAAACTCACGGACCGCACTTCGACACCAGTTGATGACCTGCGTCGTAAGAATACTCTGAATCCCCAACTCCTCACAGAACGCAGCCAGCACCATGTTCACGCCCGCAGAATCCACTTCGGTCAGCTCTGTAACATTACCGACTCCCATCATCATGGGAATGTCCGGGTATTTCTGACGCACCTTCAGATAGCGATCGAGAGATGCCGCAAATCCCATCCCGATCGGTTCAATGATCGGATCAACGCGAAACGGAACACCTGCACTTCGAAGCTGTTCGATCAGATCATCCAGCGACTGTAGATCTTGTGGCGTATCAGGAATGACCACAACTTCCGTCTTCAGCTGCGTAACCCAGTCCACGTTGGAATGATTACAGCTCAGGATCAGTTCAGCTCCCGCAGTCACCGCCTGTTCGACTTCGTGACGATCGAAACTATCGATCGACACGCGCAGCCCTTCTTGTCTGAGGGCGGAAACGATTTCAGAAATGCGATGGCTGCTCTCTCCAGGCACTCCCCCCACATCAATCACATTGGCTCCTGAGGCAGACAGACTCAAGGCTTCGCGCACGACATCTTTGAGCGGCATACGCGTCGCGTGATTAATCTCCGCAATAATCTCGATCGAGTAATTCGTCAGATCAGCCTTCCGTCGTTTGCTCAATCCAAAATATTCCGGCAGATCATGCAAGTCGCGAGGTCCGCGTTCGAAGGGTTTCCCGAAATGCTGCTCCAGCTCAAGAAGATCTCCCTGACACCAGCCCGGCAGAATCACTCGATCAATCTCTGCGGCAATCGTTAATCGCTTCAACAGCAGTCGACTGTGTAGCAGCGCGGCGACCTGAATTCCGGGAACAACAATCTCGTATCGAAAGCCCACTTTGGGAGCAATCGCCTCCAGCACTTCTCGCAAGCTCGCCTCGGCCAGACGACCGGTCACGAAAAGAAGCAACGGCTGCGAATTGACTGAGGAAGATGTCATGAGGCCCGCATGGGAAAGAAGAGTCAAGATCACTTCGGCTACTGTAGGTCGTCATGTTGCATCGCAGCAAGCCTGCTGCCAAACACTATCGCACAGCGCCGCCATTGACGTTAATGACCTGCCCCGTGATGTAGGAAGCCTCGTTGCTCAACAGGTACCGCGCCATATTGGCGATATCCTGCGGCTCACCCCATCGTCGCAGCGGTGTCTCTGTCATCACTCGATTCTGCCAGTACTCACTGGCCGTCGCGCCCCAGGCGGTTCGAATCCAGCCGGGTGCGATGCAGTTGACTCGCACAACCGGAGCGAGGCTCACAGCCAAAGAGCGACTGAATCCCATGATGGCATTCTTGGCCGTCGCGAATAACTCACCGCTGTCGCCTTCCATGCCGCGATCCGATTGGTCCCAGCCTATGTTCAGGATGGCACCGCGCTGCTGCTCTCGAAACCGCTGCCCGAAGGCCCGAGACAACTCGATCGTGCCCAGCAGATCCGTTTGGATCAATTGATTCAACTTCACCAAGAACTCCGCCCCGCGCAGTTCCGTGGTCAACAGATCAGCCCCGGCATTATTGACGATCGCATCCACGCGGCCGGTCCGAAATGACTCGAGCAGCAAATGCTGGCGATCATTTTCCCGCGAGACATCCGCCGAAATCACGTCGACCGCCCTGCCCAGCTTTCGAATCTCCTCCGCCACAGATTCTGCTTTGCTGATCGACTGACGACAATTCACAATGAGATCCGCGCCGGCCTTTGCACATTCCAGAGCAATCGCCCGACCAATCCCGTCGGAAGATCCGGTCACTAAAACTCGCTGTCCTGATAGAGATGCAAAAATCATGATGGGTTAGCCGGAACCGTCCAACAAAAGGGAGCGCGAACGAAAGTCGAATGCACGTAGGAATACGACAAACGCCGGAGATCAGTCCACGATAAGGCGGCCTGAATGATCCTCGCACACTTGGCAAGATACGCAGAATAGCGGCAGGAATTCTCAGAGGCGAACAACACCTCCCTTTCCGTAGTCCGATCTGTCCTCAGATCGGAAACGCAGCCGCGTCTGTACTGCAAACCACGCACTCAAAAATTCATTTCCTGCGACGATCTCCTGAGCACCCCTGTCACACAACTGAACGCAATTCCCCCAAACAACCCAAACCAAGAGTGAAGTCCCTATTGAGGCGTTTTCAGAGGACCACGTAAACTACGAAAGCTTGTCTTTTCACCCTGTACCGAACTGTGTTCACATTTCGAACACTCTCTGGCCCGTGAACTCCTGCGCGGATACCGATGTCGCTTCGTCCTCTCACTGCCCTTCGACACTTTGTCACAGCATTGACGCTGTTGATCGTGGTGTTGTTTGGCGTGGAGATCTGGCTGCGAAGCACTCAAGCCCCTACAGCCCTGATCATCGCCGGACAGGCCCCCGTCGAAGATCAAGGTCTTCTCGTTCCCTCAGCGGTCTACCATCACGAACTTCGGCGATTGCAGCAAACTGCGTATGTGACGGAGCCCGGTGCTAAGCCGATCGAGATTCGGATTAACTCGCTCGGATGCCGTGGCGCAGAAATCGAATCGGTACCACAGGTCGGCATTCGTCGAATCCTGCTGCTGGGCGACGATACCATCTGCGGAACGCATGTAGCGGAATCGGAGACGGTTGCGGCCTGGCTAAAAAAGTTCTTCAACCAATCGACCGGCGAAGAAGTCGAAGTGATCAATGCAGGAGTTCCTGGATATTGTCCGCTGCTCGCTTCATTGAAGTTTCAACATGACCTTTCGAAACTAAAGCCGGACGTCGTTGTCTTGCACATTGATATGACGGACATTGCAGACGACTGTTGCTATCGAAGCCTCACGCTTCAGGAAGGTGACCATTCTGTTTGCTCCCACCCCACACTGCGTCTGAATGCAAAGCCAGAAAA
>JBILXT010000303.1:0-8907 GCA_044378235.1 Planctomycetaceae bacterium
AATCGATCTCAAGATCTGTTTTTCAACGATGCGGGGTTGAACAGAAAACCTTGGAATCACTGGAATCGCTGCTCGCGGGCAATGCCCCGCTGACCGAGGACGCTCGGGCAGAAGCAGAATCCACGCGGGCGTTGGCCGAACAGCAACTCGTGACCGCCGAAAGCAAACACAAGGAATTGCAGACGCATGCCGACTGGTTCAACGCTCGTTCAAAGCTGATCGCAGAAAAGTCGCGTGCTGAGGAAACACTGCAGCAGGCGATGATTCATCGAACGGCTGCCGAACCGCGGCGCCGCGAACTGGCTCGCACGGAAGAGATTGCTCGAGAGGCCCGACCGCTTCGTGTTGCGGAAATGGCCGCCTTGGCGCACGCCACAGCCGCAGCGACGGCGGTAGAACTTGCGAAGACCAAACGCGACGAACTGGAACTGGCTTTCAAAGCCGCTGCCGATCGACATCAGGCGGCGGTTGAGATTCATACCACTCTGCTGGCGGAGCAGAAAGCCATCGAACTTCCGCTCCGCAAAGCCCGCGCGCTGGATGAAACTTTGGCGATCGTTCAGACGCAGTTTCAGAAATCCAGCGCCGATCTTGAGACTGCGAATGCCGCATTGAAGACGGCGGAGGAGAATCTAAAAACCGTCGTCGATGGTCGCAACATTCGGCTGCAGGAACAGCAGTCTCTTGATCGAGACCGCGAGCGTTTGAAAGCGTTTGCTCCGTTTGTCGCGGACTCCGCGAAATGGCTCGATCGCATTGACGCGGCCATCGCGGGAGCACAGCAGGTCGACGTCGCGAAAGCCCATGCGAAGTCACTGGCAAAAGAACTGGCAGAGCTTGATGAACGACTGAAGCTGGAAGAACAGTCACGAACTCCTCTGCAGACGGCATTCGAATCGGCCACCACGGCACTGGCTGCAGCGATGGAAGCCGAGAAGAGATTCGATACGGATCAGCTTGCCGCCGATCGCACGAAACGAGAATCCGCGAAGAGCGTACTGACGGCGTTGTTTCATCAATTGAAGAACGCGCAGGGACTTCGTGAACGCGTTAATGCACAAGCCGAGATGCTCGAACACCTTCAGGCGGCTCAGGGCTTTGATGCGACGGCGATCGAACAGATTCGAACCGTGGAGATTCCTCAGTCCGAACTGGCAATCGAAGTCGCAAAGACGCAGCTGGAGTTTATTCAGGCGGCTGTCGATGATCACGCCAAACGCCTGCGGCTGACTCTGCAGAAGGACAAAGAATGCCCAGTTTGCGGATCAACCAGTCATCCCTACAGTCAACACGCACCAGACCTGGAAGCAACGGCCGTTAAGGCGGCGAGAAAATCCGTCAAGGATCTGGAGAAGAAACGCGACGAAGCACTGAGCCGCGAAGCTCGCCTCCGTGGTTCAATGGAAACACGCGGCCAGCAAATTGTCGCGAAGGCAGAAGAACTGGCTGCGACAAAAGCACAGGCCGTCGACATCGTTTTTGAATCGCACGATCATCCGGAAGTCACAGCTGTGCTGGCGATTGAGGAAGAGGCCAGACTGCCAGTGATGGAAGCTCGTTTGCTGGAGATCAACGGTGAACTGCGAAGTATCGAGAAGAAAGAACAGAACGCTCGCAATGCAGCCAAGCTGACATCCGATTCCCGTGAGGCTCTGCAGAGTTCTGAACAGGCGTTGAAGGAACTAAACGACCGCCTGCAGCAGTTGTCGGCCAGTCGCGGGGTTCTGAATGAGACACACAAGAACGCCGTGACGGCTTTGCAAAAAGCCGAAGAACAACGTGCTGAAGTGGATGGCCGCTTGAGTGATCTGTGGACCGGGCTGCCAACTGCGAAACAGGATTTCGAATCAGATGCGATTGCGTTCCGTCGGGCGTTTGAAAGATCCGCGACCGAATGCGGCGACATTGAAAAACGGATCGCCGAATTGACCAGCCTGATCGCGCAGGCTGATGCGGCAATTCATCCACTTGAACAGTCGGTAACGGATGCCAGAACTTCGGCCAGTGTATGTGCTGTCACATTCGCGGAGATTTCGAAAGATCGTGAAGAACGTCTGAAGGAACGTAGTCAATTATTCGATGGACGCGCGGCGGATGTGGTCGAAGAGGAGATGGCGAATCGTCTGACAGCGGCTGCGAAATCTCTGGAAGACGCGGCCAATTCGAAAACCGATGCCGACAGGCTGCTAGTGGCTGCGACGGCCGAATGCGAAACGAAGACTCAGGCGACAGAGCTGGCTCAGGCGGAACTGGCTGCCGCGACTGCATCTCGAGAACGCTGGATGGAAGCCTTCACGGAACGAACGGGAACCGCGTTGACTCTGCTGGAGCTTGATGGTCTTCTGGCACGGGATGAAGTATGGATTCAAACGGAACGCGACGTTCTTCGGCAGCTTGATGAAGCCGCCACGGCCGCAGAAAGCGCGTGCCAGGTTTACTCGGAACAACTTCAACAGCACGTGAATACTCAACCGACGCAGGACGAAGAACAGACTGTCCTGACCGCTTTGCAGTTGATGAAAGAAGAATTGAACGGAGCCAAACTCAATCTGAGCACTGCTCAGGCGGTGATTCTGAGCGATGACAGCCGCCGCGTTCAGAACGTGGACCTCATGGAACAGATTCGAAGGCAGGATGCTAAAGCCGATCCGTGGCGAAAGCTGAATGAGTTGCTGGGATCTGCTGACGGAGCCAAGTTCCGCATGATTGCTCAGCGACGAACATTGGACCTGTTGCTGCGATATGCCAATCATCAGCTGAATAATCTGGCAGCGCGATATTCTCTGGAACGGCTTCCGGAGTCTTTGAATCTCATCGTAATCGACCGCGACATGGGTGACGAACGCCGGTCGGTTCATTCACTGTCCGGCGGCGAATCGTTTCTTGTCTCACTGGCCCTGGCACTCGGCCTGGCCTCTTTGACATCGAATCGGCTGCGCATTGAATCGCTGTTTATCGATGAAGGATTTGGAAGTCTGGATCCGGAAACGTTGAACACCGCAATGAGCGCGTTAATGCATCTGGAAGCTCAGGGACGCAAAGTGGGCGTGATCTCTCACGTCACTGAGATGACCGATGCGATCCCCGTGCAGATTAAAGTCGTCAAAGGTCGGAGCGGTGCGTCACGGATTATTGTTCCAGGAGATCAGGGTGCGTCGGAGCCCGATGCTTCCATCCCCGGCGCAGAAAACTCCGCGGAAGCCGCACGGGATGATTCCTCTGAAGTGTTGGGCAACCGGATTGTGGAATTGTTGCAACGTGAGAAGCGGGCGGGCAAAGATCGAGTTTCCACCAAGTCGTTGCGTGATGAGCTGAACTGCGATCCGAGAGTCTTTAAGGCAGCTCAAGCGTGGCTTGGGGATCGAGTGGTCGTTGACGGGCGAAGTTTGAAGTTGAATGAATCGCTCTAGTGCTTTTTCAAGATACAAAACGGGCGTGGAGTAGTGGATCTTGCTAAAGATCCCTTTGCTGCAGGACCTTTAGCAAGGTCCACTACCCGAAATTCAAGTCTTGACGCAGCACCAGTCGCCAGCTCTTGTTTTGCCGCCTAAGTGAACCCGGTTGTTGCAGGTCTGTGGAAGCCCCATGTTGCGGCAAGAGCATCGGCCGCTTCTTCGACATCCAGGATTTCGCCCCATGGACCGTTGCGGAGAAACGCGTGAGCGAACTCATGCGCAATCACATAGTACGCGAAGGCTTCTGAGCAGTGGGATAACTTGGGGCGCAAAACCACGCATCGAGTGCCGCTCCCGATGGGGCCTGGAGTTGGCATCCACAGAGTCCAGCCTTGTCCCGGCACGAAGTTATCGATCGTGACCCGAAACCGGGGATCCTCCACAAAATCCTGCTGCACGTGCGCTGGAATTGCATGGAGCACCGCGAGAACTCGCTCACGTAACTCAGGAAACTCAGCCAGTTCGATAATCAATGATGCAAAGATCGATGAGACTCCCGAAATGATTCTTCAAGCCTGTTGTGAGGACTCAGACGGATCATTGTTCAATCGAGATCGAATGAGAATGATGCCGCAGCCCAAGGTGCGGCGATTCTTTTGCGATCTGCAATCGCCGTGAAAAACGGACCACGGCCTTGGCAAGATTTGAATTTTGGGTAGTGGACCTTGCTAAAGGTCCTGCAGCCAGTTGATCTTTCGCAAGATCAACTACCTCCAACCCTTATTCTTTATCCTGACGGAGCACTACACCGGTTCAGCTTACAGTATGTCATCCGCATGAGGCCGGCAAAAGTACCAGTAAACCCGCCTTGAGCCAAGCTGAGAAAGAATCAGGGTGGACGCGGATACGCGTCTCTTGGGACTTAGGTTTCTCTGGGCACGCGTAGCCTCGACCACGACAATGAGCCCCCCGGAACGAATCTGCGTCCGACCTTTGCCAGGTTTTCAGATTCTTCTCACCGCTTTTTCGTTCCTCAGAATGGCAGATTTTTCTCAGGGAAATTCGAGCAGAAACACCAGAATCTGAGAGAACACCAGAATTTATCTGTCTATTTGGACGATTGCTGGTATAGTTCCACCACAACTGACTTTCGAGTCCACTTTTATGGCGTGACCTTTTCACGCAAGTGTTGACTTGATCAGGGAAGCATTCAGTTTCGATTCCATAGGCTGCTGAGCCTCTCAAGACTCCGGTTTTGAACTCGCTTTTCAATGGACGACTGCCAGTTCCAATAGTTCTTGAGTTCGCCCTTTTGGTTCCATCGAGACTCCACTTTCTCGATACCATGCAAGTCGCGTCTCTCGCATTCGGTCCTGGGAATGTTTCATTTTACCCCAGGATAAAGAATGAATTTCAGAGACTTCGGGCTCGCCGAGCCCTTGTTGCGCGCCGTATTGCAGGAAGGCTACACTGTTGCCACTCCTATTCAGGCTCAAGCTATCCCCACAGTGCTTGAAGGGCACGACGTGATCGGGATCGCTCAGACCGGAACAGGAAAAACAGCAGCCTTCGCATTACCAATCCTTAATCGTTTAGTGAATGCCACACCGGCCGCGAAAGGCGCTCCGCGCCAAATTCGTGTGTTGGTTCTCGCGAGTACTCGCGAACTGGCCGTTCAGATCCACGAAAGTTTCACGAACTACGGAGCCTTTGCCTCCGTTCGAGTCGCCACGATTTATGGCGGTGTGGGCCAACAGCCTCAGGTTAGTGCTCTTCGCAAAGGTGTCGATGTGGTTGTTGCCACACCGGGCCGATTGCTGGACCTGATCAAGCAGGGCTACGTTCATCTCGAAGGCCTGAACACGCTCGTCCTTGACGAAGCCGACCGCATGCTGGACATGGGCTTCTTTCCGGCGATTCGTCGGATTCTGGAGCACGTGCCTCGCAAACGTCAGACGCTGATGTTTTCAGCCACGATGAAGCCAGAGATTCGCGACCTCGCGAACTCCATTCTGAACAACCCGGTCAGCATTCAGATCGTTCCAAAGCAGAAGACGACGGAGTTGGTTGAGCAGAGCGTTTGCTTTGTTCCTCAGAAACAGAAGACTCGTCTGTTGATCGAATTGTTGACTCAGCACAATCCATCACGAGCAATCGTGTTCAGCCGCACGAAGCATGGGGCTGACAGAATTGTTCGCAATCTTGTCGCCGCTGGATTTAAGTCCGAAGCGATTCATGCGAACAAGAGCCAGAACAAGCGTCAGCGAATTCTGGATGAGTTCAAAGGTCAGCGTCCTCCGATTCTTGTCGCGACAGACATCGCGGCACGTGGTATCGACGTTGATCTTGTGTCGCACGTTTATCTCCACGACATGCCGACAGAAGAAGAAACCTATGTGCATCGCATCGGCCGATCTGGTCGTGCTGGTGCGACTGGCGTTGCTGTTTCGCTGTGTGACTCCGAAGAGCGTCGCATGCTGAAGAGCATTGAGAAGCTGATCGGAATGAAGATTGAAGTCCTGGAAGTTCCGGGCTTTGATATGAATCAGCATGTTGAAGAAGCTCCGCGAGAATCCGGTGACTCACGTCGCGGGCATGGTCGCGGTGACCGTCCTCAACGTGGTGGTCAGCGTCCGGGACAGCACTCAGGTCGTCTGCATCCACTGCAGGCGGCTCGTGGTGAACGGTCGTCCGATGGCGATCGCGATGAGCGACCTCGCAATCCGGCTCCGGCTCGAGATGATCGTCCTCGTGGTCCACGAGCAAGTGATCGCACTGAGCCACCTCGCAAGGATCTGGGTCGAGAAGCTGAGCGTCAGCGTCGTCCGGATCCTCGTCGTCAGGAGGCTCCTGTGGCGAACGCCGGACTGCGTCGTCAGACGTCACGGCCTCAGCAGTCGGATCGCTCTTCGCAGGGTGGTCGGCCTCAGAATTCCGGACGACCTTCTGAAGGTGGACGTCCGCAGAATTCAGGCAGACCTCAACAGCCTGGTCGTCCTCCTCAGGGACGTCCGAGCCAGGGTGGACCACTTGCAGGTCGAGCTCAAGCGGCTCGTCGTCCGGTGGCCAATGATTCGCGAAACGATGCCCTCAGTTTTGGTGATGGGATTGATGTGGAAGAGCGACAGTCGTCAGCACGCGGTGAGCGTCGGCCGGAACGCCGTCAGCGCCCTGCGGCTCGTACGAACCAGTAGTTTTCTTCCCGCGTCTGCGATGCCCCGGTGACGATGATTCGCCGGGGATTTCTCTCATCCCGAATTGGAAAATTTGTTCTCATGTCCATCAGTGAAATCTCTGAAAATATGAACTCCGAAGAACTTGAAATCGAAACTTTGGTTGAATGTGAAGACATGGCTGAAGCAGAAGAAATGCTTAATGACGAAGTGGAAGTGATGGCTCAACCGGAACCTGAAAACGGGTTTCGCAAGCTCGGGCTTTCCGCACCTTTGATGGCCGCGATTGAAGAATCCGGCTACACCAATCCTACGCCGATTCAGGAGCAGACAATTAAGCTGCTGCTGGAAGGCCGTGACATGGTGGGCCAGGCTCAGACGGGTTCCGGCAAAACGGGAGCCTTCGCGTTGCCGATGCTGCAGCGGATCAATCTCGATCTGAAGCAGCCACAGGTTTTGGTGCTGGTTCCAACGCGAGAATTGGCGATTCAGGTTGCTGCTGCGTTCGAAAAGTACGCCGCGAAGATGAATCAACTGCGAGTTGTCGCGATCTACGGTGGTGCCGCATACCAGCCTCAGTTTGCACAGCTAAAGCGTGGCGTACAGGTCGTCGTCGGGACACCGGGCCGAGTCATGGACCACATGAATCGCGGCTCGTTGAATCTCGGCAATCTGAAGTGTTTGGTACTCGACGAAGCCGATGAAATGCTCCGCATGGGATTTGCGGAAAGCGTAGAATGGGTACTGACTCAGCTTCCGGAAGAACGCCAGATTGCTCTGTTCTCGGCCACGATGCCAGAACCGATTCGTCGGATTGCTCAACAGCATCTGAAGAATCCGGCCGAAGTCACGATTCGCCAGAAGACAGCCACGGCCGACACGATTCGTCAACGCTTTGTTGTTGTCGGACAGTATCAGAAGGAAGCCGCGCTCGGGCGAGTTCTGGAAGCGGAACCGATCGACGGCGTGATCATCTTCGTGAAGCTCAAGTCAACGACAGAACCGTTGTGTGAGTTCCTGAGTTCTCGCGGATACCGAGCCGCAGCTCTGAACGGCGATATCGCTCAGGCTCAGCGTGAACGGATTATTGAACACTTCAAGGCTGGCAAGCTGGATATCGTGGTGGCGACGGACGTTGCTGCTCGAGGTCTGGACGTGCAGCGAATCAGTCACGTAATCAACTACGATCTGCCAGGCGACAGCGAAGCGTATGTGCATCGCATCGGTCGAACAGGGCGAGCTGGTCGCAGTGGCGAAGCGATTCTGTTTATTCATCCGAAGGCACAGCGAATGCTGAAGAGCCTGGAGTACGCAACTCGACAGAAGATCGAGCCGATGGATCTGCCGACGAATCGTCAGATCAACAAGAATCGAGTATCTCGGTTCCATGGCCAGATCGTTGAGAACATGTCGCATCCGCTCGCGGATGCGATGGGCTCAATCGTCGATCAGTTCCGTCGTGAGAATCCAGACACACCGGTTGAAAAGATCATCGGTGCGCTGGCCATCATGGCCAACGGTGGAAATCCACTGCTGCTGAAAGAAGAGCTGAAGCAGGAAACCTTCTTCGAGCCTCGCCGTCGCGACGAGCGCGGTTCAAGAGATTCTCGCGGGCCCCGTGACGACTTCCGTGGTCAACGACGTGATGGCTTCTCGACAAACGGACCTCGTTACGAACGTGCTCCTGGCGATCGAGGATTCCGTAATGACCGTGGGCCAGGCGAAGGCTTCGCTCGTCCGGAACGCAGCTTCCGAGACGATCGTGGACCACGCGATGACCGCGGGCCGCGTGAAGATCGTGGCCCACGAGCTCCTCGCCAGGGCGACGAGAACATGGAAACCTTCCGCATCGAAGTCGGCCATATGCACCAGGTGAAGCCTGGCAATATCGTCGGCGCGATTGCGAATGAAGCCGGGATCGACAGTGCTCAGATTGGGCGCATCGAGATCTTCGAAGACTTCAGCACCGTGGACCTGCCTCAGGGCATGCCGCAGGAAGTCTTCTTTGCTCTGCAGAAGGTATGGGTTTCTGGTCGTCAGTTGAAGATTGCAAAGGCTGAGGGAGGACGCTCCGGTGGACCTTCATCTGGCGGGCCATCTTCCGGTCGACGTCCCGATCGTCCATTCCGCTCGAACCGTCCGGCTCGCAAGCCCGGCGGCCGAGGAATGCGATCCTAACCGTGGCAAGCTTCTGACTTATTGAGTCGAGAATTCTGACTAAACACTGCAACGCCTCCGAGTTACTCTCGGAGGCGTTTTGCATTTACCTCCCATGACGAACTCTCAAGTGCATAGACCTGGACACAACTCGTAGAAGAGCAATAGGACCAACAGGGCGC
>JBILXT010000304.1:0-8903 GCA_044378235.1 Planctomycetaceae bacterium
GGCAACCCGGTCGCTTCCGGTTGAGGCTCGATATGAAATTCTCAAGTCGCATGTTCTGCCGGGGAAACTGCATCGTGAGTTCCGATTGTTCGGTAAGCTGACGTCGACGGATCCTCCGGAATCTGCCGCGTCAGAGCATCCTGTCGACGTGGCCAGAATCCAGGAGGGGATCAATCGGAAGCAGAAGCGAGTTCGCACGGGCGGCATTCTGGTCTCGCCGGTGTTTGATTTAATCGCTGCGGCGAAAGAAGCCGGAAAGCTGGATGAACTGCGATTTGCAGTCCAGGCTGCAACGGCCACTGAAGAAGTTCAGCAACGATGTCAATTGTCGTTGCTCGCGATGATTGCAATCGCAAAAGGTGATCTGGTTGAGGCGGCTCGCAGTGTGGATGATCTGCACCAGCGCTTCGTCAATCAACGATTTGACCGACTGCAGGATCGCATGCCGGAAACGCTGTTTCTCTGGATGGCTGTTGAACAGGGCGTTTTGCTCGACGAATCCCTGCAGTTTCTGGTGAGTATTCTGGAATCACAAATTCGCGTCGGGAAGTCGAGCGGCCCAACAGAATGGAACGTGCTGATGATCCATCTGATTGGATGGATTCAGCATCAAAAGCTCCCGCCAGAACAACGCACTCAACCGTGGACCGCAGCGCCGGACCTGAAGTCGTGGCATCCGGTCACACGAAAAAGTTCATGGACGAATGGACTTGGCCTGCCGCCTGGACACATCCAGACAAATGATGGCACCATCGATGTTCTTGCGAAGATGGATGACGAGTTCCTGCTGTTCACAAGTCCGTTGCGAGGAAACTACACGCTGGAATGCCTGTGTACCTGCTTTGGCTGGAAGGAGATTCATCCTTTCATTAACGGCTGGTGGATCACGCCGCTGTATCATCATGAATCCGTGCAGGTCGGCGAGATGTATCGAGTTGGCTCTGATGTGAAGATGCAGCCGAAACTGTCGCGGGTTGACAACTGGCTTCGCTATCGAGTCGACGTGCGAGATGGGTTTTGTTCTCGGTACATCAATAGCCGATTGATTTCTCGTGAACCCTTGCCGAAAGACCATGATCCGTGGGTCGCTTTTCGTAATCCCGGCAGCGGAATGGGACACATCACCAACGCGCGCATCACGGGTGAGCCTATCGTTCCGGACGAAGTGCGAATCTCGGAACTTCGCTCGCAGGCCTGGATCGATGCAGACAAACTGGCCGAAGCGTCCGGTTCCGCACAAGCCCCTGTTCGCCGACCGATCTCACATCTGCTTGGCTGGATTACGTGGTTTGATGATCCGTGGACCCCAGAGAGCCTTTCATGGAAGGTGGAGTCAGATGACACCGGAATGACTCAGCTGGTTGGTCAACACTTACCCGAGCTGTCGGGGATCGCTTCCGAACGCCTGTTGCGATACGTCTGGCCGCTTGTCTGGGACAGCCAGGTTTCTTACGAGTTCTTCTACGAGGCTGGAAAGACAATCGTGCATCCAGCGCTTGGTCGCCAGGCTTTTCTGCTTGAGTCTTCTGGTGTCATAACACACGACATCACCAATGGAGTTTGGGAAGAAGCGCGTCTTGATCCGCTGAATCGATCGGCTGCCGGAAATCGAATCTCGATGGAATCGCTGCCGCTGAAATCCGGTGAATGGAATCGAATGACGGTCGAGATCTCTGGTGATGTGATCCGACTGCGGCTCAACGAAACCGTGATCTACGAAAACGACATTGCCGTTACGAACGACCGTACGTTTGGGCTGTTCCATTACTGTGATCAGTCCGATGCTCGCGTTCGAAACGTTGTGCTAAAAGGCGACTGGCCGAAAGCCGTTCCGCCTGTCGCAGAGCAGGAGCTGCGTGGAACGGAAACAGACACATTGGACAGCGAACGCATCGCTCTGCCGGATTCGTTCGAGTTCGATTTCACCAACAGGACTGAAGAGGAATTGGAGTCCGCGTTTGTCATCGCTGATGAAAAACGACAGAGGGACAGAACAAGGCCGCCCGGTGCTGACGCATTGAACTCCGTGATTCAACTGCTGAAAAAGCCCGATTGGGATGTTTTGCTGGAGCCTGATGGTCTTCACATGCGAGGTGAGGCCGGGCCGAAAGCCAATTCAACATCCTCCGTCGGTCCAAGAGTACAGATTACCGGTGACTTCGACGTGATCGCTGAGTTCTCTGACCTTAAGATTAAAGCCTCCGACAATGGCGTGGCCGCGATTTATCTGGGGCCACGAGTCGTCCTCAAGGAATTCGAAGCCCACCTGTTGTTTCGCGGAATTGTCCAGCATCCGAACACACCACTTCGAGAACTGACTCAAGTGGAACTACTACGTTCGGGTGCCAAAGGATTTCGCTATGAGTATCCCGCAATCTACGCCGACGAATGTCGCTCGGGGCGTCTGCGAGTCGCTCGACGAGGAACAAAGTTTCATTACCTGATCGCGCCGCTGGATTCGGACAACTTTCGATTACTGCTCTCGATCGAAGGCTCCGATGTCCCCATTCTGAATGGCAACTTCCTGCTGCGATCCAGTTGCTATTCTCAGGGAGTCGAATCGTCAGATGTCAGCGTCGTCTGGAAAAATGTTTCGATCCGTGCTGAGTCCATTGAGGATAATCGCACATCGGGACTCAGAAATCTCTACCTGCTGGACCTTAGAAAAGTGGCTCCTGTCGACGGCGAGGAAAAAAAGACGGCAGGCACCACTGAGGCAATCCGGCAACTGGCAGCAGCGAACGAGGAATACACTCAAACAAAGTGGCCAACATGGTCTCAGGATGGCAGTTCCATTGTCTTTGAAATGAACAATGGACAGTATTCGTTGCTCACCAGCCTGACACTTGACGGCTCGCAGATGAGCTCGTTTGCCGTTGGCACCTTGCCTGGACTTTCGCCCGACGGAACACAGATTGTTGTGACACAAGAAGGCAGAGGTCTGTCAATCCATTCAATGAACAATTTCAATGGCGCTTCGCGCGATCTTGATCCCGACGGTCAAAGCGGCGTATGGTCTCCGGATGGTCGCTTTATTGCATGGATCGCCAAAAAGCGAATCGTCCTTTATGACGTGAAAACGGATCAGCGTCGCATTCTGCCCGCGGAAGATAAGCCATCGCCATACAAGGCAATCGAGAAAGGACTCGGATGGTCTCGCGACAGCAAAACGCTGGCCTTCAAAACACGTCTCACGAAGGACGAAGGGAACGCCGTTGCGATCGTTGCGATGGATGTCGACAAGCCTGACGCACCAGACGTTCTCTATACCGGAGTGCGACTGCATTCTGACGTCTCGTGGCATCCGGACGGGCATCAGGTCCTGTTTTCCGGACTCGATCCTTCAACCGGGACTCCGCAGATGTTCATCGTCAAACGAAACGCCCCAGAGAAGCTCACCCCCGTCCCCGGCCAGCCACGCGACTGGCGAATCATCGATTGCGACTGGTCCCCGGACGGACATCAAATCATCTTCACGGCAGAACCACCACTTTGATCCCTCTCACGAAATTCCGTACTTCTTGCACTTGCTGAAGAAGGTGCTTCGGGGCAGATTGAGCTGTCTTGCGGCGACGGCTTTGTTGCCGTTGGCGGCTCGCAGGGCTTCGCGGAGTTGCTGTTCTTCAGATTGTGTTTCACGAAGCTGGGAGGAGTTCGATCCCGGGAAACTTTCGGGCTCTGAGATTCGGCGAGCAAGACTGCGGACGGTGAGCGTGGGCAGCGTTGATGTCTGAGTTCGGCGCCCGCCAATTGTTGGACGTCCATCGTCAGTGGCATTCCGCAGTTCCGGCGGCAGATCGGCAAAAGAAATAATGTCGCTGTCAGCCAGCACGACGGCTCGCTCGATCACGTTCTCCAGTTCACGAATATTGCCGGGCCATGGATGATTCTCCAGGGCGGCCAGAGCACTGGGATCAATCTGGCGAATCTGCTTCTTAGACTTCTGGGCAGCTCGACTGAGAAAGAAGAAGACCAGTTCCGCAAGATCACCGGGACGCTCCCGCAGTGGAGGCAGTGTCAGTGCGACGACGTTCAGGCGATAAAACAGGTCGGCTCGAAACTGTCCCTTGGAAATCATTTCTTCCAGATTTCGATTGGTCGCGGCCACAAGTCGCACGTCCACCTGAATCGTCTTGTCGCTGCCCACTGGCTCGAAACATCGCTCCTGGAGAACTCGCAGAAGCTTGACCTGTGTCTCGTGTGAGATATCACCGATCTCGTCCAGAAACAGAGTGCCACCATTGGCCGCCAGAAATCGCCCAGCTTTATCGGCATGAGCCCCGGTATAGGCGCCTTTGACGTGACCGAACAATTCGCTTTCCAGCAGCGATGATGAAAGGGCCGCACAATTCACGCAGACAAGATTTCCGGTGGCACGATCACTGTTGCGGTGAATGACTTTGGCCAACAACTCTTTGCCGGTCCCGCTTTCGCCTCGAATCAAGACCGTCGATGAACTGCGAGCGACCTTGCGAACCTGATCCAGCACATCCAACAAGGCAGGGCTGTTGCCTCGAACACCTTCTCGATCAAAACCCTGATCCGAAGCCAGAACCGGAGCCTGTCCGGCATCGGTCTGCAAGGACGTCAGCTCGGCTCGCAGTGCGGCCATCTGGCGTTGCTGTTCGGCGATGCGATCCATCTTCATCTTCAACTCAGCATCCAACTGAGCCATCGCCTGATTCGCGCGGGAGCTGTGCAGAGCCAGAACGCTCATCTGAGCGATCGCGTGGAGGAACGTGATATCTTCCGCGCTGAACACTGCACCGCCGCGACGGCGTCCGAGGATGATGACACCGTGAACTCCGCCTTCGCCTTCCATCACGCACAACAGCTCGGCTCGCAGATCATGGAGCAGCTGCTGCATCGGCGACATGGCTTCGCGATTCGCCGACGGAATGCGATGAATCACCGATTCGCCCGGCTCATCGACCTGCACTTGTTCCGGTCGCAATTGAGCCGTTGCGGCTGACGTTGAGCGGGTTCCGATCAAACGAAATACGCCTTGTCCGTCGCGAACGTACATGATCGCCCACGAGGCATCCATGACGTCCTGACACGTCTTCAGCGTAATGTCGGCCATCCCGGATGGCTCAGCCAGATAAGCGGCCGAACGATTCAATTGCTGCATCGCTCGATCAAGCTGGTATTTCTCACTAAAGAACCTGCGGTCCACAATCGCCTGTAATCGATCTCGTACCCACAAGCTGAGACCTGCCGCGAGCAGCAGAATGAAGAACAAAGACAGTTGCTGAGTCGTCGTGGAATTCAGTGGCAGGCTGTACGAATGCGTAAAGACCCCGCCGACCGCAAGTAAAGTTGCGAAGCCACCCGACACAATCATCGACATCAAAACATAGCGGCGGCTCTTGTCGTCGCCCTCTTCAGCCAGCATCAGGCGATGGCGAAAAATGCCGTGCGAGTAAGCCGCCATAAACAACATGCTCGCGATAAACATCGGGATCTGAGCATGCCCGAGAGCGAAGTCGACTTTGCGAAAGAACGCGAGATAAAGCGTATAACCGATGGGAATTGTCGACAGCAACGCGGCCCCAAGAATAGTGGCCACCTGGCGACGTTCATGAGGCGTCTCGAGTCGAATCAAACTGAACGCCAGCTTTGCCACAGTGATCGCGAAATAGAGCGAAGCAAACATAATGGCCACATGCACCATCGATCGCAGCAACGACAAAAGTGAAGTCGCATGAGCCACCGAGGCGACAGTTGAGGCGGATCCATGAACAGCAATCTGCGACAGCACGGCCAGCTTTTGAAAAACGTTCAGAGTATCGCTGCCATTCAGACTCCATGCCGCCCAGTAAATCACGACCAGAGGAACGCAAATCAACCCTGCCACGCCGAACGCGCCGCTTAGGACAAGACCGCGTCGTCCCCGGACGAACTCAGGCTCTTTGGGAAAGACCAGAAAGAAGTTCAGCACCAGACACGGCAGCATCGCGGCGCAAACGATGAATGGGATATTCAGCAGTGGGTTATTCGCCAAAATCCACCAGTGAAATCCGGGAACGAATGCTCCCATCGCCGCACAGCACATCAGACAGAAGTTCTGAGCGACTCGATCAAATGGTCGATACCAATAAGACGTCAACGCGATCGCCAGAATCGAAAGCTGACAGACGAACCAAAAGATCGTCAGCGACACTTCGCCCACATTCACCGGATGCACGGGAACGTAAACTCGCCCCTCAACCTCGTGATGAGCAGTTCCGGGGCGGCGATAGATGATCTCCACAAGCCGCTGTGAGGGCTGTGAAGGATCAGCGCTGTAAACTTCAACGAGAGGGGGAACTCGCAGCTTTGCCGGATCGGATTCCGGAGCCAGTTGCCCGCCAGGCGGAATCTTGGCGGAGCGAAGCGATTCCAAGGCCGACACAAAATCCAGGAAGGTCCCGATCTGCCGACCGTTCAGTCGCAGTAGCTGATCTCCCGCTCGGGGCACCGCAGAATCAGTCATTGAATCTGGCCGGCTCCAATCCCAGATTTCGATCCCGGCCGTAGGCCTCACCACCGCATTTGGTTTTGCCGGCTCAGCAGAGGCCAGAATCGGCGCTGGAGCAATTTGCAGAGGGTGGGCTGCGAGCGAAACACCTCTCGGTTTGTGTGTACCAACCGACTCAGAAAGGACAGAGAACGCTGTCGGTAGATCCGCTAGCAGCCGAAACTTTGCAATTCGAGCGATTGAGCCGATTTCGTTTGTTCCACTGCCATCGCTTAAAGAATGAAGGGCTGGTCTTAGATCCGGAATTCTGGGAGTTGAAATCGGCGCTGGCCCATCCGGCAGCAAACATCGTAGCCCAACGTCGGGAAACGTGGCGACATTCCACAGGACCGTTACGCAATAGGTCACCACGAGCCCCGTGCATGCCGCAACGAAGGCGCGGTAATCGTGCGTTCCGCCCTGATTATTGGAGTACCACAGTTTCACGGAAAAGTTCCCTTATTCTTCCCATCTCAGCGCGATTCGGCGCTGACGATTTGGATGAACGGTAGGAGTTCAGCGCTGAAGTTTCAAGCGTCCGACGGTTTCGGCGCCGAAGTGTTGAGCGCCATCTGCTTGTCTGGCTTGTTTTTGCGTCGAATGGAGCTGTTTTTCAAGCGATCCCGGCAGACAACAAAAATCGGCAGAATTGGCACGTCCAATGCATATGCCATAGATCACCCAGCGCCCTTCGGCATGGATGAGTAAGTGTTGAACGAAGAATACACTCGCTGCTCACGGTCACCCAGCCACATGCAGCTTCCCCAGCCTCTTCGACGTTCAGTCCCCGCACCTGCTCACCGCCGAAGGGCTTTTTCATGCGCCGAGGTTGGCTAGTGCCTTGTCAAGATTTGAATTTCGGGTAGTGGACCTTGCTAAAGGTCCAGCAGCCAAGGGATCTTTAGCAAGATCCACTACGACCAACCCGAATTCTTTCTCTTGACGGAACACTGGAGTCGCAGTTGACCCTGACGTGACTGATCAACCTCTACTGCTGGAGTTGCCATGCTGGCCGGTCAATTTGTTGGTTGTCGAGATCTGCGACTTGTGGAAGTCCCAGAGCCGCATCTGGCGGACTCGTCCATTTTACCCGGCCAGATCGTGTTTCAACCCGAGATGACCTGTCTGTGTGGTTCGGATCTGCCGTTCTTCGACAGTGGATTCGAGGGACATCCCATCGAGTATCCTCAGCCTGTTGGCATGTCCCTTCATGAAATGGTTGGCACTGTCGTTGCGACAAATGGTGAGCGATGGAAGCCGGGAAGCCGTGTGCTGGCAGTTCCATTGGGGCAACAAGGGCTGTCAGAACGATTCGTGATGCCGGAGGCGCGCGCCATCCCCTTGATCCCCGGGCTGTCCGATGAACTGGCGATGCTGGCTCAGCCGTTTGGGACGGTTGTTTGGGCTCTCAAGAAATTGCCCAACATGATCGATCGAGATGTGGCCGTCGTGGGTCAGGGACCGATCGGTCAGATGTTCAATGCCGGACTGCGGAACCTGGGGGCTCGCCAGATTATTGGCATCGATCCGGTCGCCTCACGACTGAAGGTCAGTCGAACCATGGGAGCGACGGCCACGGTTTGTTCGCGGGGACTTGATGCGGTCGAGGCCGTCCGTGAACTCTTGGGTGGTGAATTGCCGGAGATAGTCATCGAAGCAGTTGGTCATAAAGCCCAGGCACTGAACGATGCCATTTTGTTGACTCGTGATTTCGGGCAGGTTCTGGTTTTCGGTGTACCTCCCGAAAGAATTGACGGTGTCATGTTGCGAGCAGCGATGTGGAAGAATCTTTCGATCACCACCAGCCTGCATCCGGATTTTGAACGTACCTTCCCGCTGGCAATGCAATGGATCGCGGAAGGTCGAGTCAACCTCGCCCCACTGATTACTCATCGCTTTCCTCTGCGAGACATTCAGGTCGCCTACAACACTTTCCGCGATCGGATCGATGGTGCTCAAAAGGTGCTGGTGGAATTTCCCTCGTGGAAACCGCCACAGACGCAAGCGGAGTGATTGGTGACCGTTCTGCGTGGAGTGAAGTACGCGGAACGGAATAGTTTGAGACCACTAATGAACGCTCACTGACGCTAATGGATGTGGGAGTCTGGCCGTTGCCCGACTCGAGACTTGCCGAAAGAAGACAGCATTCAGGGACACTGTGAATGAGGGCTCTGATTAGCATTGTTTGTCTGTCCTTTTTGCATTCATTAGCGTTTATTAGTGTCGATTAGCGGTTCAAGGAATAGGGGCTGCTGGATGAGAATCGCCGCTGCTCAGGTACGGCCGATCGCTGGGGAGATTGCTCGGAATGTCATCCGACATTGCGAGTTTGCGCAGGTCGCCGCAGATCATGACGTTGATTTGATCGTGTTCCCTGAACTGTCGCTCACCGGTTACGAACCTT
>JBILXT010000305.1:0-8884 GCA_044378235.1 Planctomycetaceae bacterium
GGTGCTGCTTCTGGATGTTATTGAGCACTTGTCAGCTCCGGAGGATTTTCTGACGGAGCTTCGTCATTCTGGTCAAACCGATGCGACGGGACGAGTTGCTCGCCAGGATCGAAGGCCCCTTATCATCCTGACAACTCCTAATGTCGCATTTGCGGCCATCCGTATCGGATTGCTTCTGGGGCGTTTCAATTATGCAGACCGTGGGATTCTGGATATGACTCATCGGCGTCTGTTTACTCGAAGTTCATTGATCACCGCCTTGGAGAACAGTGGTTACGACATTGAAGTGGTGCGTCCGGTTCCAGCGCCCTTCTCTGCAATTCTTCCGGGAACTGTTGGGGCAATTCTGAATCGGATTGCCGCCTGTGCAGCGTGGTTGTTTCCAACCTGGTTTGCTTTTCAATGGCTGATTCGGTGCCGCCCAAAGCCCGGACTTGGCCATATGGATGTTTGAATCTCTCGTCACTGCAGGTTTTGCAGGATTCCTGATACGCTCCCGTCGCCAGGCAGTGTTCGTTACACTTGCCGACGACGTGTGAGAAGAGTTCTCGAGTTTCGCCCTGAATGGGCTGTTCGACAGCAAAGGTTGCCATGAAAGGTCCGTCGCTTCAGTACGATCTTCGAGTCTTGCGGGTGTTCCGCTGCGCGGCGTGTGGGCGAGAAGTGCATGCTCCAGGGCAAACGACCAGCTATATCTGTGCGTGTTCCGATCCGCCGAAGTTTATGACTCCGCTGGAGCGCCCAAAAACTGTTTCTCCGGACATGACAGCTTTTCTGAGTCCTCCGGACCCCAGTGAGTTGATTGAAGAGGAGATCGTTGAAGAGCCATACGTCCCGTATGTGCCGCAGCTGCCTCCGCCGCGAGTTCAGTTTCCGGGACGTCGAAAGTTGTCGGATGAGATAGAGCGATTTCAGCCGCCAGAGTTTGGCGTCGGCGTTGAAGGGACCGAGAGCACTTCGCCGGCACCGTCGGATGAGAACGATTCATCGACGGGGCCACAGAGTTCACAGCCTTCTCGCAATAATTCGGGAAGCTTCGGGACGCGCCGTGAACGCCCGCCGCGCCAACAGGATCGAAATTCGGGTCGAGGTGATTCTCGACCATCGGGGAATGATCGACAGCGAAATAATCGTTCCGGGAATGATCGTCCGCAGGGACAACGGAACTCCGCAGATCGCCCGCCGTTCGATAAAGTCGCTTCAGATCGGCCAGCAGGTGAACAACCGAAGTCAGACGCTGCCGCTGGTCGCCCGCCTCGTGAACGATCCCGCGGCCCCGCGAAGCCTGAACGAGCGAGACCGGTGGTTGATGACGATTTTGGAACTGGCCTCGAAGGAGCAGTTTCTTCGTCGTTACCAAAGTCTCAGCCGGTTCTGAACGGCCCGGCGAGTGATGATGACGATGATCTCGAGGAAAACGGTGCTGGTCCCGATGACCCTGCAGGTCCGGATGGTGAGCAGAGGCCGCGACGTCGCGGTCGACGACGAGGACGGCGCAGGGGGCGAGGAAATGGCGGCGGAGATGCAGCGGCACCTCCGGAAGCTCCGACTGAATGATCGTTGTTGCAACGTTTTGCCGGGTCACAGGTGGATGTTTCTTTTTCGTGATTGCGACAGGTTCGAGTTAACGTGGCATCGGTCAATCAGAGTTGTTACCGTTCCAGAACATTACGCTAACGCATTGTGTGCAAATTCTGACTTTCGAAGCAGCAGTCTCAGGATCTCCTGCTTCGAGGCAGTTTCCTCAAACATATTCTCCAGTGAAGTTTCGGAGTCGATTTTAAAATGCCACGACGTCTGATTGCTGCCTCCTTGTTGTTGTTCGCGGCCCCGATGGTTCAGGCGCATGAGGGCCATGGCCATCCTGAACACACCGAGGGAATTCTGCATTACGTGGTCAATCCGTCGCATGCCGTTGTTGGGCTCTACGTGGCTCTGGTCCTTACTGCAGCCATCTTTGTTGCGCGACAACAAATGAAGAAGCGATCTCAGAAAAAGGTCGAGAACAGCGCTAATGTTCAAATCCGCTGAGTTGCGCCATTATTGGCCGTCGCTTCGCGGGCTGAGGGTTTGAGCATCGGCCGCAGCAATTCTGGCGGATGATCCATGCCTCACGTCACCTTTGTGCCAATGACCGGTTTTCGCGTCCGCGAGCCGCAGATGCGAGAACTGGGGATGAGTCTTCCCGGGCTACAGCCGCGTGCAGCGGCCATCGCGGAGTTGCCGGCCTTGGGAGCGCTGACACTGGCGGGGCTGACTCCGGAACCCTGGAGCTGCAGCTATCGGGGCACCCCCGAGGTTTCTAATGCATCGATTGAGAGAATTCTTGCCGACCAGCCGGATCTGGTCGCCATCTCCGCTCTGACGGCGTCCATCGAAGAAGCCTACCGCCTTTCCTCGCGGCTTCGAACCCACCGAATTCCGACCGTCATCGGCGGACTGCATGCCAGCGCCTGTCCGGAAGAAGCGGAGTTGTTTTGCGATTCTGTGATTGTGGGACGAGGCGAATCAGTCTGGCCTCAGGTCCTGCAAGATGTTCTGGCGGGAACTCTGCAACGCCGCTATGTGGTTCCGCTGAACACGATGCCGTTGTGGCCGATGCCACGCTTCGACTTGTTACCTCATCGCCCGGCTCGCTTCACTTTGCAGACTCAGGCTGGTTGTCCGCTGGCCTGCGGGTTTTGTGGAGCCAGTCGGTTGCTGAGTCGATTTGCCGAAAAGCCGATTGAGCGAATTCGCGAAGAACTGGCTGTGATTCAACGACTCATGCCTCGACCGTTGATCGAACTAGCCGACGATAACACATTTGCTGGTTCACGCGATGTCGATGCTCTTTTTGACGCGTTGCGGGATGTCAGGGCACGCTGGTTTACCGAAGCCGACTGGAGAATTGGAGAACGCCCCGAGATCCTGCAACGACTATCTTCATCCGGTTGTCAGCAGGTGCTGATGGGAATCGAATCGCTGGTGTTTCGCTATCCCGGCATGGGCGAGAAGCAGGCGGAGCTGAATCGAATCATGAACGCCGTCGATGCGATACAGAGTGCCGGAGTCGCTGTGAATGGCTGCTTTATCATCGGGGCAGACGGCGAGACGACTCAGTCGCTGGAATCATTGACGGAGTTTCTGCTGAATTGTTCATTGGCTGAGATTCAGGTCACGCTGCAAACCCCTTTTCCCGGAACCAGTCTTTATCGTCAACTGCAGGCGGAAGGACGCCTGTTGCCCGAACGAGGCTGGTCATCTTATACGTTGTTTGACGTAGCCTATCAGCCGGACTGCATGACAGTTGAAGATCTTGAAGCCGGCTTCCGCAACGTTCTACGCCGCGTGTTCTCCGCAAACGCCAGTCAGCGTCGCAGCCAGATCCGGCGAGAGATCCGCCGCAACGCGACGCGAATCGCCAGGGAACAGTCCCGAAAAGGTCTCCGTTTTTTGAAAGAAGCGTAAGGGCTCGAACCCTCCGGTCTCGCTTCACCGGACGGCTTGCGCTGGGGTGTCAAAAACGTGGTATTGAAACAAGATTCTGTGGGACAACAATCGTTCTGGTTTCGCCTCGTCGAGGCGGCAGCAGGTAGCCCCAGGGGCTTTAGCCTGGGGAAGACGTTTGAGAATGAGCATTCAGCCGTGAAACGGCGACAGCAATGTGTTGATATCGTTGAAAAAACATCGCTATCGCCGTTTCACGGCTGAAGGATCGTGTTTTTTCCTCCCACCCCAGGCTGAAGCCTGGGGCTAAATGCTGCCGCAGCTACGCTGCGAAACACAGCCCGAAACAACGGAACAAAACTTGCCTAATCCCATGCGCTGGAAACGCCAGATTTTTAACACCCCAGGCTTGCGCCGTTCCGCTACATCGGGAAGCGATTTCGGGACTGTTCCTAAGAAGGCTTCCTGACGGTGTTGCTGAGAAGAGATAAGGTCCACTGATTCCATCGGTCGGCCAGGTTGTCGTGCTACTCCGATTGTCTGCTCTCAGTCGTGATCATACGAACGGTCACGCCCATTGGATCTGTTTTCACGACCCTCACGTTCGTTCCGCCGGCGATCCAGGAACTGCCGTCAGCACGCCCTGGCAGACGCTGCTCATCAATCATCACGAAACCCTGCGGGTTAAGATCGCCGTAAGCGATTCCATCTCGACCGTGGAATTGCTCATACAACGACGGTTGATCCGTAACCGGATGAGCAGGCTCCTTTTTCTTTTCTTCATTCGAACCGCAACCGCTGCCCCAGCAGCAAAGTGCATCACAACAGCAGGGAGATCCTGGCGAGCCGCTTAAACAACAGGAGGCTCCTTCAGCAGCTCCTTGAACTGCAGCACATCCGCACTCGCTGCATTCTGCGACCGCACAAATTTCACAGCCGTCACACCTCGCGTACTGATATCCCTTCGCGCGAACCAGTCCCCAGCGTTCCAGCATGCTCGTTCGACAAACATGATTGTCCGTCCGGTGAAGCCTTGCGTGCACACGTCGCGACACATTATGGATCACTTTGCTGGAAACGGAATCTTCAGCAGGAAGAGCCCAGCCGAGCTTCGCAAGTTCCAGCTGGCAAAACCTGAGACTGTCATCTGCATCGGCTGCACTTTCCAGAGGATTAAACTCGCCGTAGATCTGATCCCGATGAAAATCAACGGCACAGTCCCAGCTGATAATCGCATGGCCGACATGACGTCCGATCGAATCGAATAACGCACAGGGACCACCAGCCAGAGCCGCCAATGATCGAAACAGCAACGCAAACCCATCACCCGTGGGCCGACAGTAATTCTCAATAGACGTTGTCGCTCCCGACACCTCTGACTGCTTGTGCTGTCGCAGAATGACCTGAATTTGTTCCGTCAGTCCGTGGCAGATTCCTTCAAGGTAGTGACTGGCCGACTGAACCTGCTTTGCATACTTCCACAGCGCGAATCTGTTATGCCATCGTCCGTGATCGTCAGCATCATCCTGCAGCTTGACCCCGGCCAGCAACATTCCAAATGCAGCGCAGAACTCAGCGACAGCAGTGTCCGGCTGTTGTTCAGGGTTTCGCAATCTTCTCAGCCGACAACATTCCGGAGCATCAGACGAAAGCGCAGGGATCAATCTCGTGTCAACGGCCAACTGATAGAGAAAGGTGGCTTCATAGCTCAAGAATGGCAGCGAAGTCAGCCCGAACATGCGCCGCTGAGTCTGGCAGACACGCGCATAGCTTTGTCGCCATTCTGAGATGCGACCAGTCGGCTTCAGGAACCCAAACATACTCGACTTCTATCCTTCTTCAGTCGGTTCAAATTTCACACCGCGATACAATTCTGACATGGCGACCGAAATGCCGAGCGATTTCAATTCAAACTCCGCAGACAGTTCTTTCTGTTCGTTAAACAGCCAGTCGCCGTTCGGCTGGCGAGTGAATCGTTCGACTTGAGGTCGATCCTGTGCAATCAGAATCAACTCCTTCAGGGATTTGATCTGGCGATAGTGGTTGGACTTCTTGCCGCGGTCGTATTTTTCGGTCGAATCAGACAGTACTTCAACGATTACCGTGGGATTGAGAAGCGTGTCGCGGTGATCGTCATCAAATATCTGTTCGCCGCAAACGATCGTCGCGTCAGGGTACGTATACAGACCCGTGGCCTGAACCTGCACTCGAAGATCGCTGTTGAAAACGGTGCAAGGTTTGTCCTTGAGCGCGTTGCGAGCTTCTCCTGCGAAATTCGCTGCGATCAGGCTGTGATTCGCCGAGCCGCCGCCCATCGCGAAGATTTCGCCCTGATAGAATTCGCTTTTTATTGACGCCTGGCGTTCGCGAATCAGATATTCCTGCGGCGTGATTCTCTTGAGTGCTGTCGACACGATTTGACCCTTTCAGGATGACGAGACTCCCTTAGGATAACTCCGCGACACGAAAAACGCATCTGGTTCTTTGCTCGTCTTGCCGTAATCAGGGGGCCAGGGGGCGTCTCACGCGACCAATACTCGAGACATCGTCCGTGTTTGCGGAGGCCCTTCTCCGGAAAGGGTTACATCGTCGACAGCAGTTCCCGAGGTTGCCTGCGACTGCGATAACGGCTAGAACTGTTCTTCGAACGATATTCATCGATGCGAGCCGGCTGATCGGCCACAACACTAATGAGTTTGTCAAAATTCTTCACCAGCCGACACCAGATCACCGCCGAGATCCCCAGTCGATCAAACAACGGAGCAAATGCCTGAATCGAAAATGCTCAACACCACGCGACTTCCTGCTGCCTCCGAGCAACAGGCGAAATGTGCCCTACCTCGTTGAAGACTGCGGAGTGACAAAGGTCGCCTTAAACTCCACGCGACAGGGCTTGTTCGGATCACAGATCCTCGGATTGGGAATGAGCACGAAGTTGTCGGTGATGACCGGTGAGAGTTCCTTCCCAGAAATGATCTCGATGTCCTTTAGACGGTTGGGGAAAAAATGCACGAATGGTCGCCAGCCGCGCTGCGAGCCGTTCTGATTCACGGGCTCAAAGGACTTCTCGCCTGACAGCGGCTTGATCTCCAGCGCGAACACACCCGCTGCAACTTCTGTCAGCGTTTGCTCATACGAGAGCTTGCCCGGCGCCAGCTTTGCGCTCCAGGCCGGATCACCGTACAGTGCGACCACATCGCGGTCATGCAACAAACCACGGCCATCGTGATCGGAGAGACCGGCTTTCCTGGCCGCATCGGAGAGAGTCAACTTTCCGCTTGGCATCGAGCCCGGCGGTGTATCGAGCCTGGCAATATCCGGAAAGTTCATTTCCAGACGGTCAATCAGAGCATGCTGATTGGCAAAGAAGGCTTCGACGAACGTGTAGCGACCCGGCTGTTCGACGAAGTAATCAAGGCAGCCCCAGCCTGCATAGCCGTACCAGGTGGGTACCGTATAGCCCATCATCTGCCGCACACCAGCGCTGTTCATAAACGCCAGCGCCATCGCGTCAGGACCATCGATATGCCCCATCAGGCAGTTTCCGATCGGCAAGTACACCTTGGGATTCGCCGACGAAATTGGTATCCTTGTTCCCATGGTATCAACCCCAAACAACTCGCCTGCTTTGGATTGAAATTCTCCATTGCGATAGCGAAAACCAATCTGCCAGCCGCGTTCGGTTGCGTGACCGGAGGTGACGAATAAATCGGCCTTGTATTCGGTAAGCGTTGACGCGAGTGCCTGAGTCGTGTCGCTCGGCCCCTGAGACTGCTTCGCCTCGCCACCCGGTGTTTTGCGAACCATGCGATTCTGTTCGAGCTCGCAGTACCACATGCCTTCGGTGACCCGGTCCATCGCCAGTTCCGTACCGGAGGCCACGCGCTGGATCACGAGTGGCTCGCGCTCCCTGGCGATCGCAAGGGCGTTCGCAGCGTCGTAGCCGGTCAAAATTCCCCAGAACACGTCGGCATAGGGATCGTCGTCGAGCGTGCGTGTCAGTCGATGGACGTCGGCGACCATTTGCCGGCTTGCTTCTTTGCTCGTCGCCACGAAACAGGCGTAGCGAGGGAATGTCTCACGCAATGCGGGCAGCGACTCACTGATGTGATTGTCGTAGACGACCACTTCCGCTTGATGTTTGGTGACGAGTTCCTCGACCACCTTGTTCCACTCAGAATTGCTCTGCGTCGCCTTTGAGACCACCACGACGTAGTCTGCTCCAAAGGCCCCACCACCGCACAACAGGCACACTCCGCAAAAGGCAAGGTGTGCAGCAATTCGAAAAAACAACATGCATTCATTCCCAGCAGAGAGGTGCCTTAGAACAGGAGGCCGGATTGCCGCTACATTCTAAACGTGCCGGCGCATCGCCAGCAATGCGCCACCGATTGCGGAGATCCCGCCCGTTATCGTTCAGTCAGGCAGACGGCGAGGTCTACTTCACCAAACTCGAATCATCCCGTCGATCAGGTTTCATGGGAGGATGCTGTCGAGTTCTGCAAGAGGCTTTCGGAGTTGCCCGAGGAGCGGGCGGCCGGTCGAGTGTATCGCTTACCGACGGAGAGCAAGTGGGAGTACGCATGCCGTGCTGGCGGTAACGCGCCGTTCGGGTTTGGAGGGCTGGAATTAGCTGAAGACTACGGCTGGTTCAATTCGAACAGTCAAGGCCTGTCGCAGCCGGTCGGTCAGAAGAATAGGAGCGACTGGGGGCTGTATGACATGCACGGCAATGTGATGGAGTGGTGCAGCGACTGGGCTGGTGATTACCCCGAGGGCGCAGTCAGCGATCCCACTGGCCCCAAGGAGGGCGATCTCCGAATGAAGCGTGGCGGCGATTGGATGCGTCCTGCAGTGTTAGGCAAGTCAGGGTGTAGGATGAATGGTTTCCCTCCGGACACTCGCTCCAACTACGTCGGCTTCCGCGTGGCACTGAGTTCCCCGGACGTTTCCAACGAGCCGGAGCGGTCGCAAGACAATTCAAGCGGAGCCGGGCGGAACTGATCCGATAGCGCCTGAATGGGGCTTAAAGGAAGAATCCCAAGGCCCCAGCGTCCCGCACTCCATGATCTCTCCAATGACCCCGTTGAAGAACGAAACCTCATCCAGGTACAAGCCACTAAAGCCAAACGTCCCGGAACAAGACTCGAACCTGCCACATTCAAATTATCGAAAGCTGGCACACTTGCGAGTCCAGTAAACCGCCTCCGCTTTGGCCAATTTGTGAGCGATCACAAATTGGCCTTTCTATTGGTTGGTTACGGAGAATTCGCTCAAGGGAAATTGTCCTGCCGATCGCCGATCACTGTGCCGTGAGTTTCAATCCGATGAGGGCAATCAGCAGCAGAATCAGAAAGAAAACGCGACCGGCATTTGCGGGCTCACCCAGGTAAACCATCCCCATCACGATTGTGCCGAACGTCCCGATGCCAACCCAGACGGCATAGGCCGTTCC